>DAOUIC010000296.1:0-2267 GCA_034428255.1 Anaerolineales bacterium
AAGTCCAGACCCTGTCGTAGAGGAGTGTTCCCAGACCAAGGTTTCTCCAGTCCGGATCGACCATCATGTGCAGGTGGAACACATCCGGACGGCCACTCCAGAAGGCCTGTCCCAGCGTGGAATAGCCGATCAGGTGTCCATTTGGGCATTCGAGGACGCGCTCCACCCACCAGCTGTCCGCCGGAGTTGACCGATGTACGTGTGCCTGCTGCTCGGCTGTGGTGGGTTCCTCCGGCTGGGCGCGGTTGTGCAGCCGCGCCAGCGCCTCCCAGTCCGGCAAGTCAGGAACAAAGGGTCGCAGCTTGCATCCGCGGAGACTGGACGTGCCTGCCGCCGGATCTTCAGCCATGGTCCGCCAGCGTCAGTTGCCATCCCAACCAGGCCGGTTTGACCTTGAAGCCGAGCATCAGATTGATTTGGAACATCGGGTTGTTCTCCTCGTTGTCCGTGTTTATTCGACGGACACCCTTGGCCTTGGCCTTCCTCAGCACTTTCAACTTCAGAGCCGTGGCCAGTCCCTTGCGCCGCCAAGGCCGCGTGATGCCCGTGAGCCCGGTACCGCCAACCTCAGGATGGTTGGGGTCAATAAACAGTTCCGATATGCCAACCCATTCGTCTCCGCTGACTGCCACATGCGTTGCGTCCGGCGAGAAGCCCGGGTTCCCAACGTGCTGGCGGATAAAGGTTTCCAGCGTGGGGGGACTGGATGGATCGGGAGTTGGAACATCCCGAAAGATGTCCGTTTCGAGTCGCCAGAACCGCTTCTGCCAGTCGGGATATTCCCGGGCCAGGTCTGCCAGGCTGGCCAATCGGATGCCGTGGGCTTCGGCTTGTTCAAGTTTCTGCACGAAAGGGGTTTCGTCGAATGTCGGCAGATCCAATTCCGAAATGGGCTCGCGGATGACCACTTCAAAGCCCCTTTCCTTGAGGAAGTTGCTGGCTTCCGTCTTGTCCTCCCGCGTGTCGGCAATCAGACGGTGAACAGAGCCGCGTGCGCGCGCCAGTGCCTCAAGGTCCGCGAACAGCCGCGTGCCGATGCCTCGGTTGAGGTGGTCGGGATCCACTTCGATACTGAGGTAAACCTTGCCTTCTTGAAGCGACCAAAACGGCTCTCCCACGGTACCCAACGCCGCAACCTTGCCTTCGACCTCCACAACGCGCTTGCGCCACCAGACATTGGGTCTGCTTTCATCTTCGAAACGCTGAAATTCGACCGATGTTGGTTCCTGTGGATAGATCTTCTCCATCAGGATCCGAAGGGCCTGATAGTCGCTGTCGCTAAATCCGAAGTCGCGGATCAGCATTGCCGTTTCGGGGTTTTTCGAGGGTTGCAGGCGGCAATCGGCGGCGCAGGGCAGGCAAACATCCTGGCCCTGCCCACTTCATCAGACCCGACACGAGGCTCTGCCATCTTCGCATGCGGAGTACGGCCAGGTCTGCTGCCGGTGGTTCAGTCCTTTTCCGACAGGTTCAGTTGCCATCCCAGCCAGGCCGGTTTGGCCTTGAAGCCCAGCATCAGGTTGATTTGGAACATGGGATTGTTCTCCTCATTGTCCGTGATGACCCGCCGCACACCCTTGGCCCGGGCCTGGCGCAGGACCTTCAACTTCAGCGCCGTGGCCAGCCCCTTGCGCCGCCAAGGCCGCGTGACGCCCGTCAGCCCGGTGCCGCCCACCTCCGGATGGTTGGGATCGATATACAGTTCCGAAATGCCGACCCATTCGTCACCGTGGACCGCCACGTGCGTTACGTCCGGCGAGAATCCCGGGTTGCCGATATGCTGGCGGATGAACGTCTCCAGTGTGCGCGGACTGAACGGATCGGGAGTTGGAACATCCTGCATGATGGCGGTGTCGAGCTGCCAGTGCCGTTCCTGCCAGTTGTGATATTCCCGGGCCAGATCCGCCAGGCTGACCAGCCGGATGCCACTGGTCTCGGCTTGTTGGATTTTGTGAACGAACGGAGTTTCGTCGAAGGCTGGCATGTTCAACTCCGAGATGGGTTCTCGGATGGCTACTTCAAAGCCCCGTTCCCTGAGGAAGTCGCTGGCCGCTGTCTTATCCTCCTGCGTGCCGGTGATTAGACGGCGCACGGGTCCGCGTGCGCGCGCCAGCGCCTCAAGGTCTGCGAACAGCCGCGTGCCGATGCCCCGGTCCAGATAGTCGGGATCTACCTCGACACTCAGGTGCACCTTGCCCTCCTGCAGCGACCAGAACGGTTCGCCCACGGTGCCCAGGGCCGCAAACTTGCCGTCGACTTCGGCAACG
>DAOUIC010000297.1:0-9001 GCA_034428255.1 Anaerolineales bacterium
AAAATGCTTTGCCAGGCAGCGGACCGGCGGCGGCTGTCGCTGGCCGGCCAGGGATGGTTGGTCAGGCCGTTGCGCACACGCAGTGCCTGTCCCGCCACGAACAACGGCCTCAGCAGGGCCACTCCCACGTACCAGGGTGGCAGCAGGTGCCAAAGGGCACCGAGCAGGGAAACCACAAACAGGCCCGCACTGTCCGTCTCGATGTCCAGTCGTTCGCCCAGCAGGGACACCCTGTTGGTGCGTCGGGCCAGCCAGCCGTCCGCCAGATCCAGCAGCATGAACACGACCACGAGCAACGTCGCTGCGGCCCGGGCCGGCGGCCATGCCCCGTTGGCAAACGGCGGGATCAGGCCCGCCAGCAGCGCCAGGACCAGGCCGCGCAGAACGGACACGGTGTTCCCTGGTCCCAGGCCCGTAAACGGTGCATTGGGCTGCCCAACCGGATGGTTGGCGTCCAGGTTGAACCACAGAATCGCCAGGATGGCTGTGAGGACGCCTGCGGCCACCGCGGTACGCAGCCACAGCCCCGAGCCGTCCAGGGTCCCGAGATAGGCGGTTCCGGCGGCGAGCCCGGAGAGGCCGGCGACAAACAGGACCAGGGCCTGCTGGCGCGATGTGTTCATGCCGCAGGCCGGCCGACCGACCGGCATGCAGCACCGGTCGGCCTTGGTCTTCTCATCTGGGATCTTGCAGCGGCACCTGTACCCAGACTTCCTGTACGCCATCCACCCACGGAGCTATTACATAGGGCTCCAGTGTGATCAGAAGCCAAAGCCGGCCGTGTCGGCGAACCGGATTCCAGCCGGAGATGTCATCCAGGCTCTGCAACCCGTCGTCCACCCACTGGAGGGCCATGTCGGGATCCTGTTCCGGGTCGAGGGCCGCGGTGCGGTGTTCCTTGGCGGCCTGCACGATCAGCGCCAGCGCCTCGGCCTCGGACACGGCCAGCAGGTCGGTCAAGGCAACCGGGTTTCCGGAGGCGGTGAAAGTCCAAGTGTCAACGGACAGGTTGCCGTGAGCGCCGCCGGTGTACTCCCAGAGAATCAAGCGGCCGCTGTGCAGGTCGTAGGGTGCCCAATACAGGTCGCTGGCTGCGGTCAACAGTTGCCAGGGCAACAGGGCGGTGAACGGCATTTCCCGTGCGAACTCCACGGCGGAGGCTCGTATGTCCTGGATTTGGTTGTCGATCGCGGCTTGGCCGGCCTGGGCCAATGACGGAATCAATGCCAGCAGGCCGGTGGTCGCCTCGGACTGGAAGACCAAATCGGGATCCGGGTCCGTCGGCGGCAAGGTATGGACAAAGTGCAGGCTGTCCAACAGGCCGGACAGATCCTCCGTGGGGATGGGGGTGCTGGAGAAGAACGCCAGGATGGGCATCCCGCCCAGTTCGCGCAGAGCGGGGGTGGGTTCGACCACCAGATAACGGTTGTTGGCGAAGTTCCCGTCGAGGTTCAGCAGACTCCGGGCCTGGCTGCCCGACAGCAGCCAGGCTTGCTGTTGCGGGGCAGTGCCCCCCTCCAGCCAAGGGATACTCCTCGTGGTCAGCGTGAGCGCCTCCCAGGAATCGGAGTGCGATGCCACCTGTGTGTCGAAGGCATCGAAATCGACGGCGTTGTCCACCCACATCGCCACGGCGAACAGATTGCCCTTGCCTGCATCGCGGAAACCCACGGCCGCGAATTCCCGCTGCCATGCCAGGTTGCCTGATCCCTGCCACGCCGGACTGTCCCCGACCACGAAGTCGTCAAAGCGCCCGGCCTTGAAACTGTTGACATAGACCTGCAACTGAGCCTGTTGAATGTTCGACAGGTCGGACATCGGCTTCCAGTTGTCGCTGGCCAGGTCGAAGACATGCCATGGCTCTGCGATGCACGTCCAGGCATGGGCGCGCGTGGTCAGTTGCCCGAGGACGGATTGCTCATCCTGACAGGTCAGTTCCTGGGCCAGTACCGTCCCCGGAAGGGCGGCCAGTCCAAACAGGCACACCAGCACCGCCGCGGCCAGGGCTCGCAGCCCCCGGTTGCCGCGCCGACCGGGAAGGCTCGCGCATTGGATATGGGCCATCGGAGACTCCTCGGAAACCTGTAGTGTTGTCATAACTGCCCACATCCGACAGGCGTATCAAGCGCATCGGGCGCGGACATCGTTGGCATCCGTTTCAGTTCCGTGTGGCGGAAACCGCGCCATTCACCTTCGGTGTGGGATGGAGGCCATGGCGGGTCAGCGCACCAGGGAGAACTGCCGTTCCTCGCAGGTGATGCATTCGACCAAGGCGGTCCGTCCTGCGGCATTCTGCTCCGCCGCATCCTTGATGGCAGGGATGATATCAGCCGGATCGGTCACCTTTACGGACCAGGCCCCCAGGGATGCGGCCAGATCGGCGTATTCCCCCGACAGGAACTTGGTCCCGTACTTCTCGGTGGCAACCGGCAGGTGTTTCTCGTAGCCGCCCATGGCCGAGTTGTTGACCACCAGGGTCAGGATCGGCACCTGGGAGCGCACGGAGGTCTCGATGTCCATGCCGCACATGCCCATGGCGGCATCGCCAACGAAATTCACCACCAGCTTCTCCGGCGCAGCCAGCTTGGCACCGATGGCCAGGCCCAGCGAATAGCCCAGTTGGGTCGACTTGCCCCAGCCGATGTAGGTGTTGGGCTTGCAGGTCATGTAGAAGGGGGAAATCTGGTCGCGCGGGTTGCCGGAGTCGGCGGTCACGATTGTGTTGGACACGTCCACGGCCTGCTGCAGGTCATGGATGACCCGGTAGGGATTGATCGGTGTTTCGTCGGAGGTCAGCTTCGGCCCCCATTCCTCCTCCCAGGCGCTACGCAGTTCCCTGACTTCGCCGGCCGAGTCCTTCTCCGACACGGTGCCGCGGGCCTTGAGCGCCGCCAGCAGGGCCTGCAGGACCAGTTTGGCATCGCCCATCAACGCCTGGTCCAGAACCAGGTCCTTGTTCAGATCCCGTTCGTCCAGGGCGGCGTGGATCACCGTCTTGCCGGGTGGAATCGGGGTGCTCAGAAACATGCGGGTGAAGCTGGTGCCGACGCCGAACAGGCAGTCCGCCTGTGCCAGCATGTGCTTTACCTGGGCCGGGCCGGTGTAGGTGCCGCAGCCCAGCGACAGCGGGTGATCCTCGGGGAAGCTGCTCTTGCCCGGCAAGGTGGTCATGACCGGGGCCTGGAGCAGTTCGGCCAGCTCCACCAACTCGTCGGTGGCCTCGGCATAGAGAACACCCTGACCCGACTGGATGACCGGCCGCTGTGCTGCCAGCAACAAGTCGGCCGCCCGATCCACATCGGCCGGATCAGGGCCGTAGCGCACCGGGCGCACGGGTTCATAATCCACGCTGTCGCCGAACTCGGCGGAGCCCACGTCGGACGGCAGTTCCAGCATGACGGGGCCGGGCGTACCGGACCGGAGCATCTGGTAGGCCCGGCGCAGCATTTCGGGCGTGCGTTCCGGGGTGTTGATGCGAGCCACCCACTTCGTCACATGCTGGTAGTTGCGGCTGGCGTCGAACTCCGGTGGCACATCGGTGCGGTCAACACCGCCCTGCCCGGGCAGAATCAGGACCGGCACGGAGTCGGCATAGGCCTGCGCCACGCCGGCAAAGGCGTTCTCGATCCCCGGGCCGGCCTGCATGCAGCACACACCGATGCGGTTGCCGTTGTGGATGCGGGAGAAGCCGTCCGCGATGTTGATGACGGTGCGTTCGGTGCGCGCCAGAATCGGGCGGATGTCGCCTGCCGCCGCGTAGTCGATCAGCGGATTGGCGGGGAAGCAGCTGAGGAACTCCGTTCCCTCGCGCTTGAGGATTTCAATGACAGCTTGGTAGACGTTCATGGGCACCGCGGATCAATGGCAGGTCGGGGTGGGAGGGTGGACAGCATAGAGCAAAGGCAGGCCATGGTCCTGGAGAGGCGTCGCGCAACCTGCCCCGTACGTCCGGCGTAAGTATATTGCAGGTTCAGCCGTTGGCTTGCGCCTGTTGAAGTCGGGGGCGGCCATGCGGTCCAAGCCGACTCGGCATACGAGCAAACCACCCATCTGAGATACATGGATGAATCCCTCCTTTCCTGCAGCGGCTGCTTCGTGGCCCTGCTCCTTGCGTTCGTGGTGCTCGTCGCCTTCGGTGCTTTCCTGGGCATTCTCGGCGGGGTGATTTCCGCCGTGTTCGGCCTGTTTGCCGCCATCCCGGGTTGGGTCTGGCTGGTGATTGTCGTGGTTGTGGTCGTCATGTGGCGGCGTCGGGAGCGCTGAGAGGGTGGAACAGCGCAGAATGTTCCTTTAGGTACCCACATCCTGGGGAGACCGGGGGGGCATCCACGTTGAACAAATCCTAGGGGTCGTAGTCACCCGCACTGCGTCATCCCATGGGGCAGCCTGGCGGCGACAGGCGAGGGCTTGGCTGCCACCGCGCCGCAATCGGGATCTGGCCCTTGGGTGGCTTTTCCGTTGTATCTTGCTCGCCGCGTAGAGACCAGGGTCCGTCCCTCAAACTCCCTGGCTCGAAACCTCTTTGGCCTGAGTCTGCTGTCGGTAGTGTTCAGCAGGTTGACCGGCGGCCCATGGCCGGACCGCTCTCCGGTCACTCCGAGCCCCCCGCATCCGCTGCAGGTTGACGCAGTACCGCTTAACGGCTGTTATTGGCTTCGTTCCGGCCCGGTGCGTGAGGCTTCCTCTGTCTTGGCACAGATGTTGAATCATCCCATGCGAATGTACTGTACGGCTATGCCCAGACCCGGTGCTCGTGAAAGCCTCCCGTCGGCAGTCATCAGAGGGAGACCGTGGATGTGTGCAACTGCGACGTAAAAGGCGTCGTAGATGCTGACATTCCGGTGGTATTGCCAAGCCAAAGGAGCCAGGGTTTGGTGCGACACGCGCTCCACCGGCCAATGGACCAGATCTTCGACCACCATCTGCGCCCGCGTTTCTTCAAGCCGCCCATTCAGCACCGCCCGCCGCAGCACCGACATCACTTCCGCGTCCATCAATTCGGGTGCCACCAACGAGGAGTCCTCGACGATGTCAGCCACCGTCAGACCAAGGGGCGTCCTCAGAAGATATTCGACAGCGACCGAAGCGTCGACAACATACCGGCTCATCCAGTCTCCTGATCGCGGATGGAGCGTTCCTCCATGAGCAAGGCCGATGCTTCCACGCCCAGATTGGTCTTAGGGCGCTGGGCCAAACGTTTCCGCCAGTCCCGCCTAGCCAACTCCCGCTCGACGGCAGTAAGTACGATGGCGCTTATGGAACAGCGGTTCTCACGGGCATGGAGGCGCAGGCGCTCGTGAAGGTCCTCAGGTATATTTTTGACTTGCAGATTGCCCATGTCATGAGTATTGCATGATTAGAGCATGAATTGCCAAACCATTGAGGTGTTGCGACACGGTTTCATCTTTGTTGGCTTTGGTCCGAACCGGTCTCCCGAAGCCATGCTTTCCGGCCACTATCCGTGGTGGAACGGTTCGAACGGTTCCCCGGCTCGCACTTCGCCGACCGTGTGGGCCGGGGCCCGTCTACTGGTTTCCATGCGCGCGACGGACGACCTGTCTGCCGGGTTTGCCTGGATGTTCCGGGCAGCATTCCATGTCCCGGTTGGCCTTTAACCCGCACGCGGTGCAATGGCAGGTCTGTTCCGGCAGCCGCTGCACGTGTTCCCGATGAAGGCCCGGCGGGGTATCGCACCTCCGAAGCCGGAACTCGACCTGATAAGGCGCAGGTTCATGGCGGGGCAACACTACCGCGAGCACTATGGCGGAAGGTAGGCAAATGAAACTCGAAAACATGAAGATCGAACGGGGCAGCGACAATGTATTTGCCGACTTGGAGTTTCCGGATGCCGATGTCCACCTGCTCAAGGCCGAGTTGGTCACGCGCATCGACAGGATCATTCGGGAGCACGGCCTCAAGCAGGTCGAGGCGGCACGACTGCTCGGGCTGTCTCAACCCGATGTGTCGCGCCTGCTGCGAGGGAATTTCGGGGAGTTCACCTTGGAGCGGCTTCTGCGCCTGCTGCCGGCACTGGGCCGCGATGTGGACATTGACATCCGCGAGAGCCAATCGGAGTGACGGGGCCACCTCGTTTTGGAAGACAGGGCACCAACCGGCCAGGAGCGGCGGATTGCATCAGGTTTGGTTCCGCAACAGCCCAATTGACCAATGGTTCGGAGCCGTGCCGGACCATTGGGATGATGTTCAGGATACCTACACCAGGTGCAGGCGCAGCAGGAGATCCTGAAACTGAATCTCCATGCTCTCGGCATTGAGCGGCGTGGACGTGTACGGATTGTCGATATGGGGATAGCTGGAGAGCGGAACCTCCTCACCGTTCTTCAGCAGCGGACCTGTCCAGCCAAACTCGTAGCGGTCGCCGCGCAGGCTCTCGAAGCGGACATTTAGGCCTTGCATCTCCAGCGGCAGCTCCAGCACGCGGGCACGGAAGTCCCTGAACTCGCCATCCTGTTCGCGCCGGCCCATCTGCAGCGTCCACACCACTTGGGAACCCGCGGCCTGCAGGTCCTGCCGGGCCGTCGGGCCGGTTTGCACCATGCGCAGCGGGGCCGATGCCGTTAGCGCCACATAGCCGTTGCCCTTCATGCCAAACGCCCAGTTGCGCTGGATGTAGTAGGCATCGAAGGCCTGGGTCGGAAAATGGGCGTGCGTGAAGCCCATCCAGTCGTCCTCGCCCAAATCATGCAGTGCAAAGAGCACGTCCCGGTCCTGCGCCACCCTGGGCAGTCGCACGTGGCCGTGCCAGTAGTTGGGACGGTGGGAGCCGTCCTCGCTGGTCACCGGCGGATGCGTGACGAAGACCACGGCTTCCGGGGACAGGGTGGCCTGCCAGATATGCTCCTGCACGCCCGGTTCACCGGGCCGGTGGTCCTGGGCGGCCGCCAGCATGTAGTCGGGGGTGCGGAAGATGGCCTTGTTGACTTCCCAGGTGCCGGCCTCGCGATCCAAATCCGGCTCGAGTTCTCCGGCGTGCCGCTCCCGGCTCCAGATTTCCGCTGCCGGATCGCGGGCGATGGCCTCGATTACGGGCGGCAGGCGGTAGTTGACGGCACAGGCCAGCGACACGGTGCCCAGCACGTGGTCGTTGTGTATGCCCATGCCCCACAGCATGCGCCCCAGGCCCGATGTGGGTTCGCGGTAGGCAGTCTTGAGATAGGGGGCGTAGCTGCGCCCGTGGGTGGAACCAAACACGCCGCAGTAGGAGTTGACCGCCATGCAGAAGAACAGCTTGTCGAGCACCACCACGGCCATTTCGTGGACTGTTTCGTCTTCCGCCAGGTCGGCCAGGTGCGTGAGCGCCAGAACATCCTCCTCGAAGTAGGTGTTGGAGTCCCACTCGCGGAAGCCGCCGGCGGCCCGCTTGCGCAGCCAGGCCAGGGCGCGTCGTTCGCCCAGGGCCTTGTGTTCGGCACCGGTCAGGCCGCTGTTGCCGAAGCGGTGGCGGGGATAGAACTGGCCGGCCAGGATTTCGCAGGTGTGGAACAGGATCTGGTGGTTCTCGGTCCAGAAGCACATGGCGTCCTGCCCCGGTTCGTCCATCCAGTAGCGGAAGCCCAGGATTACATCTCGCAGTTCGGTGCGGAGATCCGCCGGGAATTCCGATTCGTCCCCCCAGCGCAGGAGGCAGCCCAGGATGCCGGTCAGGTGGAAGTCGCTGCAGTCGGCCCTGCCGGCAATCTCGGCGGCGGTTGTGCGAAACCGGTCCCAGTCCACCTTGTCCCACTGTCCCAGTTCCAGGCGGGCCATTTCGTGGAAGACGGTGCCCTTTGCCGCCGCCGCATGGCGCAGTGCTTCCTCGCGCCGTTGGCTCCAGGTGCCGAAGTGCCGGTCCGAATAGGCCACGTTGCCGTTGAGCCAGGCCGAGAACCGGCGGAAGTGCCGCCGGTTGTGCGTGTAGTACTCCACCAGCGGGGGCAGCACCAGAATCTCGTACTCGTCCTGGGGGTACTGGTAGGTGTTGCCCAGGGTCATGAAGGGTAGCTTGCGGCCCTGGGTCTGCTGCTCGGCGTAGATGCGCCCGTCGGTCCGTTGCAGGCGGACCACGAGTTCGCGCTCCAGCGGCTTGGTTTCCGGCCAGTGCAGTGTTACCGGGGACGCGCGGTCGAAGGCGCTTCGGTTCAGGTAGGCGTCATCCAGGATCTCGGAGAATTCCCGGTGTTCCTTGGCCCAACGGGAATCCGCCGGCACAAACCAGGCGGCCGCCGGAGGTTCCGGCAACTGCAGGGCCATGACCATGGGGGAGGCCCGCAGCGCAATCGCGGTGAACCGCACCAGGAGTTCGACTTGGCCTGCCGGCAGGTCCAGGCGGCCGGTCGCCGTGACCGGCGTCTGCAGGGAGAAGTGATCCACTTGCCAGGCGTGGCTGCCGTTGACCCAGACGTCCGCCGGCCCGTTCGACGTAAGCCGGACCTCTCCCGACCAGTCCTCCTTCAGTTCCGCATGGGCGATGGCCCAGCAGTGCACCGAGTGCGGCGTGTGGGCAAAGACGGTGCCGTAGAGGAAGCGGTCTTCCCGTACCCGGACCACCTGCCAGCGCAGGGGCTTGTCGTCCGGGAAGGGACTGGCAAACTCCACGAAGGGCCCCTGGATGCCGGGGTTTGTGCTGTGCAGCCGGGCCGCCGCGGCCCGGCGGAACTCGGCTTCCGGCCTGCCGGAAGCCGTTGCATCGGACAGCTTCTGCAGGCGCGGGCCGCAGAACAGCCACTCCCGGATGAAACCGCGCTCGTCCGGCCCCAGGGCCGGCAGCAGGGTCCTGGACGCCCGGCCCGGATCAGTCGTCATAGAGGACGCAGCGGACCTTGTGGTCTCCCGGCAGCGTGTGCAGGGTCGGAGTGTCCGTGTCGCACACTCCCCGCACGGCATCGTGGCAGCGCGGGTGGTAGGGACAGCCCTTGGGGATCGAATAGGGATCGGGAACGACCCCGTGAATGGCGGTCAGGCGGCTGGTCAGGCCCTCGACGGACTTCCGGCCCAGCTTGGG
>DAOUIC010000298.1:0-9100 GCA_034428255.1 Anaerolineales bacterium
CGTGCCCCCTGGCCGACGAATCCGAATACGTCCGATTGGTGAACGGCCCCGCTGTTTCGAGGTCTTTCCAGTAGATCTCCAGATTGTCGAACCAGCTGCCCCGAAACCAGTACTCTTGCCAGCTCACCTCCATGTCACCGTTGTTACGGGCATCCGTGGCCAGAGCCATGTCGCCAAAAGCCGGATCATCGGGTTGGGCACCCTCGCCCGATAGCTTGAGTACGGTTCCCCATGGAGTCGATTCGACATGATTTCGCGTAGGTTTGGCCAAAGGGTTGGACAAGACTCCGACCAGCGAATAGGTGAGTTCCCCGTCGGTCGGGTTCTCAACGTTGAACTCGAAGAAGGCCGCCGGCAACCCCGAATCATCGGCATCGGTGGGAATGAACGGATTGAACGCGGTCATCCGCACCTTGCCGGGAAAGGAGTCGTCGATGAAATCGAGTTCGGCAATCGGGAACTTTCCCGTGAAATCCACGGCGTCAAAGTGCGGGAGTCCGGTCAAATACTCGCGGCGGGGCCCCCACCCGAAGGTACCAAACTTGCCGCCGTGCAGTTCTCCCTGATAGGGAGCCGCCAGATTGCCGTGCAGGATCCGTGCGTCCACCACCTCGTCGCGGCTTTCCGCCTTGACGGCGAAATGGGAAAAGCCGTTGACACTGCCTTTGTTGGGCCGGTTGAAAATCTCCCAGTCGATAAGGCGCCCGTTGCCCGCCAACCCGATGCAGCCGGCTCCGATGCCTCCCAGCGGAAAGCTGATCTGGTTGGTGTGCTCGCCGCGGTATACGAACGGATCCATGTTGACAGTGTCCTTGGTTGCAGGTCTGCGACCACGTTGAAATTTCGGCTCCGGTACGGTAGCGGGGATGGCCTGCCCAACCGATGCCTTCAGGCTCGTGCGAATTCAGCCTTCACCACCGCCTAGCCGTTGCCGGAGATGAACAAACCGTACACGGTGGGTAGGAACAGGACCGGCACTGCGTACGCAATGCCCAGGCCAAACAGTACACCCATGGCCAACTGG
The DNA here is from genome assembly GCA_034428255.1 of Anaerolineales bacterium. Taxonomy (GTDB): domain Bacteria; phylum Chloroflexota; class Anaerolineae; order Caldilineales; family Caldilineaceae; genus Bin34. Next base: position 1,025 of record DAOUIC010000298.1, read on the forward strand.
CTCACGGTGTGGTTGAATGCCGAAGCGACAGGATGCGCGCCTTGCGGACGCAGGCAACTGTGCCAAGTCCGCGCTGTACCAGGTTGGGAAACACATAGGGGCCAGGGTCGCGGCTCCCGCCAGTGCCATGAGGTTGGGAACCCAAAGCAGAGGCTCGCCGGCACCGCAACCCGTCCCTCCAGCGCGGGCAGCGGTGCCGGCAGGAACCCAAGTAGGCAGCACCGAACCGAGCCCGAATCAACCGGGCCGGGCCAAAATCATCTTCCGGTCAGGATCCCGAAACGTCGCCCGAAGTCGAGATACCCGTGACTCGCTCAAGACCGGCATAGGCCACGGCACCAAACCGAATGTCCAGCACCTCGCCCGGTGCCATCATGCGCGTCGCCGAGTGCGATTGGGCCTCGGCGAAGTGGTGGTACGGTGCCGTCCACGGTTCCAGGGCGATGTTGTAGGTACGCCCGTACCAGGGATGGCCCGCGCTGCCCCGGTATACCTGCCAGAACCAGATGGAGTTGAAGATCTCGGTCGGCCAATACATGCCGAAGCCCACCTTGCGTGCCTGGTTTGTCAACCCGTACCATCCCGCTTCGAGATCAAACAGGAATGCCAGATCGTGAGACTTGGTTTCCGGGCCCGGTATGCGGCTCAGGTCAATCGTGCTGCCATCCCTGCCCTTGACGAATGGCCAAGTGTAGTCTTCGCCCGATTCCAGACGTGTTGTGGATTCCGCCTCGACCACACGCACCTTGGCACCTGGCAAATCGACCACACAACTGCTGTCGAGGAACGGCGCTCCAAACGCCGGGTGATGGCCCCAAAGAATCTCAAAGGGAACATCGCCTTCGTTAGTCACGATTTCATGAAACTGCAGGTTGGCCTGCCAACGGTGCAGGGTGACCACCTTCTCAATGCGCAGCGGCGCACGGTAGGTACGGACATCGAACTTCACCGAAATGCACTCGGGAGTATCCAACAGGACTTGCATGTTCCAGGGCATCAACGGGGTTTCACCGTGCAACCCGAACTCGCCGTCCGCGACAGTGGTCGGATACCCACCAACCGGGAAGCATTCCTGCCAGCCGCCGAAGTAGTAGTCCAGGAAAGGCCCGTCGGCCCGCGGATTCGAGGGGACAAAGTTGCGCGTGGCGCGTACCCCCAGGGGCGACCGCCACATGAAGTCCGTGTCGGTGGGCTTGTGCAGGAATTCGAAGACGTCGGTGCCCTTGTCCACCAGGATGGTGACGCGCAGGAGCTCGTTCTCCATCACCAGGGACTTCAAGCCCCGGTAGGTCATCTCGGTCAGACGGCAACCAAAGTTGCGCTCATGCGTGTAGACGGGTTCCAGCACGACTAACTCCTTGAGTCCGGGTGGCGACCGTTCGACGGTCAGTTGACAAAGCCGATGTCGGCCAGGTACCTGCGATTGCGCTGCGCACTTTCGAAGGGCGACCCCAATCCCGCTACGACATCCTGCTCAACGGTGACATAGCCGGTGTAGCCGGTACGCAGCAGCCAGTCGCGCACCGCGGGGAAGTCCACATCCCCTTGGCCCAACTCGCAGAACACGCCCTTGGCAACGGCTTGAAAGTAGTCGAGTTCCGCCTCGGCAACCTCGGCGGCAAGACGGGAACTCCAGTCCTTGAAGTGGACATAGCCAATGCGGGAAGCCAATCGGTCCATGGTTGCCAGAACTGTATCGGCGCTGCCGGCACCCAGCGCGAAGTGCCCGGTGTCGAACACGAGGTTCACGTGGTCACCCACATGCTCCAGCAGCCTATCGATCTCGCGTGGCGTCTCGATCCAGCCGGCCGCGTGGAAGTGCACCACCGACGCAATGCCGGCCTCGTCCCGCGCCGCGACCGCAATCCGGTTGATGGTCTCTCCCAGTACCGGCCAGAGGGAATCCTCCAACTCCATGTCGGGGATGATGCGCCCGGCGTTTTGTATGCGCACGGGATCCGATCCGTTGTCCGCAGCAACCACCAGGAACGGAGCGTGGTTCTGGTGGTTCAGGTCCGCCACGGCGCGCAGCTGCCGGGCGATCATCAGATTGTGTTCGACGATTTCGGCCTGTTGCGTCGCGTCTTCAAGCCGAGTGCCGACATAGGCACCGGTCATATCGAGGGAGCGCTCCGCCAGCGCGGCGGCCAGATGGTGTGGATCCGTTGGGAAAAATCCCCAGTCTCCAAGCTCCGTGCCCGTGTAACCGGCCTCCGCCAGTTCGTCGAGCATGGTGTCCCACGAAATCCGGTCATCCTTCAGGGAGCCGAACTCCAAGGTCCCCCAACTGCACGGGGCATTGCCAATTCTGATCTGATCCAAGCGTGATGCCATGACTGTTTCCCGGTTTGGCCGTCAGGAGCTTGCCTGGACTTGGGGAATGTCCACCCAGCCACCGGTCTCCCAGGATTGGGACGCGGCATGTTGGGCTTCCGCCACCCGCAAGGCATCGTGCACCGACGGCGCGTGCGGCTTGCCTTCATGGATGTTCCGCACAAAGTGGAACGCCTCCAGCGCCTTCAGGTCGTCGTACCCCAGGGAAATGCCGGCACCCGGCTGGAACCAGGCAAAGTCGGGGTGCTCGGGTCCTGCCAGTATCCGAGCGTACCCGTCGTGCGGGTCCGGTTCCCGGCCGATGGCGTTCTTGTCGGTGGGCCGGTAGACCTCCAGTTCGTTCATCCGTTCAAAATCCCAGCGGAGGGCACCGCGGTCGCCGTGCAGGTCGAAGGCAAACTCGCACTTGGGACCGTACACCACGCGGCACGCTTCGAGCACACCGCGGGCACCGGATGCGTACTCTGCCAGAATGGCAACGAAGTCCTCGTTGGTCACGGGACCGGCCGGATCCTCCGGAGCCCCCAGCGTAAAGTGCGTCCCCTTGCCCGGAACCGGCAAGGGCCGGCTGGGAACGAAGGTGTGACGCATTGAGCAGAGGCGTACAACCGGCCCCGCGAGGAAGTTGGACATGTCCAACACATGCGACATCAGATCGCCCAACGAGCCGTACCCCGCCTTGTCGCGTTCAAATCGCCAACTCAGCTGGCTGAGCGGATTGTGGCCGTACATCGAAAAGAACCGGCCCCTGAAATGCGTGAGCTTGCCGAGGTCGCCCGACTGTTGCAGTTGGCGCGCATACTGCACGAGGGGAGCCCAGCGATAGTTGAATCCGACACACGACTGCACGGATGCCCGGACAACCGCTGCCGCGATCGCCCGCGTATCCCCGACACCGAGACCGACCGGCTTTTCGCACAGAAGGTGCTTGCCGGCTGCAGCCACCACCTCGGCCACGGTCCGATGCAGTTGATTTGGCACGGCAATCGTGACGATGTCCACGCCCGGATGGGTCGCGACCGTATGCCAATCCGTCGAACAATTCTCGAAGCCGAACCGTTGGCGGGCCTGTTCGGCCCGGTCCGCATCCTCATCCGCACAAATCACCAGACGGACATCAAGTCCGGACTTCCAAAACCGTTCGGGGATTTGTCTGAAGGCCCGGCTGTGGGTCTCACCCATCCAGCCCATGCCGATGACCCCAATTCCGTAGGACGCCATGGTTGTGCGGAGTACCTGTTTGCTGGCCGCTCAGATGCAGGCAACTAGGAACCGGGTGTTGCCACGACTTTGACCGCAGCTCCGGTGCGGCACAGGTCCAGGCCCTCTGCGAGGTCGGCCAAGGGCATCGTCAGGTTGAGACCGGACGGCTGCAACATGCCGTCCTCCAGCAGTTGAATGGCCTGCGGGAAGGTGCCCACACCCACGAAGGTCCCAAAGATCCGGAGTTCGTGTTCGGTCAACCGACTCTGGTTGACTGTGGGGGTGAGAGAGTTCAGTCCAAAGCAGCAGATCTGGCCCATCATGGCCGCCAGGTCCACCGCGGTGCCGATCTGCCCGCCCACAGCGTCGACGATCAGATCGACTCCGCGGCCGTCGGTCACTTCGTCGACCGTCTCCGCCAAGCTTTCCACCTGGACGTTGACGGTCCGGTCAACACCGGCGTTCCGGACCTGTTCCAGCCTGGTGTCCGCGAGGTCGGCGACAATCACGGACAAGCCTCGGGACTTGAGCATCAAGGCGTGGAGGACCCCGATGGGGCCGGCGCCAATGACCAATGCCGTGTCCGTGTCGTTAACCTCGAACTGGTTGAAGCCCCCCAGGACGCAGGACAGCGGCTCAATCCACACTGCGTCGCCCAGAGGCAAGTCCGGCGCAATCGGCAGCAGGGCCTTGTCCGGTGCCAGCACGTACCTTGCAAACCCACCGTCCCGGTGGATCCCGATGGTGTGGAAGTTCGCGCAGTGATTGGTCCGTCCCCTGAGACATTGCGGACACGGCTCCAGGTTCTGTTCCCTGCAGTACAGGTTGGGGGCTAACACAACCCTGTCCCCTTCCTGAACGGAAGTGGCCGCAGCCCCAAGTTCCACCACATGGGCGGCCAACTCGTGTCCAAGCACCACACCGGGATCGGCTGGATGGCCGGGAGGATCCTTCACGATTTGCAGGTCGGTGCCGCAAACCCCACAGGCATCGACTTCAAGCTTGACCCAATCCGGCGGAACCGTGTCCAGCGACGGTTCCGGGCGGTCCGCGACGATGAATTGTCCGGGAGCGGCAAACACTCCTGCCTGCATGATGTCTCCTTAGTGGATCGGCTACCAGCGTTCGACCACGACCTTGGTCTGCGTGTAAAACTCCACACCGTGCCGCGACTGCGCATGGAGATCGCCGAAGAAGCTCTCGTTCCAACCACTGAACGGGAAGAATGCCATGGGCGCGGCCACGCCGATGTTGATGCCGATGTTGCCGGCATCGGCGCGGTGGCGGAACTCGCGTGCCGCCTTGCCGTCCCGAGTGAACAGGCAGGCCATGTTGCCGAAGGCCCGATCGTTGACCCAATCGATGGCCTGGTCCAGATCATCGGCCTGCATCAGGCTGAGGACGGGGCCAAAAATCTCATCCCGGGCCACGGGCATGCCGGGTTCCGCATTAAGGATTGTTGGATGGATCCAGTGTCCGGCCGGGTGTCCGGCCACGCTGCGGCCGCGGCCATCCACCACGAAGCGTCCGTCCCCGTCGTCGGCCTGTGCCAGGATCCCTTCTATGCGTTGGCGGCTCGCGTCGGTGATCACCGGTCCCATTTCGGTATCGTCGTCCAATCCGTTGCCCACCCGCCTGGAAGTTGCCAAGTCGGCCATAGCCTCCGCAAACGGAGCATGCATCTTGCCCACCGTGATCGCGGTCGACAGGGCCAAACACCGCTGGCCGGCACAACCGAAGGCGCTTTCGGCCATGGCATTGGCCGCGGCTTCCACATCGACGCCCGGCATGATGACAACAGGATTCTTGGCTCCCCCTTGGCACTGTGCGCGTTTGCCGTTGGCGGTCGCCCGGGCGTAGACCAGTTTGGCCACCGGTGTGGATCCGACAAATGAAACGGCGCGCACCAGGGGATGATCGATGAGCGAATTTACGACATCCGCACCGCCGTTGACCAGTTGCACAACCCCGGAAGGGAATCCCGCCTGCTCGATCAGACCGAACAGCTTCTGGCTGGTCAGCGGAACCTTTTCGCTGGGTTTGAGGATGAACGAATTCCCCGTGGCCACCCCGTAGGGCAGAAACCACAACGGGATCATCGCCGGAAAGTTGAAGGGGGTGATGGCCGCCACCACGCCCAACGGCTGGCGCATCATGTGTTCGTCGATGCCATGGGCGATGTCCTCGTTGTTCCACCCTTGAATAAGGGATGGCATGCCACAGGCCACTTCGACGTTTTCGATGCCCCTCCGGACCTCGCCCCGTGCCTCGACCAGAGTCTTGCCGCACTCAAGGGTCACCGTGCGTGAAATGTCCTCGAAGTGCTCCTCCAGCAGGGCCTTGAGCCTGAACATCGGCTGAACCCGATCCACGACCGGGGTGCGGCGCCATGCCGGAAAGGCGGCCTGGGCAGTCTGCACAGCCGTGTCGACTTCAATGGCAGTCGTCAACGGCAGTGTCGCCAATAGTTCGTTGGAGGCCGGATTGCGCACCGGCATGGTGTCTTCGGATTGGCTGGCCGCAAACGATCCGTTGACGAAGTTCTTGACAATCATGGCTTGCATCCTTCCCTGCTTGTCGACGCCGGAGCACCGTTAGCGGTCCTCCAGCCCCGAACCTTGGCTAGCGGTAGAAGCGCTCCTGGGACCGCATCTGCTCCCATTCCTCGCGCGCCGCGTTGACCGTGTCGATTTCGCTGACTTCGGCCACGGGCACGTCCCACCAGGACTCATAGACATCCACGCCGAGATAGCGGTCGTTGGTGACGTGGATGACGACCGTGCGGTCAATGGCCTTGGCGCGTGCCAGTGCCTCCACAACATCATCCACCGAATTGCAGCCAATGACCACGGCACCCAGACTGGCGGCGTTGGCGGCCAGGTCCACCGGCAGGGGACGCTTGTGGCCACCGGCTTCATCCGTAGGCAACGCACCGTTCTCGGGGAACAGGTATCGGGTGCCGAAGCCGCTTTGGCCCAGGGATCGGCTTAGACCCCCGATACTCTTGAAACCGCTGTTGTCCATCAGCACGATTGTCAGCTTGTAGCCCTCCTGGACCGAAGTGACAATCTCCGAAGCCATCATCAGATAGGAACCGTCTCCAACCAGGATATAGACTTCCCGGTCCGGTTCCGCCATCTTTACGCCGAGGGCACCGGCGATTTCGTATCCCATGCAGGAATACCCGTATTCCATGTGATACTGCAGTGGATGGCGGCTGCGCCACAACTTGTGGGAGTCGCCCGGCAGGCTGCCGGCAGCACCGACCATCACAGCGTCCGGACCGCCCTGCTCATTCACGGCGCCTATGAGCGCACCCTGCGCGGCTACTCCGCTGTCCGACTCGTGCAAGGCGTAAATCCGGTCCACCTCCGATTCCCACTCCTCCTTGAGCGCCGCAATGCGGGCATCAAGGTCGGCGTCGGTGATTTTGTCTGACAGCATCGCGTCCAGTTCCTCCAGGCAGACCCTGGCATCGCCCGTAACCGACACCCCTTGGTGCTTGCCGGCATCAAACTCGGACACGTTCAAGTTGATGAAGCGGACTTCCGGATCTTGAAAGGCGGTCTTGCTGGCGGTGGTGAAGTCGCTCCAACGGGTGCCAACCCCCATGACCACATCCGCGTCCCGGGCATAGATGTTGGCAGCAGACGTTCCGGTCAACCCCATGGCCCCCAAGGATCTGGCATCATCGAAGTCCAGGCTGCCTTTGCCCGCCATGGTCTCGGCGACGGGGATGCCGGTTCGGCCCGCAAACGCGCGCAATGCGTCTTCGGCTTCGCTGTATTGGACGCCACCACCCGCCACGATGAGCGGCCGCTGGGCTCCGCGCAGCAACTCCGCAGCTCGTTGCAGGCTGGCCAAGTCTGCGCGCGGGCGCGGTACGTGCCACACCCATTCCTCAAACAGAGCTGCGGGATAGTCGAACGCTTCCGTCTGCACATCCTGCGGGATGGAAATCGTGACGGCGCCGGTATCCGCGGGGCTGGTCAGGACGCGCATGGCCTCCGGCAGACTGTACACCAACTGGTCCGGGCGATTGATGCGGTCCCAATAGCGGCTGACCGGGCGAAACGTGTCGTTGACCGAGAAATCCTGGCTGTGTTCGGACTCCAGTTGTTGCAGGACCGGTGCCACATTGCGCCGGGCAAAGATGTCGCCCGGCAACAGCAGCACCGGAAGGCGGTTGATGGTGGCCGTGGCCGCCCCCGTCACCATGTTGGTGGCGCCGGGACCGATGGAGGAGGTACAAGCCAGCGTCCGCAACCTGCGGCTGTGCTTGGCAAAGCCAATGGCGGTATGCACCATTGCCTGTTCGTTGCGGGTTTGGTAATAGCGGAGCGCAGGGTACTGTTGCAGGGCCTGGCCCATTCCGGACACGTTGCCGTGTCCGAAGATGCCGAAGCATCCGGCAAAGAAGGCTTGGCGCCGGCCGTCGCGCTCCGTGTACTGGGCACACAGGAAGTGGACAATGGCCTGCGCCATGGTGAGACGCACAGTTGGTTCGGTCATCGTTGTTCCCATCCCCCGTTTTGGTTG
>DAOUIC010000299.1:0-1913 GCA_034428255.1 Anaerolineales bacterium
CAAAACCAAGGTAGAGGATTCCAATCACGGAAGCCAGGGCTAGGACGTTGGAGGCTGCACCGAGCACCGCGGACCTGCCCAGTGTCTTGATGTCTACCGAGTGTTGCAACGGATGCCCTTGACCCAACACTGTTTCACCAATCCGCATGGATTGTACTGGGAAATCGGCACATCGGGGGCGAACCGCGTTCCGTAGTTCCTGCCACCTGCCCGGAAGCGGCATCGACCGTTCAGCACCGTGAATGGAGGCTCGTACCGGTGCCCGGCGCCAATACCTGCGGTACTGTCGCAGTCTCACAGCACAATGAATCGTACCGGGCACCTCACATTAGGAGCACGCACGTCATGACCACCGACACGGTTGTACGGGAACAAGCGCCCCCCTCCGACAGGGACCGGGTTCTCGAACCCGCTCCGGTGCCGCGCTGGACCCACCGGGATTGGCGCGTGCCGCCGGGGCACGGCGACACCACGCCGGATGCGGCACAGGCTGCACGCCGCCGCCGTGTCATCCACTGCATCCTCCACCCCGACCAGTGGCGCGCCCACCTGGAGACCCTGACACACTATGATCCCGAGTACGTCTACGACGAGGGGCACGAGTACGAGGACGACTGGACTACCGACCCCGACTATTGTTGGGACGGAAACCAATCTCCACTGGCGCATATTCGACGAAGAAGGTTTCCTGACGCCCACCCCCGCGACCACGCCTATCTGATCGGCAACGTGCAGGAGGCCATGTGTGAAGCATTGAACACGGACCGCGACACGGTTCTCAACTCGACTACCACTTCCCGGAGGAACTGGGCCGTGTTGCGGGGTTGAGCACCTTGGCCGGAAGTTTGATCTCGTGACTGCCTGCGTGCCGGTCTCGGCAACCTGGGCCGATGCCGAAAGTGCACAACCCCTGTGCCTGCCCCGTCCCGAAACGTCTGCATTGCTTGCATTGCCGCTCCGTACGGCAGTCGAGATTGCAAGTGTCACCGCATCCACGTTTGCCTTCGTTGCGACTGTTCTCTGCAGACCGTTCAAACACACTGACGACGGGTTGTTTTCTGAAGGTTGCATGATTGATCTTGGCTGCTTTTGCAGGTCACTGTTGCTGTTCCGACACTCAATGAAGGGAGCAAATCGGGTCATGGGAAACGCCATCAAGATTGGTATAACCGGCTTCCTGGGCAGGGGCGGCAGCCTGGCAGACGCGGTGGAGGGACATCCCCATGCCCGGGTTCAAGCAGTGTGCGACATTGATGGGGAGAGGCTGGTCCCGGTGGCGGCCGCGATTGGTGCCGAACCCTATATGGACTTTGACCGGATGTTGGGTGAAGCAGAACTGGACGCCGTAATCCTGGGTACCCCAATGCAACTCCACGCGTCCCAGGCGGTGAAGGCCTTGGACCGCAACATCCATGTGCTCAGCGAAGTGGTGGCTGCGGTCTCCGTCGAAGAGTGCCGGGCATTGGTGGCGGCCCAGGCAAGGTCCTCGGCCACCTACATGCTTTCCGAGAACTACTGCTACACCAAGTCCAACATGCTGATCGAATCACTGGTCGCTCAGGGACTCTTTGGAACTGTCTACTATGCGGAGGGCGAGTACCTTCACGATCTGAAGGACCTCAACGAGATCACAAGATGGCGGCGTCGTTGGCAGACTGGGGTTGACGGCATTACCTACGGCACCCACAGTCTGGGACCCATTCTGCGGTGGATGCCCGGCGACCGCGTGGTGAGTGTGTGTTGCCAGGGAAGCGGACACCATTACCGGGATCCGAGAGGAGATCACTACGAAAACCAGGATACGTGCGTAATGCTGGCCAAGACCAGTCGGGAGGCCCTGATCAAGATTCGCGTGGACATGGTGTCCAATCGGCCCCATGCCATGAACAACTATGTCCTTCAAGGGACCGAAG
>DAOUIC010000300.1:0-2576 GCA_034428255.1 Anaerolineales bacterium
CTGGCCATCAAACGCCACTCGCTTGCCTTGAGACGATGGCTGGAGACCTTCGCCAGCCAACACACCTGCCTTGGTTGAACTTGCCCATGGCCTCAAGGAGTGCGGTTGACGGCATCGTTCCTGCTTCGCTGTCCTTGGTCGCCTTAAGCAACACCATCCCTTTCATCACTTGGTCCTCGAAATGGTCACGGACGCGTGTCGCAGACCGACACGCGCTGCCATGGTGGCGGAATGCCTGCCCGGACATGACTGCATTGGGCAACGCCGCGGCGCGGACGACATGACGCTCCCGCCAAGCGTGCGCTCGTCAGTGTACCGCCAGCCACACCACGAGGTGGACATCATCCTCGGTAATCTGCGGCAGCGGTTTCGGGGGTTCGTAGGGTTCGAGGCCCAGTTCCTTGATGACGGCCAGGATATTGCGAGCCTGAACTACGGGTGCGGTCGAATCGTTCATGGCCTGTCGGAACCTGCGCACCGTTCGTTTGGGGCAGCGCGCGCTCAACGTGTCCACAGCTCGGTCAATGGGTTCCTGATTCTCCCCGGGCGGAGGGTTGGTGCGCACGATGTCGGCAGCCCTGCACAGTGCCCGGGGGACATCAGGCTCGATGTGGGCCTTGTCGGCATGAAATTCCACTTGAGGGCAACATCGTCCCGCGCAACCTGCCATGCCTCGTGGGCAAGGTCTGCAGTGTCGTTTGTGAGTTGCCGCGGTGTATGCCATCCGTTCGCAGGGCGCGCTGCATCCAAGCAGGGCTGCATTTCGTCGGGCAGAGAGGATCGGATGAATCCAGATTCTCCGTTGCCACAAAGCGGAACAGGGACTGTGAATGATCATCCACGCGGATGCAGAAGGCGTATCCGGCAATTGCCTTCGCCAAAGTCCTGGAAACACGTTCTGTCAGAGCGAAACTGCGTCAGGCCTGAAAAGAACGGATGCAGATTGATTGAGCCATGCAGCCGCGCAGCGTCTCGGCCCTGAAGATAGAATTCGAAACCGTCATGCGCCTGCGGACGGACCAAGAAGACTATACTGACTCTGGGGATGTTTGTCTGCGCAAACAAGTTTTGACCATTGCATGTCTTTGTTACAATGCGAATCTCAAAACCGGACAACGGAGGATGGAGCATGACTGCATCTCGTATTTCCCGCCGCAGGTTTTTTCAAGGTCTGTCTTGGGTGGGAGTTGGCACGGTGGTCGCTGCCTGCACACCCATGCCAGCACCCACGGTGACCGAGGAGGGAGTTCCCGCCGCCGAAACCATCCACATTCGCTTTGCGGGATGGGGCAATACGGAGGAGCTGACTCTTTATGAGAACATTGCCGCCGCCCACATGGAGGAGGACTCAGGCATTGAGATAGAGAATCTGGGATTCCCGGGCTCGGACTATGCCCAAAAACTTTTTTCTTGGATAGCCTCTGGGGATCCGCCGGAGAACCTCCGTACCGGTACCCAGTACTTCCCCACGCTGTGGGCAGACGGTGTCTTGCTGGCCCTGACGGAGTACTTCAATAGCACGCCGGATCTGCTGGATGACGCCCAATACATGACGGTACTGTATGACATCTACACGTTGGACAATGAAATGTTCGCCACCGTTATCGGTCCCAATGTCATGGCGGCCTACCTGAACATGGATATGCTGTCGGAGGCTGGTCTTGAATACCCCGGCTCAGAGTGGACCTATGACGATTACGCCGCCATGGCCGTGGCCATGACCGGCGGTGAAGGCATGGGAAAGACCTTTGGTTCCAGCAACGCCTACTGGTGGATGGTGTGGGAGAGCCAGCTGTGGGCCCGGGGCGGGGATCTCTTCGATGCCATTTACAATCCGACTCGCTGCCTGCTGGACAGCGAGGAGATGATCGAGACCTGTCGGTGGTTCCAGGACATGGTACACACCCATGGGGCAGCTCCGACCGCCGGTGAGGCGGCCGGCTTTGAAGGCGGCTGGAATTCGGGCCGCATCGGCATGGAGATAACCGGTACCTGGGCGGTAAACGCCCGGCGCAAGATTGATGCCTTTGCCTGGGATCTGGCTCACCTGCCACGGGAAAAGCACCAAGCGTCGGCCCATGCCGCCGGAGGCATCGTGATTCCCAAAACAGCCGCGCATCCCGACGCAGCCTGGTCGCACGCGGCGTACCATCAGGGCGATCGCGCCCAGGAAATGTACGCACGCGATGGACTGAATGCGCCTATTATGCTGAAGTGGGCTACGTCTTCGGCGTTCCTGGAACTGGAAGGGGCTCCCCCGCATCACTCAGCCCGCGTGGATGCCATGGCTTACTCCCGAAACAGGGACTTCTACTTTGCTCAGTGGACCGAGGTACGCAACAAGGCGTTCAATCCCGAGATGGATAAGCTGATGACCGGAGAACAAACGCCAGAAGACACGGCCCTCAACATGGCACAGAAGGCTCAGGAAATCCTCGACGCCTGACATCCCACAGGCAGGATGTGTGATTGGCCTGCCCTGCAATGAGTTGCAGGGCAGGTTTCTTGAGGTGCGGAATCCAGTGAGTTCATTCCCGGAAGCAGGTCTGATTTCCAGGAATATTGTCATTTGCCGG
>DAOUIC010000301.1:0-2666 GCA_034428255.1 Anaerolineales bacterium
TGCCCATTCCATGCGGTCCGCGTCCCCAGTCAAGGCAGCCTGCGCATCGGTCATTCTCGTCACCTGGTCCGGTCGCAGCCAGTAACCGCTACCTTCGATGGCCCCCGTATACAGCATCACAAACACGGTCTTGGCCGCCATCTCCCGGGTCAAATAGTTCCGGTTGCCTGTTCCCTCCGGGAATACCAGTTGGAGACGCTCATGGATGCTTGCCACAGTCGGCAAGGGAGCAAGTTGCATCACCCCATGTTCCGTCGGCTGTAGAGGCGTTCCACCTCGCGTTCCAAAGTTTCACCATCCGCCTTCGACTGGACCAGACGCTCCATTTCCTGCATGTCCTCGGGAGCAGGCAAAGGCAGTGCCTGGAGTTCATAGGCCGACACCGCCACACTGCCGTTAATGCATCGGAACACCTGATCCACCGCCCTACTGTTCAGGAGTGCCACCAAGGCGGCCGGAGACACTTTCGGACTGCCCTCCAGAGGCTTGATCATGTTGAGGTGGTTCTCGACCACCACGGCACCGTGCTTCGCAATAAACCATGCTGGCAGTTCGGCGGCAACGAGGCGCCGAGCCTGTTCCTTGGCTGTGGTCCGCTGCACCAATGCGCAGGCACAATCCGTCACCACCCAGTGTTCACGCGGGGTCGGCTGGAAATACGGCTGGTGGTTGTGCCGTTCCGCCCGGAATTCAAAGACGCCTCCCGGTCTCACAGACTCTGCCCAGACTAAGGGGAACCTCCCCTCACCCGGCTCGCGCCGCAGACTCGCCTTGTGCCGGTTCCAGACCAGCGGACCGGTGCTGACGGTGTACCCGTAGTCGCACAGGCGGAACGACAGGTCCCGGGCTCGGTGCAACACCGGCACCTGCGAGGCCGCCCGAGGGATCAGCCACGGTTGTGCGGGCGGATCCGGAAGTTTGAAGGGCCCGATGGGCTCGGTTCCGATCACTCCGTCCGGTTTCGGGGACATGAGGTGGGCTTGTCTGGTTCCGGATCCGCCACTGCGTTGGTACACGGCCAACATTGTTTCCTGCAGGACGTCGGCAAAGATCCCTTTGCGCTGCGAAATGAAGTCGATTGCAACAGGCGGCGCTTCTTGGCCAAGCAACCCGCGCAGTGCCTTGAAGTATTCCCCGGACAAAAAGCTGGTGGGCGTGACATAGGCAATGACACCGCCTGACCGCGTATGGCGCAGGGCCAAGTCGGTAAACACACCGTACAGGTTGGCGTGACCAAACAGACTGCGTTTGTAGGCTGCCCGCAGTTCGGGGGACAGTTTCACGCGTCCGTAGGGAGGATTGCCGATCACCAGATCGAACCGGTCCTGCGGTTGGTGTCGCTCCAGGCTGTCGCATACCTGTACGACCGGCTCCAGTCGGATGTCCGGTCCGTCGCACAATTTGATCAGAGCCGCGTCAAGGAAGACCTGCGACATCCATGCCGCGAAGGGATCAAGTTCATACCCGGCCAAACGGCCCTGGATGTCCGACAGCACCGCTGCCGACGGCCGTCCCCTCAGGGCCTCGACCATACGTCGGGCCACCGGCGCAAGGAACGCGCCTCCTCCGCACGCCGGATCGAGCACCCGGGCCGAACTCCAGTCGACTCCAGATGCCTCGGCCAGATCCAACAACCGCTCACACAGTGCCGGAGGGGTGTAGTAGGCACCGTGGACCGCCCGGAACCGTCTCGGCAACAACCCTGTGTAAATGCCTCCGACCGCATAGCCAGCCTGCATCGCATCCAGCCTAGCGGCTGCCTGGCCAATGGTTCGGGCAAGGCCATCGACCGATGATCCATGCGGATAGGCGACATCAAGGTCGGGAGGGAACTCCCGCAGCTCACCCAAGCCATGGAAGACAGCGCGTAGGCCGCTCCAGTAGTTGCAGATTACTTCCGAGACGACTGCCCGCGCGAAGGCAACGCGTCGTTCGGATTCGACCGACTGGACGCGCCTCTTGATCACCGTCAGAGCTTGTACGGCATCCGGGTCAACCAACCCGTTCAATGCCTTTGCCACCGCGTCACCATGATCCATGCCTTGGTCTTGAGAACCGGACTGTAGGCTGATTTCAATATCACAGGTTTGCCTTCCCTTTGCCACAAACCACCGTCGCAGGGGGTGTTCCGGCTGAACAATCCAAGTATGCCTGTCTTCACCTTCCAATCACAGAATGCTGTACGTGATCATCGTCTCATTGCCTCCTGGCTTTCTTGCAACGACCTACGCTGCCTTTGGACATCCCGGCCATGGCGACACCTGAATCCGACACCCTCGGGCACAAGCCGCCACGAGGATCCTCAATGGCACGCTATCCCGTGGTCTGGGACACGAACCGCTGAGGTCGATAGGGTCCCAGTACGGCATCGGCCCGCACTCCATCGCATATCTCCTGTACCGCCAACTGGCTCAGGACGGGTGCAAGCGTCACGCCGCTATGCGTCAATGCGATATACAGGTTGGGGGCTTCCGTGGTGAAGCCGATGGCGGGGAAGCCGTCGGCAGGCAGGGGGCGCAGTCCCGCCGGAACCGCCACCGCCCGGGCCTGCGCCAGTTCCGGGAGGTAGGAACTGGCGCGCGCCAGCAGTTCGTTGGCGTGGGCCTGGCTGCCATCTTCGGCGTGGGTTTCCTGGTCACCTTCCCCCACCATGAAGCCACCGTCCG
>DAOUIC010000302.1:0-8207 GCA_034428255.1 Anaerolineales bacterium
CCCAAGATGCGCTTCGCCGGAGGCATGCCGCAGATGTCCGATTCGAATCGTCCGGTGTACGGGCCCACCTACGCGGAGATGCGGGACCCCGATCTTTTGGACCCGGCGTTCCGGGCTCGTGCGGCGGATCTACAAAATCGTTCTCCGCTGCACCAGGACAATCTGTTCAACATCCACTGGCAGGATGCGCGCACCGGCGTGTCGGCGTTTTTGGTGCCGCAGGCGGTATCCGGGTTGGCGGCAAACCTGGTTGTCATGGACGGCGGCACGTTCCCGTCCGGAAGCATGAAGGTCGGGCCTGCCTACGCCATGTTGATGGAGCGGGAGCTCAACGAGGGTATACGGCCCGGCAGTGCCACGGTCATTGCCCCCTCTACCGGCAACTTCGGCATCGGCGCGGCCTGGGTGGCCAGAGTCAAGGGCTATGAGGCGCGCGTCGTGATGCCCTCGGGGATGAGCCGGGAACGGTACGCGTTGATCGAGCGTTACGGCGCGACCACGGACCTGACACCCGGCTCCGAGGCCGATGTCAACCTGACCCTGCAGCGGACGCAGGACCGATATGCCGGGCAGTCGGACTGCGCGGTTCTGGGACAGTTCTCGGACTTGGCGAACTACCGTTTTCACCGCCACGTCACGGCGGAAGGCGTGCGACGTGCGGTCCGGGGGCTTGGATTGGACGGCGTTGATCTGTTCGTATCCGCGCCCGGCAGTGCAGGCACGCTGGCTGCCGGAGAAGGACTGCGGGAATCCTTTCCCGATCTGCGTATTGCCGCCGTGGAACCCGAGGAGTGCGCCACGCTCACGGATGGCGGTCGAGGCTCGCACGGCATCGAAGGGATTGGCGACCAAATGGTGACGCTCATCCACAACGTGCATGCCACCGATCTCGTGGTGCGGGTTCCGGATGTACACACAATCAGGGGCACGGCCGTGTTCAGCGGTTCAACGGACGACATCATGGCCATGTTTGGAGTCGATGCGGATTGCGCAGCCCGTTTACAGGGCCGTTTTGGGCCGAGCGGCATCTGCAACATCGTCGGTGCAATGCAGGCTGCCTCCTATCTGGGTCTGGACCGGAGGCGTACTGTCGTCACGGTTGCAACGGATTCGAACGATCGGTACCGGTCCGTCCTCGACCGGTTGTCGAACAACCTCGGCAGGCCACCGCATCGACGCGATCTGTCCGGGTGGTGGTCCGAGGTACGGGAACTTGAGCCTGCCCGGCAGGTCCTGGACATCCGTGAGGGCGATCACCGGGAGCGCCTGCATGGCATGAAGCGGGATACATGGGTCCCTTACGGCTACAGCATGGACTTCATCAACTCGATGCAGGGCCGGACGTTTTGGGATCGGGAATACGCCCTCGTTGAACAGCTGGACCTCCAATGGCAGGCACTTCGGCAATCGCCTGATTCATGCCGGTAGGGCGCGGAGACAACGACACCCGACCCGCGGTGTCGGCGTACGGTACGGGGATCGGTGGTCAAACTCCTGGCTTGCCCACCACACCATAGGGGTTGCCGACTGCATGATGATCCCGAGCGACGATGCAGTCCACATGCCGGGCACGAAGCCTGACCTCCCTGTGTCTGTGCACGGGACCTGAGTGGATGGTGCGTGCTGCCACGATCACCGACAACACCTCAAACTGCAACAAGCACCACTGTAAGCAGGAGTGGAGGCGACAAAATCCTCAACGACGGAGCGCCAACCGTTCTGCGGCCAAGCGGTTCATGCTGACGCCTGCTTCGGCTGCATCCATTGCCAGGGCACGATGGGTCTCGGGGGGAACACGGAGGGTGAGGGTACCGCTGAATCGTCGTGTGGATAGCGGCTCCGGGATCGGATCGCCATCCTCCTGCAAGCTGTTCACAGCGAACGCCACCACATCCCTGATGCCTGCAAAGGCTCCTTCCGGCGTGTCGTCCAAGTGGCTGAGCAACCCGAACTCTGCACACAGGCCCACGTACATCTCATCTTCACTGGACCAGATGACGCGATAGGCATAACGGTCATGTCCGTTCATCGCGATTCACTCCTCACAAGTTGTCGATTGCCTTGATCACCTGTCGTACCTGATAGGGCTTGGCCATGCCTCTCACAGGCTGGATATTGACGAGTGGCTCTCCTTGCCAAGGCACCTTATAGAACAAGTAGCTGCCTTTCACCCTAGGCTGCCCAAAGTAGTGGTCGCAGACCTTGCGGAGGTCGCCAAACCCGTCCTCGGACAATCCGGGAGTGCTCGTATTGGAATTCAACAGGCATCGCGGTCAACGTAGGCAATGGTCATGGGTCCATCCGGCATCACGCAGATGCGCGGTGCGGCTCCATTGGCTGGAGCAGCCAGTTTCGCAACGGTCTTGGACACGTCTCCACAGGGAATAAACAACGCCTCCCGGATCTGTTTTTCGGTCAAGCCGTCGCTGAAGACATGTATGTCCGCTTGTTGTTGAATGCGCGCCTGAATCTGAACCTGCCACTGATCATGTTCTTCAAATCCGTCCTCATTCAGCATGGCCAGGATGCCGTCGGGTGAGCCGCCGCGGCGAAGCAGCTCCGCATACTTGCCGTGGTCGGGTATGCCATCGGCACACTCGACGGCCATCACGATGTTGCCGTCGGGCCTGATGATCTGGCTGGCGGCACTCATGCCCTTGACGCACTGGTACAGGTTCTGGTCAAGCGGGTAGCCGCTGTTGCAGGAGACCACAATGTCATAGGGTTCGCCCACCGGCACCATGGAGTGTCGGCGCACAAAGTCCGTCCCCTTCCGGTGGGCCGCCAACAGGTCTCCGGCAAACACCCCGGTGATCTCGTGTTGCTGGTTAAGGGTGACGTTCAGAAGGAACACCTCGTCCAGCAGCAGGGCCACTTCCTTCATCTCCTCCCAGATGGGATTGCCGTCCAGCGAGCCCCATGTGGACTTGGGACTGCCCACCATTTGGCGTCCGTGATTGGACAGAACACTTTCGAAGCCCGCCAGGGACGGCAGTACCCCCTTGGGACCGCCTGAAAAACCGGCAAAGAAGTGGGGTTCGATGAATCCGGTCAGAATGCAGAGGTCGGAGTCCACCAGCAGGTGGTGAAGGCGCACTGGATGGCCGTTCGAGGTTCGGCCCATGTCGACCAGCAGGTTGTCGTCGAAGGCATCGTGCTGGAGACACCGGAAGTTCTCGTAGACGGCATCCCCAACGAGTGCCCGGTGCTCGCTTTCGGTCTGCGGCCTGTGGGTACCCAGGGCATTGACCAGGGTGATGTGGGTTCGAGGAACTCCGGCTTCGAGCAGTTCGTCCAGCACCACAGGCAGGATGCGGTCGTTGGGTGTCGCCCTGGTGATGTCGGTGTGGACAATCACGATGTGGCTTGAGGGATCGACGCGGTCGGCAAGAGGGGCGCTTTCGATTGGCGAGCGCAGCGCCTGTTCCAGGGCCGCTTTCTCCGACGTGACCCCGGGCAGTTGGGTTGATTGGATCACATCGGTGCCGGAAGGCACCTCGATTGCCAATCCGGTGTGTCCGTAGGCAACTTGGACCTGCATGTTTGGTCTCGCTGGTGGTTGTGGCCAAATGCAGCCCCGCTTGGCACTGGCTTTGAACCTGCTTCCGCCAACGGCTTGTGGGCGGATTTCTGCAGAGTGCCGGCTGTTTTGCCAAGGGAGGCCTTCCACTACCTTACGGGATGAGGGACGGCACCTTCAACGTCTGTGGTCTGCCTCCATGACCGCTGTCCCGACACGGGATAGACAAGGCGGAACTGTTTTGCTTGTGCCGAGGTGGGTGTTCGAGCACATGAGACACAGGACAAAAGCCGCAATCCGGCGTGAACTCGAATTGGGATCCGGCTCCGAAGAGGAGGTCAGTGTCCGGCTTCCGTCGGATCGGCAGTGGCGGGCAGCAACAACCGTCCCCCGATCTGCGGTACCAGCAGCAGCAGACACGGCACCGCCAGCAACAGGAACGTGGTTTGGATTCCGAACTGTTCCGACAGGAATCCGGCGACGAACGGTCCCGTGAACATGCCGACACCGTAGATGCCCTGATGCAGGCCCATGGCGGCGGTCCTCTCGTGGTCGGACACCTCCCTGATGCTCAGGCCCATGAGCGTCGGATAACCAATGCCGGTGGCCAACCCGACCAATCCCTGTGCCAGGAACAGCCACCAGACGGTTGGCGCCCAGGCGGCCAGCACGGTGGCCATGCCCAACAACAGAAACCCCGTGCGTACCAGCTTGCGCGCGCCGATCCGGTTGACGAAGGCGGCCGTGGTCGACAAGCCCACCAGGTTGACTGCCATGAAGACGGTCATGAGGAGGCTGACCTCCACGTCCGAGGCGCCCATGTTGACCGCCAGGATGGGAATGAAGCTGAACGTAACCGCCCAGTTCACGAACTGGGAAGCGGCATTCAGCAGAGCCGGAAACAGCACATGGGGCCGCGAGGCAAGGGCCGCGATGGGGCCGAGCGAAGGCTTGGTCGGGGCACGGGGCGTTTCCCTCACCAACAGCATCAATACCAAGGCCAGAACGGCTGCAACCGCCGCCAGATTGAAGGCTAGGGAATAGCCGCCGGCGCTGTTGACGATTCCGGTGGCACCGGTGGCCAGGATCCGTGCTGCGCCGCCGACCATGGCCATTAACGCAGTGGCCCGGATGGCTTGTGCCGGCGGAAAGAACCGGCTGAACACCACCACGATCGGTACCCACGTGGCCGCGGCCAAGCCGGTGACGCTCCGGCCCACCCCAATCCAAAAGATGTCGTCGGCGAATCCGATCAGCCAAGCCCCCAAGGCTGTAAGCAGGTAGCCAAAGAGGATGAAAGGTTTGGCCCGCCCCAGGAGATCACTTGTCACGCCCACGGGAAAGCGCAGGAGGGCCTGCCAGAGGCCGTACATGGACAGGACAAGGCCAATTACACCCAGATGGCTGCTGTATTGCTTTACGTAAATGGGGAGGGTGGGCGCGTAGAGGTACAGACCTACCCAGTAGCAGAAGACGGCGCCGACAAACACTGCGATTTGCCATCCGTGGGCGCGGGTGGTGGAGCGGGTCTGCATGGAGCTTGGTGTCTGCGTGGCAGGATGGTGAGCCGACCGGTAGCCTGCGGTCCCGGGTATGGAAGGGACGGTCTGTAGACTAAACTCAAGCGGCCTGTTTCCGGCAGTCGCGGCAGGTCCGAGTTGAGTTTGCAGGACGGCCGCGCCGGGGACGGCGATGTTTCGGACAGGAGGACTTGGATGAGCGAATCGTTGTTTGCACCGGACATGCAGCGCATGCCGATCTGTTTTGGTCTTGCCACGGGCCCGCGGCGGGGACCGGACGGGCGGCGTTTTCTAAACGAGGACTCCCCGTCTTCAGTTTCCCATTCCATTGCCTTCCGCACGCATCCGGAACTGCTGCAGGCATTGTGCCCGCCCGAGTCTGGGCTCAGCCTGGGACACTCCCCCGTGGTCACGGTCACTGCAACCTACATGTCGAACATCGAATGGCTGGCCGGCCGCGGGTATGCGGTCCTGGGCGCCACCTTCCCGGCCGAGTTCCACGGGAAAAGGGACTCGGTGCACGGATCCTTTCTGACCGTCCTCTGGGAGAACCTGACCGATCCCATCATCACCGGGCGGGAAGAGCTTGGTTTCGCCAAGATTTATTGCGAACTTCCGCCCCCGCGCACGATCGGCAAGGACACGACCTGCGAAGCCGCTTGGCTGGGCTATCGCTTCCTGGAGATGAGCCTGACCGACATGGAAGAGGTTGATCCCGCTTCCGTACCGCCGCCGAAGCACCGCAACGATGGGCAACTGCACTACAAGTACATGCCGCGCACCGGTGAATGGGGCACGGCGGACTGTGAGTACGCGGTCCTCACTCCCGCCGCGACTCCCAACCGCGAGGTAAAGGCCATGTGGAAGGGCAACGGTCGCCTGGAGTTCCGGCGTCCCCGGTGGGAAGACATGCCCACCCAGTACCAGGTGGTCAACGGTCTGGCGGACTTGGAACCGCTGGAGTTTCTGGGAGCCACCACCACGCATACGGTGGGTTCGAAGGACCTGTCCGACCAGCGCATCCTGGAGTAGGGCGGTTGATTGTTGCGCTCCCGGTTGGCCGGTGGCATAGAGGTCGGATTCCCCATCGGATGCCTGTTCCAGGCCCGGTGGACCGCCCGCGTTGAGGCATTGGGCGCGGTCCCATGGGCTACCTTTTTGGTGTTGCCGGTGCAGTTCCCGGAGAGCAACTGCGACGGCAGCTGACTGCCGTGTGCGAGGCTGCGAATCCGGTTGGGGAGCTGTCGAGCCAGGAGTTGGATGTCCCGGGTTTTGCCTGTGCCAGCCTGAATCACCAGCGGGAACTGCCGCTGGCGGGGACCCGGGTGCAGCGGTACGGATCGTCAATGCTGGCTGTTGCAGCCTGTTTGGACAACAGAAATGAGTTGGTTGGCGACCTGGAGTTGTCGGCGGCCGAGGCACTCCGGTTGTCCGACCCGGACCTCGCGGCGCTGGCCTGGCGCCGTTGGGGGGACGCTTGCCATGATCGCCTGATCGGGGACTGGGCCTGCATCGAGTGGGACGGTGAACGTCGCCGACTGACGCTGCTGCGGGATCACAACGGCAACAGCATCCTCTACTTCGCCGGCAAGGCCGGCATGATGGCGTTTGGCACCTCGGGCCGCGCCCTGTTGGCGTTGCCCTGGGTTTCGAATCGGCTGGATGAACTGTCCCTGGCCTGCATCGTCGCCAACATGGAGCCGGTCGGCTGCAGGACCGTCTATGCGGACCTGTGTCGGCTTCCGCCGGGATGGACGGCAACGTTGGACGGTCGCGACAGTCGGCTGCAACGGTACTGGTTCCCCGAAGACATACCGCTGTGGGAAGGACAGGGCAGTTCGGTCTACCAGGAAGCCCTGCGCACCGGCATTGCCGATTCAGTGGGGCGCATGGTCGTCCGGGCCGAATCCCCAGCCATACAGCTGAGCGGTGGTCTCGACTCGGGTGCGGTGGCCTGGGGTACCAGCCAGGCGCATATTCCTTCAAGGGCCGTGGCCGGATACTGTTCGGTGCCTGTACACGACACGCAGGCAGCGTGGCCCGCCGAGGCGGTTGCCAATGAACTCCCGCTGGCCGAGGCAATCGGCCGGATGACCGGTGTGGACCCTGTGCGGGCGGTTTCCGCCACCGGGGTGTCGGTGCTGGAGGGCATTCGCTGGATGCTTGACGCGCGCCTGGAACCCAGCATCGGTGCCGGGAACATGTACTGGATTGCCGCACTGCTCCGGGAGGCCAAGGCACGGGGCCACGACCTGATCCTGACCGGTCAGCAAGGGAACGGGACCATTTCCTGGTATGGCAGGCCCTGGTCGCGCTCCTTCGGCGAATTGTGGCGGCACCGTTCGCCGGCCGGCGCCGTGCAGCACAAGTTGCTAAGGCCGTTGCTGTCGCGGATGGGGCGCGACGGAGTCAACCGGTGGCGGATCGGCTCCGAACCCTGGCTCGCGGGCACCTTGATCCGCCCGGAGTTCGCCCGGAAGGTCCACCTCCGGGAATACATCGCCGAAGAGGCCTACGGGTTTTGGTTTCACTCGTTCGAGATGGACCCGCGGATCGACCGGTGGCGGGTCATTGAAGCCGGACAGTCCCGCGTGGGCGGGCGTTGGGCCGAAGGCGCGGATGCCCTCGGCCTGCGCGTCCGGGATCCGACTGCCACCAAGACCCTGGTGGAATTGTCGCTGTCCATTCCCGATCGGGAATGGTCCGGGCCGGCGGGATCGCAGCGTTGGCTTGTTCGTCAGGCCATGCAGGGCCTGTTGCCAAACTCCGTGACCGGGTCGCTGTCAAGGGGAAGGCAGGCAGCCGACATCGTGCAGCGGCTGCTGTCCGACACTCCCGCCGTCGAGGATCTGTTGGACAGATGCACTCCCAACGCCCAGGTGGCCCAATACCTGGACATGGAACGGAGCCGGACGACCTGGCAGGCCCTGTCCAGCGGACCGTTCACCTACCGGCTTCAGCAACGGTGCCTGCAGGAACTGATCCCGGCCATCACATTGGCCATGTTCCTTGAGCAGCGACAACCTTGAAGATTCGGGGCGGCCGACTTCAGGCAAAGAGGGATGGGAAGTACCGATGGGGGTCTCCCGGTTCGCCGAACAGGATCTCCTGCCGATCCGTTAGTTCGACGTTGTCCGGTATCTGGACGCGGGACGACTTCCAGGCCA
>DAOUIC010000303.1:0-2673 GCA_034428255.1 Anaerolineales bacterium
TCCACAACCACTCCGGCCGCTCGCTGGGCCTCAACGGCAGCGCGGCCATGCAAATCGTGCGCGACTTTGATCCGGCACACGTGGCGCTCTTCGCCGACGCGGGCCACCTGTCCATCTGCGGCGAACCGATCGACATGGCCCTGGACATCATGCGCTCCCACCTCCGGGTCTGCGCCTTCAAGGATCTGGTCCACACGACGGTCCAGCGCAACGGCCGCGCCATGCCGGCCACGCGTTGTGTGCGCATGGGCGAAGGCTTGGTCGACTGGCAAACCACCGTTGAGGCGCTCGAAGACATGGACTTCTCCGGTCCGGTCAGCTTCCACAGCGAATACGCCGGCGAACCGGTACCCACCGTGATTGACCTGGCCGCCTGCGACGTGCGCTTCATCAACGCCCTGCGGTCCGGCAACTAATCCGTTTCCAACCATTTCCAGGCAGGACAGCCCCATGACCAACCCACTTCGCGCAGCCTTCATCGGAGCCGGCCCCCGCAGCCGCAGCGCCCACTACCCGAACGTGGCCCGTCTGGCCGACGTGACCATGGAAAGCGTCTGCGAACTGGACGAGGAACGCCTCGACATGGTGGTGGAGCAGTACGGATTCCCCTCGGTGTACACCCACCACAAGGAAATGCTGGAGAGCGCGAACCCGGATGTTGTCTACTGCGTCATGAACGAGCAGTGGGCGCTGGGTCCGGTGCTGGACTGCATCCGCGCCGGCAAACACGTCTTCATTGAAAAACCGCCCGGCGCCAATGTGGACGAAGTACGGCAGATCCGGGACGCGGCGGTGGCCAACAACGTGTGGGTCCAGGTTGGGTTCCAGCGCAGGCACGCGGCCGTGGTACGCGAGTCCGTGGCCCGCACACAGGCCGGCGGACCGGTGTCCATGGCCATTGGAACCTTCCACAAGCAGTTGCTGGGCGAAGCCGCCGGCGGCTTCACGACCACTCTCTGGAACGACATCTGCCACATTGTGGACATGGTCCGTTTCATGGCCGGGGGCGAACCGGCCGAGGTCCATGCCCACCGGTCCAAGTTCGGCAGTGCCCACTGGAACGTCTACGGGGCGTTGATTCGGTTCGACAACGATGCCACGGGCATCATCGAGGCCACGCGGGCCTCGGGCGGCCGCACCCTGGGAGGCCAGCTCCATGCAGCCACCGTCGGCTGCTACTTTGACATTCCCTCCCGGCTGGCGCTGTTCACCAACGACGGGCAGCGGGACAACCTGAACGGTTGGGACCTGGCCGGCGTGGAACAGTCCGATTCCGCCTCTTATGACGGCACGCTGGGCATGCACCGGCACTTCATCGACTGCATCCGAAGCAACACCCAGCCGTTGACGGATATCCGCGATACCGTGCACTCCATGGAACTGGTGGCCGCCATCGAAGGCGAGGAATGACGCTGCCGGTATGTCTGTCGCGGACCGGCTCGGACCGGGCCACGGCCTACGACCCCAGCTGCAAGCTGCTGCGACGCGGCGACGACCTGGTGATGGGCTGGCTGGACAGCCCGGAGCAGGAAGGCGGCCCGGCCCGCATCATGCTGGGCACCGCCAATCCGGCCACCGGCCAGCCCGGAGGTTCCATCTGTCTGGCGGAAGGCGTTGACAACCATTGCGGTCCGGCCCTGGCCCTGGATCCCGACCAGCGGCTGCACCTCATGTCCGGTGCCCACCACGGGGCTTTTGTCCATCGCTGGACCGACTCGGCCGACCTTCTGGATCCGGCCGCCTGGTCGGCGCCCCAGCCGGTGGGCGAACGCGCTTCCTATCCGGCCCTGGTCAGCGATGTGGAGGGAACCCTCCACCTGGCCTGCCGCGAGTCCAGGCCGGATCGCTGGATCCTGGTCTACCGAAACATGCGCCGGGGCCGCCTTTGGAGTCAGCCCGTGACGCTGGCGGTGAACCCGGAGCCCGGCTACTGCAACTGGATGCATTCCTTTACGGCAACCGGGGACGGGATCCTGCACCTCTTCCTGCAGTTCCACTACGCGGCGTCCGGCTCGGCCGCGGACTGCACGACCTACTCCGCAGTGCGACTGGTATCCGGTGACGGTGGGAATACTTGGCTGCAGGAGGACGGATCGCCGGTTGCGGAGCCGGTGACCGCGGAGAGTGCCCAGGCCTTTAGTTCGGCTCCCCAGGGCGGCCTGCGCCTGAACAGCGCGGTTCTGGACTGTCACGGCCGGCCCTGGGTGCATGTGGTGCACCCGGACAACCCCGCCGGCTACCTGTACGAATTTACCGAGACGGGGCCTGTCAGGCACCTGCCGGGCGGGGAGCTGGCCGCCTACGACCTGCGCGGCGGCTGTGCCATGGACATGGCTTTCGATCCCTCCAACCGTCTGTTCCTGGCCTTCGCCGCCAATCCGGGCAAGACCGAGACCCTCTGGTTTGATCCCAGCCACGAAGTGCATGTGGCCTTCATCGACCCGAACCGTATGGCCGGCACGCGGGTGAGTTTGCCAACCGATGTGGACGAATTGGTGTCGGGCTGGCTGCCCCAAGTGGAGGAATGGCTGCCGAACAATCGCCATGCACGCGTGTCCGAGCCTTATGTCATGTGGACACGGGGCAACAACCTGGGAGGCATTGGCGGCGACAACGCCAACAGCCTGAGAACCGAGGTGTGGCTCGACCGGTTAGGATGAATGAACAAGGAAG
>DAOUIC010000304.1:0-4600 GCA_034428255.1 Anaerolineales bacterium
GCCATTTTAATCTTGATGTTAGCAATATTGATATGTAGAACATTGATATGTCCTGTGACTTGTTGAAAGAGATGTTGTGGCTTTTGTGGTAACACATTTGTACATAGCCTTTCCATTTCTTTGCCAACATTCTTAGATACTTTAATTTGTGTTTGAGGCGGCCGCCGCACCGGCAGCCAAGGCTGGTCCTCCTGGGATCCGCACGGCTGGATGGATGCGGACGGCACCTACTACGGGATCTTCGGCGGCCACACGGCATCGGTGTTCAAGACCCGCAACCTGCACTCGACCTGGGACCATGTGGGCGACTTCCTGGCCTACCCCCTGGAAGGAGTGGACCTGCACGAGGACATCTCCTGTCCGGACTTCTTTCCCATGGGCGACAAGTGGGTGATGCTCTGCATCAGCCACGAGCTTGGATGCCGCTACTACATCGGAGACTGGCGCAACGAGCAGTTCCATCCGGAGTACCACGAGCAAATGAGCTGGGTGGACAACGGCTGGTTTGCCCCTGAGAGTCTGTTGGACGACAAGGGCCGCCGCATCATGTGGGCCTGGGCCCGCGACGAGCGCGACCGGGAGACCGAGCAACCGGCCAGCGGCTGGTCGGGAACCTTCACCTTCCCCTCCGTCATGGTCATGGACAAGGGACGCATCCACCTGCAGCCGATCGAGGAACTGCAGGACATCACCTACGGCGGCGACAACCGTCGGCTGACTCTGGAGAATGGCTCCGATGTGCTCGTGGACGGCCTTCACAACCGTCAAATCGACATCTGCGCCTGGTTCATGCCCAAGGATGCCCACCGCTTCGGCGTGACCGTCTGCCGTTCGCCGGGAGGCGAGGAACAAACCGTGGTTGGCGTGGACCTCCGGGAACAGGTGCTCTTCATCGACACCACGCGCTCCAGCGAAACCCTGGGCCGGCGAACCGTGGAGAAGGCCCCCCTGCCCGACTACCAGGCTGCTCAGTTGCAGGAAGATGGTGGCATGCTCCTGCGTGTCCTTGCCGACAACTCAATCGTCGAGACCTTCGCGGGTGGCACGCAGGCCATGCGCCGCATGTATCCGACCCGGACCGACAGCGACATGATCAGCTACTGGGCCGAAGGCGGAATCTGCGAATTGGACACGGCCGCCACGGAAGTCAAGCGCACAAACCACCATTGATCCCGGGACCCCGGATGGTGTTGACGGCCTTCCACCGGTTCCGGCAACGGTGGGGATTGGTTGCCCACGGGCCCGCGCCGGCTTGGTTCGGACGCAGCCTGTTCCAGCCGGCCTTGACAAAACTCGGGGGGGAGAATACTTGAGGTTCCCCTGCGTCGCGCCATTACGCCGAAACCGTTCAACACCTCAAATCGGCAACAAGAGCCGAGGAGGTCCCATGTTTGTGAATCGCTCCAAGCTGGCCCGGCTGGGCTGGGCTGTATTGGCCTGCACGCTGGTACTCGCCCTCGCGGCCTGTGGCCCGGCTGCGGAAATGCCGGCCGAAGAGGCTCCGATGGCCGAGGAACCGGCTGCGGCTGAACCGATGGCCGACGGCACCTACAACGAATCGCCGATGCTGGCCGAAATGGTGGCGGCCGGAACACTGCCCCCCGTCGAGGAACGCCTGCCCAACGAACCGTACGTGGTGACAAACCAAAAGTTGGTCCTCAGCTACGACACGGAGATCGGCAAGTACGGCGGGACCATGGTGCTGCCCCAGGAAGGCCCTGGTGGAGATCCAAGTCTTTTCATTGGAATGAACGAATCCCTGGTCTGGGCGCCCGGCGGCTTCCGTTACGACTTGGGAATCCACGGCAACGTGCTCAGGGATTGGGAAGCCAACGACAACTACAGCACCTTCACCATGCATATGCGTGAAGGCATGAAATGGTCGGACGGTGAACCCCTCACCACGGCGGATGTTGACTTCGCCTGGAACGATGTGATCCTGAACGAGGAAATCACGCCGGCCCCCCCGCTCTACCTGCGCACCGCATCAGGTGCGGACAACGCATTGGCCTCCGTTGAAATCGTGGATGACTACACGTTCAAGGTCATCTTCGACGATCAGTACGGAAGTTTCCCTTCACAGATAGCCATTGCCCGTTGGAGTGGCTATCAGGATTTCCTGAAACCTGCTCACTACTTGAAGCAGTTCCATGCCGACTATGCGGACGCGGACGAACTGGCTGCCATGGTGGATGAAGAGGGGATTGAGGAAGGCCAGTGGTACAACCTTTTCAATATCAAACAGGTTTACACCGAACTGTGGGATCTAACCACTGATGGAAAATTCGGCCATCCAGCCTTGACCCCCTGGGTGATGACGGACTTTGGTGGGGGTTCCTGGCACTACGACCGCAATCCCTACTACTTCAAGGTGGACGAGGCCGGTAACCAGCTGCCTTACATCGACCATGTCAACATGGTCTTGACCCAGGACCGGGAGACGGTTGTCCTCAAGATCCTTTCGGGTGAATATGACTACCTGGGCGAACGCAGTTCCCTACAGAACTTGCCATTGCTCAAACAGGCAGAGGGCGATGGCATTCTGAATGTGTTCATTCCAAGAATGCACAGGCTGCCCATCAACTGGACGTTGAACCTCACCTATGAAGATGAGCAATATCGTGAGATCGCCAACGACCTGCGGTTTCGGCAGGCGATGAATTACGCCATGAACAACCAAGAAATCATTGATACCTTCTTTCTTGGTGAATTTGCCGTACCCGCCTATGAATCCGGCATCCCGGAGTACGACCCGGACAAGGCCAACGCTCTCCTTGATGAGATGGGGCTCTCAGCTCGCGGTGACGATGGTTTCCGCCTGGGTCTGGATGGCGAACCGTTCGAGATCATTTTCGAGACGGGACCGGTATCCCAGGATCACATCCCCGCGACCGAGATGGTTGCCGAACATTGGAAGGCAGTGGGTATCAATACCTCGCTCAAAGCTGGTGACTTTGGTCTAGTCTGGACACGGAAAGAAGCCAACGAGGTCACTGGTTGGGTATTGTGGATCCACGAGGATATCTGGCCCTCGGCAGGCTGGGACGATTACCTGCCTCAAAGAGGCTGGGGAATCTTGTGGGGACGGTATAGCAAATCCGGTGGTGAAGTGGGTGAAGAGCCACCTCCAGAGGTGCAGGAACTGTACGAACTTCACAAGGCATTCCTGCAGGCGCCAATTGGCACTCCCGACGGAGACGCTGCTTTGGCTGCGTTGTACAAAAACATCAAAGACAACCTCTGGACTTTCAACCCCGTTGAAGAGTCCTATTACCCAACCAGCACCAGCACCCGCATCAAAAACGTCCCCAAGGGCCAGACCGATGAAATGGGCATCATAATCATGTACAGCATGGAAAATTGGTACATCGACGAGTAGCACAACCTCACTTCGATGTAGTTTGAAGGATTGGTCACTAACCCCCTGCCGGGGACAGCGAGTTCCCGGCAGGGGGATTTCTTCAAAAGACTCCAGACTCCACACCCCTTTGCTTCGTGTATCGCACGCCCGGCGGTGTTCCTGATCATTCAGTTGCCGTACAGTTGATTCGTGCAGGCCAGCAAGACCTTGGACAATCGGACGGTGGCACCGGCACCCTCCGCCCGACTACCCAGCCACTCAACGCCGGAAGGACGATGGGGCTGTTTCTGCACCTGCTGGTGGTCAACTTGATCGCCGAGGCCTTCACGGACGGCAAGCAGGCCATGCGCCGCATGTATCCGACCCGGACCGACGGCGACATGATCAGCTACTGGGCCAAAGGTGGAACCTGCGAACCGGACACAGCCGCCACGGAAGTCAAGCGGACAAACCACCACTGACATCGGGACCGCGTATGGTCCACTGACATCGGGACCGCGTATGGTGTTGACGGTCCCCAACGACTTCGGCAACCATTGGCCAACGGTTGCTCACAGGACCTGTCCTTGATCCGGACACGGTTTGTCCCAACCGGCCTTGCCAAGACGAGTCGGACGTTTTGGCAGCATGGATATACTTGGGGCTTCCCCTGCGTCGCGCCATTACGCCGAAGCTGTTCAACCTCAATCGGCAACAAGAGCCGAGGAGGCCCCATGTTGTTAAATCGCTCCAAGCTGGCCCGGCTGGGCTGGGCTGTATTGGCCTGCACGCTGGCCCTCGCCCTCGCGGCCTGTGGTCCTGCGGAAATGCCGGCCGAAGAGGCTCCCATGGCCGAAGAACCTGCAGCCGAAGAGCCGATGGCCGACGGTGCCTACAACGAATCGCCGATGCTGGCCGAAATGGTGGCAGCCGGAACACTTCCCCCTGTGGAGGAACGCCTGCCGAACGAGCCGTTCGTGGTCACCAACCGCATGCTGGTGGTCAGCTACGACACGGAGATCGGCAAGTACGGCGGTACGATGCGCCTGCCCCAGGACGGGCCCGGCGGCGATCCGCACTTCTACATCGGTTCCGTTGAGCCTCTGGTCTGGGCACCCGGCGCCTTCAACTACGACATGGGGATTTATGGCAATGTCCTCAAGGACTGGGAGGCCAACGACGGACACAATGTCTATACGTTGTCCCTGCGGGAAGGCATGAAGTGGTCCGACGGCGAACCTGTCACCACCGCGGACGTCG
>DAOUIC010000305.1:0-3190 GCA_034428255.1 Anaerolineales bacterium
TCTGGCGCGTGGTGCGCAATGCGTTTGGCAGGCCCGGTCCGGACGTGCGGCACTTCGTGCCGGAGTCGGAACGGAACAAGATGTACTGGTCGAGTCGCGTCTACGTGGCAATTATCGTCGGCTTCGCCATTTGGTCGATTGCGATCTGGAGTTTCCTGCCGATGATGTTCGTCCTCCTGCCGCGGTTCTACGGAGGATGGCTGCATCAACTGCTCGGCCTGACACAGCACGCAGGTCTCGGGGAAGACACGCACGACCACCGGGAGAACACCCGCACCGTGTTTGTCAATCCGGTCTACCGCTACCTCTACATGAACATGAACTATCACATCGAGCACCACTCCGTGCCGATGGTCCCCTACCACACGTTGGGCCGGTTCCATGAAGCCGTGAAGGATCAGATGCCGCCCGCCTACCCGAATTTGTGGGCGGTGTACAAGGAAATGATTCCGGCGCTGATCAAGCAGGCGACGGAAGACGAGAGCTACCAGATCATGCGGCCCATCCCCACGGAGCAGGGCAAGTCTGCCGAAGTGGAATCCGTAGCCGCAGCCACTGCGGGCAGCGAGTGGATCGAAGTCTGTCCCGTGGGCGCACTCGAAGAAAACGATGTTGTGCGCGTGGACCACGGCGGCCGGTTTTTCGCCGTGTGCCGTCTGGAAGGGGATGCCTACCATGCCACCGACGGCCTCTGCACCCATGAATACGCCGACCTGACCGACGGCATTGTCTTCGACGGCGTCATCGAGTGCCCGCTCCACAACGGACGCTTCGACATCGTCAGCGGCGATGCGGTCCGCTCACCTGCCTGCGGTAACCTGCAAACCTATCCCGTCGAAGTGCGGGGGGACAGCATCTTCCTGCGCGTGCGCGTCTGACCGGGAAGGACAACACCTGTGCGACGAGGCTGATCCGTGTCTCGTCGCACAATCCCGGAGCGAAGACAGTAGCTGCCCGGCCGCGCAGATCCCAAACCGATGGGCAAGCCCTATCGGAATCCACCCGTTTGCATATCGGAGAACCTTATGTCAAATAATCCTCTGAAAGTGCACATTACAGGCGTGTACGGTCTCATCGGCAATCTTGTCTACGGCCATCTCAACAGACAACCGGAACACTATGACGTCCATGGCAGCAGCCGACGTTCCGCCAGTTCCACCCGTGCCGATGCCGATTCACTGATACGACTACCGGACACGCACTTCGTGCAGGCCGATCTGGGGGATGCCGAAGCCATGCTGCAGGCCATTGCCGGCATGGATGCCGTACTGCATATCGGAGCGGTGCCGGATCCCGCGGCCTCGTTTGAAGATGTGCTGCACAGCAATGTGGTCGGAACCTACAACGTGCTGGAAGCCTGTCGGGAGGCGGGCGTCAAGCGCCTCGTATACGCCAGTTCCGTCATGGCCACCATGGGCTACTTCTACTATCAGGAACCCTACAACGCCATCCGCGAAGAGCGCTTTGAGGACGTACCGGACGACATTCCCCTCATTACGCCTGCGGATCCGCCCCGTCCCACCGAACCCTATTCGGCCAGCAAGGTCTGGGGGGAAGGCATTTGCCGGACCTACCACGATGCCCACGACATCGCCACCGTGTGCCTGCGCATCGGGGCCGTCAACAAGGAGGACCGCAGCCTGTTTGGCTGGACCGATTCCCTCTGGTGCAGCCAGCGGGACGTAGCCAACATCATCGAACTCGCGCTGCAGGCAACCGCGGCGCCCTGTTTCCACATCTGCTACGGGATTTCGGACAATCGACATCGCTGGGTCGACCTGGAACCTTCGCGGAAGGCACTGGGTTTTGATCCCCAGGACGGCGCGTAGACCATCCCATCCTGCGTGGTCCGGCCGTGACCACGGGGCCCCGGTTCTCTACCGGTGGCAGAATCCCGGCCACCACCCAACCGAAATCCGGAGACGACGCCATCATGCTGGATGAGCAAGTACTGTTCAAGAGCGGAACCCTTGGGTACCACACCTTCCGCATTCCGGCCCTGCTGACATCCGGCAGTGGCCGCGTGCTGGCCTTTGCCGAAGGCCGCGTCCACGGATCCGGCGACGCCGGCACCATCGAACTGGTCCTGCGCCACAGCGACGACCATGGCGCCTCCTGGTCCGACCTCCGGGTCGTGGTCAAGGAAGACGACATGACGTGTGGCAATCCGTGTCCGGTCCAGGACAGGGCCACCGGTACCATCTGGCTCTGGTTCTGCAAGAACACCGCTGAAGGCGGGGAAGGGTTGATCGTTCAGGGCAAGGCCAAACGCACGGTCTGGCTCACCCACAGCCTGGACGACGGGGAAACCTGGAGCGAGCCGGTCGACATGACCGACAGGGTGATGCAACCCGACTGGACTTGGTACGCGACCGGACCGGGTCACGGCATCCAGCTGCAATCGGGACGGATGGTGGTGCCCTGTGATCACATGGTCGGCATTCACCTGGACCGAACCAGGGATCCCTACCATTCCCATGTCGTCTACAGCGACGACGGCGGCATCACTTGGCACATTGGCGGCATTGTCAGGGACGGAACCAACGAATGCGAGGTGGTGGAACTGCTGAACGGCGACGTCATGATCAACTGCCGCAACTACGCGCAGCGAAGCCAACGGGCCGTCGCCATCAGCCGGGACCTCGGTTCCTCCTTCGAGGAGTTTCGGTGGGATCAAGCTCTGGTCGAACCTGTGTGTCAAGCAAGCATTGTCCGTTGGCCCCAAGCCGACAACGGCCTGCTGTTCGCCAATCCGGCCTCCGCCAATGAGCGAATCCGGATGACCGTTCGCCACAGCGCGGACGAAGGACATTCATGGCCGCGGGCCAAGCTACTCCATGCAGGCCCCGCCGCGTACAGCGACCTGGCCGTTTCAGCAGAGGGCGCTGCCCTCTGCCTCTACGAGAGAGGGAATGAATGGTCCTACGAAACCCTTACCTTGGCCCGTTTCGATGCCGCTTGGCTGGCGGAAGCTTGAAGGTGCGGATACGGATCACCGGCGTCCCTGAAGTGCGAATACAACCTGTCAGCGCTGCTGCAGCCGGTAGGGATACAACCTGAACTCCCTGCCCAGCTCTTCTTGGTGTTCGTACACCCAGTCGGACAAAGGCGTGGACCCCAAAGGCTCTTCGTCGGAACTGAGCAGGTCCAGGACCAGACCCTTGATCTCGGACCAGGACAGGATGGTGTC
>DAOUIC010000306.1:0-4299 GCA_034428255.1 Anaerolineales bacterium
TGGGCTTCCCGCATCTCAAACTGGAGCCAGGCCCGGCCGGGAAGCTTCATTTCGGCCCTGAGGCGAACCAGGCGGTCGGCTTTCAAATCCTCCACTCGCCAGAAATCCAGGGCGTCACCGATGCGCAGGTCGTCGGGATGGCGTCGCCCCCTGCGTAGGCCTGCACCGCCCAGGAGGCGGTCCACCATTCCCCTTAAACGCCACGTCCAGTTGGCAAAGTACCAGCCTCGAGCTGCCCCGATGCCGGTACAAACCCTGTAGACGGCTGGGGCCGAAGCTGCCACCCGGCGACGGCGACGCTCAATAATCATCCCTTGGCGGGATTCCAGCCGGACAGGCTGATCCCGCTCCGGGGTCGTGCCTACGGCATCACTCCATGATGTGTCAATCCGTCCCTCGTCAAGGTCGTTGATCACCGTGCCGATGGCCGAGGCATAGTCCTGTGGTTCGATATGGGGGAAGAGCGTACGAGCCAGGTCATCGGTCACGACGACATCGTTGCGAAGCCCCTCAACGAGAGCCATGGTAATGCCGGATGGGATTGGGGTCAGCCAGTGCACCCAATAGGAAGAGAGTCGGGGCGTCAGGACAGGAACGGCCAGCAGCAGTCGCCGGAGTCCTCTTTTTTCGGCATAGCCAAGCATCAGTCCTTTGTAGGTGGTTACATTCTTCCCGCCAATCTCAATGGTGAGGCTCTGGCTTGCCGGTGTGTCGAGGGCGCCCACCAGATATTCCAAGACGTCTTGGACGGCGATGGGCTGGATGCGGGAATAAATCCACTTGGGGCAGATCATGACGGGGAGACGCTCCACAAGGTAACGGATCATCTCGAAGGAAATGCTGCCCGATCCCACGATGACCGCAGCCCGGAATTCCGTGACCGGGACTCCACCTTCCTGCAGTGCTTGTCCTGTCTCTTGCCGAGACCGCAGATGCCGGGAAAGATTACCCTCCGGGTTTCCCAGACCACCCAGGTAAATGATGCGGTTGACTCCTGCTTTTTGGGCTGCCTGCCCAAAGGCCCGGGCGGCTTCCAGATCCAAATTGTGGAAGTTCGATCCCCGCGACATACTGTGAATCAGGTAGTACGCCGAGTCCACCCCCTCCAATACTTCCGCCAGCGTCTGGGGATCGAAGATGTCGCCGGTCAATATCTCGACCTGGTCGGACCAGGGGCGTGAGTGTACCCGGACTCGACTGCGTACGAGAACGCGGACGCGGTGCCCTTCCTGTAGCAGTCGGGGAACCAACCTGCCGCCTATGTACCCGGTGGCTCCAGTGACCAGGATGCGTTCAGGGCAGGCCATCTTGTTCCTCGAAGTCAACCGCGTAGGAAAGATGCGTCAATGCACAACTGAGGTATTGGCGATGAACCTGGCCAAGCCGTCTTGCTGGTATTCGGAGGGCCGTAGAGATTCAAGGACGACAGCTGGTCGGCTTTGATGGACCGTGGCAGTGGCCGTCCAGGGCCGATGATGGGTTCTGTCCCACATAGTCGTCCAGTGTCTGTGGGCGCATGCGGTTGGCCAGTGGCGACTGTTGTTGGCGACGTTCGGTTGCCACGGTCTGAAAGAAGTTGCTTTGGTCTTGGTTCATCGACCGTTCCGGACAGACGGATGTGCTGCGCGCGGATTGTACGGCATGGGGCTTCCCGTGAGTGTTGGGGACATCCGGTGCCCCTCGTGCGCCCGGTGTACTCGGCCATACCCGCTCTCCGGGTATGGCGCAACGCAAACATCCCCAACTTTTTGGGTGGGGATGTCAACAAAATCGGGGCAGTGACGTGTCCGGGTATCTGCCGAACCCGGATACGGCTCAGGGTCAGGCGTTGTCCTCCATCGGACTGCGGCTGCCAAAACTCTCCTGCCAGTCATCTCCGTGCCACCCGCGGTGTCTGCCACCGCCCAGTCCGTATCCGAGATGCCCCTTGCGATTCAGGTGATCGGCCTGTTCCTCAGTGAGTGTGCCCGCCTCCACAGCGTCGGCAATGGCCTGTTGCCAGGCGGTGTCCAAGGCGGCCTTGAACTCGGCAAGCGTAGTGTCATTGGCTTCCAGGAACGTGTCCACGGCGGACCGGCCTTCCGCCAGGACCGCGAGCAGTTCGTCTACATTCAAACCCGCATCTTCAGCCGCGGCTTGTAGTACGGCCCGAGTATCGATTGGACCGGTCGACCACATCCATTCACCAAAGCGGCCGTGACGTCCTCGTCCCAAGCCCATCCGGCCGAGGTCGCGACTGAGGATGGCATCCATCTCGTCCTGGGTCAGCGTTCCCGCCTCCACTGCCGCGGTCAACCGGGACTCAATTTCAGTTTCCACTGCCGTTTTGACGTCGGAGAACTCCAGGCCGGACGCCTCCAGCAGTGCTTGAACACTGTCCTTGCCGGCCTGCACGGCAGACTGCAACTCATCTGGGTTGACTCCCAGGGCATTCGCCGCGGCCGCCTCGATCGCCGCCCTGTCGATGAGATCGGCTTGCAGGCCGAAGTTGTCGTGGCCGCGCCATGTGTGCCGCAGCCCCGACACCAAATGGCCGGGGACGATGTGGCTGAATCGGGGGAGGTGCCGGTTGCCGACAGCCGCCACCGTACCCGCACTCCCAACGGCCAGGAGTGCCACCAGGGCCAGGATGATAAGCCACCGTGTCTTGTGATTGAGCTTCATGGGTGATTCCTCTCGTTGCTTTGGTCCGCGCGTTGACGAACCCGAACGAAAGTCTCCGCGGCAATTGTGAACACAATGAGAAGCTCACGCGGACGGTTTGTGAAGCTTCGCGGCGGTGTCTACGGGGTTGGCTGCCGGCTACGGTCTGGTATGCCAGTCTCTGCCATCATCTGTGAATCTCGGGCAGCAAGATGTGGGACGGATGTTCGCGGTCGTGGTGCACCGTCTGGTCCGCCAGCCTGAAGGTCCGATCGCGGCCCAAAGGCCCTCCGGTGTTGGGGTTGACATCGAACCGCGGGAAGTTGCTGCTGCTGATGTCGAGCCGGATGGCGTGGCCGGCCTTGAAGACGTTGGAGGTCGGGTACAGGTCGAACTCGATGCGGCAGATTTCGCCTTCCCCGATCGGTTCGGGCCGGGTCCAGTCGCGGCGGTAGCGAAGGCGCAGGATGGAGTCGGTGAGATTGAACGCCAGACCGTCCGGATCATCCGGCGTGGGCGGGATGACTTCGATGAGCTTGGCCGTGAAGTCGGTGTCCGGGGCGGTGGTTGAGACCTGCAGCACGACCCGGATGGGCCCTGTGATTTCCAGGTCGTTCGCCAGCGGCTCCGACTGGAAGCTGAGCACGTCGCTGCGGGCGTTCAGGGGCAGGGAATCCGTGCAGCCGAAGAAGCGCGGACTGCCTTTCTGGTCGAAGCCGCCCGGCTCCATGATCGGGTTTGCGGCGGAGATGCCGCCGCCGATGGTGGGTACCGGATCGCGCGGATCGAAGGTGTATCGGCTGGCGGAGGGTTGGGGGTCCGGTTCGGCGCGGGACAGGCATCCGGACGGATGCAGGTACCAGGGCGTGAACGCGGTGTCCGGCAGGGGGAAGTCCGGCTCCTCGCGCCAGAAGCCACCGTGCGCTATGTGTCCGGTGTACTGGCGCCGGTCACTGCCGGTCCCCATCGAGAAAATCCGAACCGGCTGGCAGTCGACAAACTCCGTGGGCAGGTCCTTCAGGAAGTGGTCGAACCAGGCCAGGCGGAGATCGTGGTAGTGAATGTGTGAATCGATGCCGAAGTCCACCTCTCCGGCAAAGGTTTCCTCCCAGCCACCGTGGGTCCACGGTCCCATCAGCAGCATCTGGCGCGATTGTTTCAGCTTGGACAGCGCCATGAAGTTCTCGCACGTGGCACGGGCGTACGAGTCGTACCAGCCGCCCAGGTAGAGGGTGGGCACGTCGGCATGTTCCGCGTAGTGGCCGGCAATGTCGTAGCCCCGCTGTTGCCAGTACGGACCGTATTCGCCATGGGTCAGGATGTCCAGGACCCACTGTTCATAGGATGGGAGATGCCGCAGGGCCGACGTGCCTTTCTTGAACGGGACCCGGCCAAACCATTCGCCGACGTTGGCGTAGGCCTCTTCCAGCAGGGCGCGCAGGCCTGCGTCGGCCAGGGCTTCCCGGCTGGTGGTTGCCATGCGAAATGCATAGATGATGAACCGTTGCTCAAGGGCTCCGTTCTGGCGCATGGAGGCGTGGTAGTAGCTGGCAGCCCCGACCGCCACCACCATGGTTCGCAGGTGCGGAGGATTGAGGGTTGCCAGGGCCGACTGGTCGCTGCCGCAGTAGGAGCCGCCCATCGTGCCCACCTGGC
>DAOUIC010000307.1:0-3692 GCA_034428255.1 Anaerolineales bacterium
TTCCGACCCCAGCAGGCTACGGTGCCATCGGGGCGCACGCCACAGCTGTGAATCAAGCCGGCACTGACGGACGCGAACGAACCAGCAGGCGGATCCGCCTGACCATGTTCGTTCCGGCCCCAGCAGGTCGCGGTGCCGTCGGGGCGCACGCCACAGCTGTGAAACCCACCGGCACTGACAGACACGAACGAACCCGCAGGCGGTGTGGCCTGACCATATTCATCCCAGCCCCAGCAGACCGCACCGCCTTCAGCCCATACGCCACAGGTGTGATAGTTGCCGGCATTGATGGACGTGAACCGGGTCACGGCCGATCCGCCGGAGGCGCCGGACACTCCGACCGACAAAACCGTGGCATCGCCCGTGGCTGCAGGCGCCAAGGAGTTCGGCCCGGGTGGTGCTTCAATGGGACCGGACACCCCCTGGTCCCGTTCGGCAAGCTGGTCGGAGGTACCGAGAGCTGCTTCGCGACCGGAAAGCACGGTTTCCTGATCCGCGCGAGCCATGGTGACATCGGATGCCCATGCGGCACCGGCGGACATCCAGAGGCACAACAGGACCAGGAGGAAGCGAGTTGGAAGCTTGACGTTCATCTGTAGATCCCAAATGGAGCTTTGCACAACCCGGGATCGGTATCCAGAGGGCTGGTGCTTGGATCAGGAGCGCGCCGCCGCCAAACTGGCAACCCGCTGGACTGACGACTACCTCTTGTCCCAATGACTACAGTTTCTTGTCGCACGCGTGGGCTGGCCGGTCTCGACCGTCAATGGCGGTTCCGGTGCCCGGCTGCGATGAACCGGCAGCAACCTTCAACCGATACTGCAACGGTATCGGTTCATGAAAGTGCCACGGCGGATATCAGGTCGTTCAGGGCGCCTGCCTCTGGCGAGTCCGGGTCTGCTTGTTGCCAGTTTTGGGACACCTCCTGCAAGAGCGCATGGGCGGAACTCGGATTTCCGGCCTCCGCCTTGACGCGGGCCAGCCAGAAGCGGTCCCGCACCGAAGGCCTGCGCGCAAGCCGTTCCTCCAGGGCCGCCATCGCACGCGGGAGTTGCCGATCCCGCACCAGGGCTTCGACCCAGGTGTCCTCAAACACTTCGCGCTGGGCATGACTGCCGCCGATGCGGACCAGTTGGGGCATTACCGGTTCGAGACAGGCAATCGCAGTGGCGTAGTCCCCGGCGGCAAAGTTGGTGATGCCGTCGACCAAGGGCAATGTCATGTCCCTGTGGAGTGCTTCCCCTGCTTCCGCCTGACGGTGTAGACGTTGCTGCATGCGCTTGATGCTTGCGGTGTCACCGGTGGCGGCAAAGGCCAATGCCGCGTGGGCATCCCGGAAGGCCGGGCCGGAGGTATCGACGGCTACCTCTGCCTGCTTCCGAATCAACCCGGTATCCAGGGCGGGTTCGGCGCGGCCGTACAACTTCATTCGCCACATGAGCGAGGCGCTGTCCGCCAATGTGCCCGGATCCTGCTGTTCCACGGTTGGGTAAATGGCTTCCCTGTACAGTTCAACGGCCTCGTCGTATCGGCCCAGGGCGAGTTCGAACAACGCTTGGTGCCACGAAAGGTGGACGTTGAACGGTGAACGCCGGTCGTAGGATTGAAGCCAGCCACCAAGGAAATCGCTGCCGGGTCCGGCGTTGCCCTGCTCAAAGTGGGCATGGGCAATTGAATGGGCGGCATGGCCGCTGGTGGGCCGTTGGGCCAGGGAACGTTCCGCCAGGGCCAGGGCCTCGTCGAACAGTCCGACTTCATGGTGTGCGAATGCGTAATGGCTTAGGAATGCCCAGTCGTCGCCGTAGCTGGGTGCCAGGGACTTCAGCAGCGGGAAATAGACGCTGGGGAAGTCTTTGACGCCGGCCCCGCTGCAGCCGAGGGTGTACAGTCGATTGACCGCCCGCAGGATCATGGCGTCGCGGGGAAACCGGTCAAGGTGGGCGTGCATGGCGGTGCGTGCCTGCGTTCCATGGCCGTGGATGAAGAGCCAAATTGCTTCCACATGGGCTTGTTCGCGGGCAGTGGCGTTGCGGGCAAGTTTCCTGGCGCGGTTGGCGGCCACGCGGTCCGAGCCATCGGCAATGCCCATCCGGAGGTACGCCAACGAGATGTGGGGGAGGGCAAAATCCTCATCGGCGGCAATCGCGTCCTCTAATCTGGCTTCGGACCCGAAACTCTGCTCCAGCAGCAAGTCGAGGCCTTCAACGTAATGTGCGGCCGCCTTCGACGACGAGGTGGTCAAGGCCAGGTCGAATCGGTCACGGTGTCCTGCATTCATCTTGAAGTTCGCCTTGTCGGTTGCAGCTGCGGTGCGATCAGAAAGAGCCGGCGGCTCATACGAGCCTCCATCCCCGGTCGACTCCGGCCCGATTTGCCCGTGCCGAACCCTGATCAATGGGATTGTCGGACATTGGATGGCACGATAGCACACCGTGGTCGGCCCCTTTTGACACACAGGCGCCTCCTCGCCTGTCGGTCATGGGCATCTTGCCGGTTCGCCCGGGACCGGAACCCGAGAGCCGGACTAATGGGCCGGGAATTCCATGCGGTACACGCCGCCTTCCAGGTCCAGCAAGTACAGCTCGCCGTCGGCGTCTTCGCCGAAGGAGCTGATGTTGTGATCGGTGTCCGCCAGCTCCCGGACTTGCCAGTCCGGGTCGGCAGGCGAACCGGCGTTGGCCACGGTCCATATGCGGCCGCTGCAGAAGTCGCCCACCACATAGAGTCCGATCATGGCGGGCCAGTCCGAGCCCCGGTAGACGTAGCCTCCCGTTACGGAACAGTCCCCGGTTCCGTGCGGGAACTCGGCAACCACCTGCTCCAGCCCTGTCGGATCGCATGTCTGGCCGGGGGGAAAGCAGTGGGCTCCCTCCATCAGCGGCCAGCCGAAGTTCAGGCCTCCGTCCGATCCGGCCGGCACAAAGTGGACATCCTCGTACAGGTTCTGGCCTACATCCGCGATCCACAGGTCGCCCGTGGCCGGATCGAAGGCGTAGCGCCACGGGTTGCGCAGGCCCACCGCCCACACTTCGTCGCGGACCGGCTGCCCCTGCCAGTTTCGATCCACCCACGGATTGTCATCCGGAATGCCGTATCCCCGGCCTCGTTGTCCCAGAACGTCGATGCGCAGCATCTTGCCCAGCAGCGAGTCGGGATTCTGCCCGTTGCGGAAGCGGTCGCCCGCGGCCCCGCCGTCGCCCGTGCCGATCCAGAGCATGTTGTCGGGACCGAACAGCAACATGCCTCCGTTGTGGTTGGTGGCCGGCTGGGGAATGGTCAGCAGCTTCTCCTCCGAACCTTCGAGGGCCAGCAGGGGATTGGCCGGAGAGGCGTTGAACCGGGAGACCACGGTCTGGTTGCCCTGTGCCGTATAATTGACATAAAATTCCAGGGAGCGGCTGTAGTCGGGTGGAAAGGCCAGTCCCAGCAACCCTTGCTCGTTGCCGGTGTCCTTGACCCGTGCCCGAATGTCGAGGAAGGGCTCCGGCAACAGGATCCCGTTCTCCAGGATCAGGATGCGTCCAGCCTGCTCGACAATGTAGAGCCTGTCCGAGCTGTCGCCGGCATGGGTCAGGAACACCGGCCGGACCAGCGTGGCCACCGGTTCCAGTTCCAGTCGGGGTTCAACCATGACGGTCGGGATCTCCGCTGCCGGGGTGTCGGGAAGCGGAGTTGGTGTCGCCTCGGATATC
>DAOUIC010000308.1:0-2379 GCA_034428255.1 Anaerolineales bacterium
AGCCTTGTTCATCGGTTCGTTCCTCGTGTCCCAGTGCAACCAGGCAAACCTGCTGGGCGGTTGATCCGCAACGTTGCACTTGAAATCTCCGCGGCAAGGATCCGTTCCCGAATCTTGATTGACAAGGTGGCGGACTGGCAATTGGCCAACGCCGAACCATTTCCCTGGCGTTCCGCGCCCCACGGCTTCCGGAATCCCTACCAGGTCTGGATCGCCGAGGTAATGGCGCAGCAAACCCGGCTCGCGACCATTGTTCCCTACTTCAATCGCTGGATGGCGGCCCTGCCCTCCCCGCGGGCTGTGGCGCAGGCGGACGAGGATCGGGTGCTCAAACTCTGGGAGGGCCTTGGCTACTACCGAAGGGCCCTGAACATTCATCGGGCAGCCAAGCAGATGGTGCAGCGCCACGGGGGACAGGTACCTGGCACCAAGGAGGAACTGCTGGCACTTCCCGGCATCGGCCGCTACACTGCGGGCGGCATCCTGAGCCTCGCGTTCAACCAACCTGAACCGGCTATCGACGGGAACGTCGTGCGTCTGTATTCGCGCCTTCACAAAACCCCGTATACAGCGCAGCGCAAGGCGAACCTGGACACAATCGACACGCACATACGGGAGCTGTTGGCTGCCAATCCCGCTGTTTCCCCGGGCCTGATTGCGGAAGGCTTGATGGCATTGGGCAGCAAGATATGCAAACCGATCAATCCTGACTGCCCAAACTGTCCCGTGCGGGAACATTGCACTACTTATTCATCGGATTCATCGGCCCGGCCTGCACCGCTGCCGGGCCGCAGTCCAGCCAAGTCACTCTCCACCAGACACCATGTCGGGTATGTGCTGCTCACCGCGCAAGGGGACCAACAGCGGGTTTTCCTGGTCCGCAATCGGCGCGGCGACATGCTTGGGGGACTGTGGGGATTTCCGGCACTGCCGGTTGAAGAGCTGCCCGCAGCCGATGTGTCCGTGGCGGCGCGGATTGCCCAAGACCAACTGTGTGTGGCCGTTGGCCAAGTCCGACACCTTGGCAGACAGATCCAGGACTACAGCCACTTTCGGCGCCTACAGGACACCTACCTGGCGGTCTGCCATGATGTGGCTCCTGCAACACCGCGCTGGGAAGAGGGACAGTGGGTGTCGGTGGGGGAGATGGGCGACTTTGCACTGTCGCGCATTGACCATAAGATTGCGTCCCTGTTGACGGCGAACACCGAGACAGTGGCATGCGCGAACTGACCCATAAGGCTCGTACCCGATCCAACGTCACCTCCCCACACCTTCGGCCGGAACTGTCATGACCGACTCGCCCGTCCAAGCCGCGCTCCTGCGCATCCTGGCACTGCAGTCCGCGCCCCATGTCCAGGAACCATGGGACGATTTGTCCAGCAGTGAATGGGCCGACCTGGAGCAGACTGCCAACACCCAACGGGTGGGTGCACTGCTCCACTACTGCCTGCAAAAGGTGCCGGAGACATGCGGCCGACCGCCGGATCTGGTTTGCCGGAGCCTGGCGGACACGTATCGGCAAAGCGTGCTGCGCAATCTTTTCCTTGCGACAGAACTGACGGAACTGGCCCAGGCCCTGCAGGCCAGGAACATCCCCTGCCTGGCCCTCAAGGGCATGCACCTGGCCCATGATGTCTATCCGGAAATCGGCATGCGCCAGATGGACGACATTGACCTGCTGGTACCCAGGGAATGGCTCGCGGAAGCAGTGCAGGTGACCGGGGAACTGGGGTACATTACCCGGGAACCGATGGACGTGGAGACCTGGTCGGCGGACGTGCACCACCTGCCGCGCATGTTCAACAACAACAACACCGTCCTGGAACTGCACTGGAACATCACGTGGCCCAAGGACCGGTACGCCCTGTCGGACCTGGACAGCCTCTGGGACCGGGCTGCGCCAATCGAAGGTGCGCGCGGTCAGGTGCTGGGCCTGTGTCCGGAAGACCTGATCCTGCACCTGTGCATCCATGCCTCCTACCAGCACCTGTTCTATACGGGATTACGCCCGGTGTGCGACATCAGCGCCACGATTGCCCGTTACCGCGAAGCGATCAACTGGGACGCGTTGTCGGACCGGGCCCTGGACTGGGGATGGCAGTCCGGCGTGTACCTGATGCTGAACCTGGCGCGCACCACCCTGGGTGCCCGCATCCCGAACCGCGTGCTGGAGGCATTGCGCCGGGACATTCCCGAGGAAGCCGCGGGCGCCGCGCGCTACCTGCTGTGGAACATCACGTCCGATGCGATC
This sequence comes from Anaerolineales bacterium, assembly GCA_034428255.1. GTDB lineage: Bacteria > Chloroflexota > Anaerolineae > Caldilineales > Caldilineaceae > Bin34. The sequence goes on from DAOUIC010000308.1 coordinate 2,255, forward strand.
ACGCTGCCCCGCAACATGGCCCGCATGTGGTCCCGCGGCAGCCGCCGCGAGAAGCTGCGGGACCTGGTCGCCGCCATGTTGCCAAATCGCTCCCGACTGGCGAAGGAATACGCCCTCAATGCCGG
>DAOUIC010000309.1:0-9610 GCA_034428255.1 Anaerolineales bacterium
TTGGAACTGGACCTGGCAAACACCGTTCTTCTGCAGCCACAGACATCATTGATGAACAAGGCCTACGAGACCCTGGTGATACAGGACTCGCAGGTTGTCGCCATCCATGAACTGGCGGGCAGGGAGACCAATCCGGAGCGGCATGCCCTGCTGTTTTCGGCGGAATTGGAGGCTGTGGACACTATCGATGTGCCGGAGGTGGAATTCCGCATCACGGATGCAACAAGGTTGGACCCACGCGGCAGGTTCTGGGCCATCAATTTCCACTGGCCAGGCGAAAAGCAGTTGCCCACGCAGGCCGACGCCATTCGGGAACGGTGGGGGGAAGGTGATTCCCACAAGGGCGTCGCGATAGTTGAGCGGCTGTTGGAAATGGAGATTCGCGACGGTCGCATCGAACTGGTGGATCGTCCTCCGGTCGAACTGGTTCTGCTGGACGAAGTCGTGGCCCGCAATTGGGAAGGGATCGTACGCTGGGCCGACGAGGGGGTGCTTGTGGTTACCGACCGCTTCCCCACCACACTGCTGGCATTCGTACCTTTCCCGGAGGAGGATTAGGTGCCGGGCCCAATCCGGTTAGCGAACCTGGTTCTCGGAAACGGACTGGCAGTTTCTCAACTTGAGGACGGTGCGCCAATGGATTTCCGGACGCTTCCAGTTGCGGATGCGCCAGATCCACCCCACCGGATACCCCGCCATCTTGGCTATGTCGCCCAACACGCGAATCAAAGGCACCATGGACATGGCGGCCATCAGTTGCAGCGGCGTCATGCGGTATTGGCCAAGCTGCATGATCCGTGCCAGTGGCCGACGGCAGTAGGCCGCGATTCCAGCTGCCAAACCCGTCCAGCCCAGACGGCGGCGCCAGGCACCGCCGCCGATGAGGGACAGCAGCAATGGAATCAACACGAGATAGGTCCCGTAGCGAATCGCGTGGCGCCCGCGCCAAAGGTCGGCCTTGCCGTCGCCACGCGCATAGAGGTAGTACTGTTTGAAGAACGCCCTCAGGGATCCCCGGGGCGGAACCCGTACCACCGACAACTCGGCCAACGGCAGGCCTTTCACGCCATCCGCCGCCAAGTCCTCCATCCGGAGGTCGAACACCAAATCCTCGCAGTAGTCCAGCCACTCGGGAAAGCGACCGGCCTCTCGCCATGCCTGCCGTGTAAACAGCATGGAGCGGCCGGCGGGAAGGAATGTCTCGGGATCAACGTCCCGCCTCAACGGCTGCGTGGTACCGGCCAGCGCCGTATCCAACACGCCTTTCACTTCCGGCAGGAAAAACCCGGCGACTCCTTGGACCGACGGCTCGCTGTCATGGGCTGCGAATGTTGCCACCAGTTGTTCCAGCCAGTCCGGTTCCGGCCGGATCCCGGCATCCGTGACCGCGATCAGGTCGTGGGTCGCAGCCTCGATGGCCCGGTTTCGGCCTTCGCTGATGTTGGCACCCTCGGCCACCAGCAGGGTCATCTGCGTGGCCGTGCCCTCCATGGACTGCTGCAGCGCCCGGAGGCTGGACATCGTATTGTCAGTGCTGCCCCCGTCGCAGATTACGACTTCCGCCGGCACGTGGGTTTGGTCCAGCAACGCCGAGATGACGGTCGGCAAAGAACGACCTTCGTTGAGAACGGTCATAATGACCGACACATGCGGTGTTGTAGCGTTCATCGAATTCCCCGGGGGGTGCCCTCCACCCGTCTCAAACCGCGGAACCAAGGCGGATCCTAGGCTACAGTTTGGCACACAGGCCTCCTTGGCTGCCGTCAGGCAAGCCACTTGGTTGCGTCTGTTCACCCGTTCGCCCGCGGTGCCGAACAGCCGCCGCACGTCCAACCGAGCCGAGTCTCCGCTTCCCTACCCGACAACCTCTCAATTCCAACCCGACAACATATGAACCCGGACCAACTGGATCTGTTTGCCGAAACCGTTGACAGGAAGCCATTGGACCCGGTGCCGACCAATCGCACCGTGTTCGCAGTGCTGGACCTGGAAACGACCGGGCTGAGTCCGCGCGACGACAAGATCATCGAGGTGGGCGCCCTACGCTTTGACTGGGGAACCTCCCTGGACACTCTGGATGCGGCTGATCGGCTTGACACATTGGTCAACCCGGGCATTCCGGTGCCTCGGGACGTGACTTCACTCACCGGCATTGCCGACGCGGATGTGGCCGACGCACCGTCGATCGAACAGGTGGCCCCCGAAATCAGCGAATTTCTGGCCCCCGCCACCTGTTTCGTGGCCCACAAGGCGAGTTTCGAAACCTCGTTCCTGGCCGCAGCCGGCATCGATGTGGACCACATGCAGATCCTGGATACCCGCGATCTGGTCGTGATGTGCCAGCCGTCCCTGATCACAACGTCGCTGCCGCGCGTGGCGCCGTCCCTCAACCTGCCCGGCGGCGGCCACCGGGCCTTTGCCGATGCCCTGCAAACCGCCCAAATGCTGACCCTGTTCCTGAACCGCGACTATCTGGGAGGCCTAAGCGACAACGTACTCCTGACGATTCTGGGGCACACCTCCGAGACTTGGAGCCCCCGACTGCTTTTTGTGGAGGAAGCCCTGGACCGCGGCCTTGCCGGTGCCAGGGCGCCCGGGGGCCTGTGCGCGGCGGACTTCGAACCCAAGTCGGGAAGCGCAAACGTGGCGGCCAAACCCGTCGTGCCCATCCCCGATGCAAAGTGCGAGGAAGCGGTTGCCGCAGCCTTGGACGCCGGCCAGGCCCAGGTGCTCCCGGTGGTCCCGGACCCAGCCGCTACCCATGGCTTGGCCAAGGGGATATTGACCTGGGCCGGCCAGGACGATCGCCGCCTGCTGGTCGCCGTGCCCGCCCTCACGGGCACCGGCGTCGTCGGATCCCTGTGGGACGCAATCGCAACCGCGGGCACCGGTCCAACAGTGGCCTGTCTGATTGAACCCGAACGCTATGTGGACCTGCAACGCCTGGAAACCTGGTTGGCCGGACGGGTGCTGGACAACCGCCCTGCATCCAAGGATTTTGGCGAGTCCAGGATGCTGGTGAAGCTCCTGAGTTGGATGACCCACATGACAAGCCCCGGACGCCGTCAGCTGCGGTTCCTGAACCAGCACGACATGCCCATGCTGGCACTGGACCGAAGTGTGCATTGGCCGGCCGTCAAGGGCGATGCCGAGTCGCAGGCCGGATCCCTGGCACCGTCCAGCCTTTCCAACCTGTCCGACCATGGCCATGCCCCCGAGGACGCCAATGTGGTCGTGGCGGACCATGCGACAGTCATCCACACCGCACTGGCAGACCCGGAATTCGCAGGCGACTTCGACGCTATCGTCGTGGAGGATCTTTGGCATCTGGCGCGCATGGATGCCGAACGGGATCAGGAAACCCACACCTTGGCGGAACTTGCCCATCTGATGGATCGGGTGCAGGAGGCGTTCGGACCGGCTGCCAACACCTCGACGGCCGCATGGCTGCCGGACCGGTCCGACCTGACCGCGTATCTGCGGACCTTGGACGATTTGCACCGGACATCCGTCAACACACTTGCGCGCCTTGCCAAAGTTGTGACAGCCACCGCCTCGGAACTGCGGGAGCTGGACGGAAAGCGCGACAAGCGATGGCCTTCGGATCAGTCGCTCGACAGTTGCCGAATGGCCACGGCCTGGGGCGAGCTTGTCAATGAAGGCCAGACATTGATGGCCGCCATCTCCAGGCTAACCGACGCACTCGACAATCTGCACGGGTTGTTCGGCAATGTCGCCGACAGCGATGTCCGCATATTGGAATTGCGCTCCCAAGCCAGCTTACTGAGCGAACAGATCAAGCGGCTTGGGGACTTCCTCGAAGTGTTCCTGGCAAGGACACCGACCGCAACCGAACCCAATGTCGTCCACTGGGTTACGGCCCGCGACGCCAATGCCGGCGACGACACAACCAATCCGCTCGAACGGCTGAGTTTCAGCCGCACTACACTGTTGCCATCTCAATTCCTGACAGAGGAACTGGAAACGCAAACCGACTCGCTCGTTTTGACGGCGCGTACCACGGCTTCGTGGGCGTTCGGGGATTTCGTCGCGGATCGGCTGGACATCGGGAACCTTCCGGTTGCAGTTCCACCGTCGCCACCCCGGCGCGCAACGCTGCTGGTCGGTCCCACCGGGCTGGCCGCGGCCAGGCTCAACCGGATCCTTGCGGAACTGCTGGTCAGTCTCTATCCGATCACCGGCCGGTTCCTCACAGAAGGCTGCACGATCGTCGTACCACCGCCACCCCGCACCGACGAGCCGGAGTCGGATCCGTTTCAGGGGCTCAGCGAGGACCTAGTCCGTGTCGTCGCCGGCAACATGGCGCCGTTGGCGGTCCGCCAAAAGCTTTTGCAACCGGGACCGCACCTGTTGACCGGTTCCATGCGCGACCTTGCTTCCCTCGACCTGGAAGGCGTTGACGTCCGTCTGGTGGTAATCACACGACTTCCGTTTCTCCCTTTCTCCCATCCCGTCCAGGAACAACTGGCTCGCAAAATGGGCTCCGGCTATTCGGGCTTCATGGACTACACACTGCCGGAGGCGATTGCCGCCGTCCAGCGCCTGGTCGACCTAACGCAACACGCCGCGGGAGGAAAAGCAGCTGCCGTCCTCCTGGATCCCCGCGTGGAAGAGAAGCGGTACGGGCCGGACTTTATGGACCATGTCGCAGCCCATCGGACCTCTTCGCCACCGGCATCCCACGTCGTGTCCACCGTGCTGGACTGGCTTCAGGGATAGACACCTTGGACGTTATGTCCGCGATGCGTCCCAAAGTCATCCTGGATGCCGGTCCTGCCGTGCATCAGGCAGCCGGCCTCGGCCGATACGCGACGGAACTGGCCGCCGCACTTTGGCGCGGCGAATCAAAGCGGACCGAGCTGGCCCTGTTCTACAACGACCACAGCGGACACCGGCTTCCCGCTGCGCTGGCGGACGTGCCGTCCTCGCGGCTGCCCATGGGTCAGTACCGCTGGCGGCTTTCGGCGTTGGCGTCCCAGGTCGTGCACCGGCCGAACCTGCAGCGCCACCTGCCGCCCGGCGACGTCTACCATGCAACCGAACATCTGCTCCCCCGCATGGCGCGGCGTACGGTGTTGACGGTTCACGATCTGATCTTCCGGCATCTGCCGGAAACCCACACCCTAAGGAACCGGGCCTTTCTGGCTACCGCCATGCCGATATTCGCCCGCCGCGCCGACGCGATCATTGCCGTCAGCGAACAAACCAAGCGGGATGTCATCACAGCCTACGGCGTGCCCGAGGCCAAGGTCGAAGTGATTCCCGAAGGCATTGATCAGGACCTGTTCCAACCCGCCTGCACAGGCTGCGACCTCAGCCAGGCACTGCGGCAGCGCCATGGCGACTACCTGTTGATGGTCGGCACCCTGGAACCACGCAAGAACCATGCCGCCGCCGCGCGCGCCCTGGCCATCCTGAACCAACGCGGCCGCAGTCTCAATCTGGTAGTGGTCGGCGGCTCGGGATGGAAATTCAGCCCCTTTCACCAGTTGGTCGAGGAGCTGAACCTGGGTACCCGGGTCCACTTCGCGGGCCGGGTGCCGGACGCGGAACTGCCGGCCTACTACACCAACGCCCGCGTATTGCTCCAGCCCAGCCTGTACGAAGGCTTCGGGTTTCCGATCCTGGAGGCGATGGCGTGCGCCACGCCGGTGGTGTCCTCCAACCGCAGCAGCCTGCCGGAACTGGCCGGCGATTGCGCCCTTCTGGTCGACCCAACGGAACCGGACGCCATCGCCAACGCCGTGGAACAGGTCCTTGACCAGCCGCGGCTTCGCTCCGAAATGATCCGCGGCGGACGCAAACGGGCGGCAACCTTCACCTGGGCCGAAGCGGCCCGCCGGACCGCCGACATCTACCTGTCCCTGTTGTAACCGGCTACCAGTCGCCCCGACCCAGGGCTCGGGCACCGGCCGAAGCTTCACTCACGTATACATCGGGTACCGGATGGTTGGCGTCGGGAAACTCCCGCACCAGCAGGTCCGCCATGTCCTGCTCCGCGCCCTTGGCCACCAAGGCTACGGCACATCCGGCAAAGCCGGCCCCGGTCAATCGGGCACCGAAGCAGCCTGGTGCCGACATCATCAGCGTCACCATGCGATCCAGGGCCGAACTACTGACTTCATAGTCGTCCCGCAGACTCTCGTGACTGGCGAACATGTGGGTGCCGGCCTCGTCCAGGCGGCCATCTTCCAGGCAGGCCGCGGTGTCCCTGGTCCTCTGGATTTCGCTCACGACATGCCGGGCCCGCCGGTACAGGACGTCCCGGCCGACGGTCCGCAACGGTTCCAGGTCGGCCAACCCCAGGTCGCGCCATCCGGACACATGCGGAAGTTCAGTGCGGAGACGGACCAAACCATCGTCGCACTGTGCTCTGCGTTCGTTGTAGGCGCTGTCGACCAGGGAACGGCTGGCCTTGGTGTTGCCGATAACAAGCACAGCGTCCGCTGGCACTGCGACCAGGTCGTACGCCAGGCTCAGGCAGTCGAGCAGCATGAGGTGTCCGGGTTCGGCCAGCGTGGAGATGAACTGATCCATGATTCCGCAGTTCATGCCGACAAAGTCGTTCTCCGCCCGTTGCGCCAGTTGTGCCAGCCGCCTTCCCGGCAGTTCCAAACCGGCCAGTCGGCGCAGGGCCGTGCCGACGGCCACCTCCACGGCCGCGGAACTGCTCAGCGCACTCCCGATGGGCACATCGCTGGCAAGCACCATGTCCGCGCCGGTCAGATCAAATCCATCCTCCCGGAGGGACCAGGCCATCCCGGCCGGGTAGTTCAACCAGGCCGGTGTCAGTCTGGTGCCGGGCCGCAAGTCGGACAGGCTGAACTGCCCGGTTTCATTGAAGGACATGGCACGCACACGGACACAGCCATCTCCTCGGGGCGCCGCGGCCACGCAGGCATTGAATCCGATGGCCGCCGGCAGGACAAAACCATCGTTGTAGTCCACGTGATCGCCAATCACGTTGACCCTGCCAGGGGCCATGGCCAGGAGTTCCGGCAGGCGCCCGCCAAAGACTTCGGGAAACACGGACAGGGCTTGTTGGGCGGGGGGTGGCAGCGTTGCGGCAGGCATGGTCGGCAGGAATTGTCAGGAACGCGTATAGACAGAGTACAGGTTCAGGTGGCCATCCACACCGTCCGCCCGACGATGGAACAGGTTTCGGCATCCCGCGTGTTCGCCCAGCCGATCCATTTCCGCCGTGGTCGTTTCGTGCACGTAGCGCATGGCGCACCGCCCCCGACGCCAGGCCACCAGCCGATCGCCTTCCTCCACATCGGTCTCCGCCAATCCAGCAACGGTCCAGTCCAAAAACTTGCCGCGTTCCCGTGGGGACCGCGACGGCTGCCAATTGCTGAACACCAGCAATCCGCCGGATCGCAGGCATGAACCAAGACCGGCCACCGTGCGGCGCCGAAGTTCCAGTCCGGGCAGATGGTGGAGGGTTGCCAGGCACAGGACAAGATCGTATTGAACGGTGGCAGGCAACCGGTCACGCCATGCGTCCGACGCCAGATCGGCCTCCACGAAATCCAGGGCCGGAACGGGAACCGCCAGCCGGCCGGCTCGGCCTGCGGCGAAATGCAGCATCGCCCGATTGGAGTCCAGTCCGGTATACCGTGCCAAGGACAGCAAGCCATGCAGCCAAGCCAGGATGCGCCCGTTGCCGCAGCCCGCGTCGAGGACGGCTATCGGATGACGGGCGTGCCGCGCCAGAAGGTCACTGCACGACAGCAACCCGGGCCACACCTGCCGACGGGTCTGGTCAAAGTCCCGTGCTGCGTTTATGTAAAATTGTTGGTTCAGGTCCAGCAGTCGGTCCCGAACGTCAGCCAACACCGATTCCCTCCCCGGATGCGGTGCTATAATCCGGCGCCTTGGTGCACTAGGCAGCAACCTTGATCGCGTCGTTTGACCGGCAATCCCTGTCCGTTTTCCCATGCCAGTCCGGCGCATTCTGCCCACCGAAGAAATCCCGGTCCAGGTACGCGACCGAACCGAGGAATGGCGCCGGCAGCGAATGGATTTCGATCCGGCCGAACACGCGTCTGCCCTCGTCCATATCTTCAGCGCAATTGGGCAGGTCAAGGAAGACGAGTGGGACGGCCAGTCCTCGCTGCGGTTCATCTTGAGCCAGGTGCCCAAGGACGGTTCCGGATTCTATTCCAAGTCAAATTTGGTGGCCGGCTACCGCTGGCTGGTCGCGCAGGGGGATCTGGACGAGGATCCCGACATCCTGCGGCGGATTCGCATGAAGCCGATGCGCACGGCCAGCGGAGTGGCGCCCGTAACCGTGCTGACGGCGCCCGCCGGCTGTCCCTCCGCCTGCATCTTCTGCCCCGACGACGTGCGGATGCCCAAGAGCTACATCCACGACGAGCCGGGATGCCAACGGGCCGAACAGGACGGCTTTGATCCCTTTCGCCAAACGCTGGGCCGCATCCAGGGATTTGAAAGCATTGGCCACACGGCCGACAAGGTTGAACTGCTGATCCTGGGCGGCACCTGGAGCGCCTATTCGCGCGAATACCGCAACTGGTATGTTCAGCGATGCCTGGACGCCATGAACTGCGGCGACGGGGAGCACCATGCCCAGAGCCCCTCGCTGGAAGTGGCGCTCGAACGCAACGTCTCCGCTCGGCACCGCAACGTCGGGTTGGTCGTCGAGACCCGGCCGGACTGGATCACCCCGGACGAAATCCGCCATCTGCGCTCGCTGGGGGTCACCAAGGTTCAGATTGGGGTCCAGAGTCTCGACGACCACATTCTCGAACTCAACAACCGGGGTCACACGGTGGCAGAAGTGCGCAGGGCCCTGGACCTGTTGCGGACGGCCGGATTCAAGCTGCACCTGCACTGGATGCCCAACCTGCACGGAGCCACGCCGGAATCCGATCGGCGCGACTTCCGCCGCTTCTTCAGCGACCGGTCCATATGCCCGGACGAGATGAAAATCTATCCGTGCTCGCTGATCGCGGGCACGGAACTCCACCGACTGTGGCAGCAGGGGCTGTACCGTCCCTACACCGAAACCGAACTGGTGGACCTGTTGGCGGATGTCAAGCCGACCATCCCGCCCTACACGCGCATCAACCGGCTGTTCAGGGACATCCCGGCGCACCACATCCAGGCGGGCGTCCGAACCAGCAACCTGCGCGAAGTGGTACAGCGCGAACTGGCTCGGCGCGGCACCCCGTGCGGCTGCATACGCTGCCGCGAGATCAGCCAGTCGCAAGTGGATCCGGATCGGCTGTCCATCGAGACCGTACGGTACCGGACAACGCTCACGGAAGAGTTTTTCATTGCCTGCACCACGCCGGACCCGGAACCGGGCCGCAGCGCCAGGCTGGTCGGTTTCCTGCGGCTGAGCCACATCCGGGAACCCGGCACGGGCAGCCATGCGTTTCTGGACGAAATTTGCGGCGCCGCCATGATCAGGGAGGTGCACGTCTACGGAAGGGCCCAGGGGCTCGGCCGGGGTCGGGCGGGAGCCGCCCAGCACGCCGGTGTCGGTCGTCGCCTCCTGAACGAAGCCGCGCGCCTCAGCGCGGATTGTGGCTTCGAACGGCAGAGCGTAATCGCGGCCACC
>DAOUIC010000310.1:0-11350 GCA_034428255.1 Anaerolineales bacterium
CCCGCGGCATGGTTTCGTAGTCGATCGGCCGCAGGATGCGGTAGCCGTAGCCGTAGTACAGCGCGACCCTATCTTGGTGGGAATGGTTCGGCGCCGATGCATGCCAGGTTGGCTGACCGAAGATGACGGCATCCCCCGCTGCGACCTTCAATTCCATGCCTCCGACCGGATCACCCCCGTTGAGGAACGACGGACCGCCGTCCATCCGGTTGGAACCCGGTACCACCATCAAGGCCCCCATGTTGCTCTCTTTCAAATCGCGCAGGAAGTACCCTACCTTGAGCGTGGCCAGGGCCCTGCGACCATAGAAGCCGATACCCGGTTTGCCGCCGTCGGGATGCCATCCGATCGCCCTTCGTTCAGGATCCGGCGGCACCATGATTAGATGCGAGGTGAAGAGCTGGAGGTTGAAGTGCTGCAGGAAGCGGACTGCCTTCGGGAACGTGGTCGGGCATTCCAACAGGTCAAGAAAGGCGTCGTGCTTGTCCACCACCGGACGAATGTTGAGACCATAGGTGTCGCTCCGGTGTTCCGACCGCTCGAGGTCCGCCTTCAACTCCATGATTACGTCCAGGAGGTGGTCGACCTGGTTGGTGTCGAGGGCGTTTCGGACCACGATGAATCCGTTCCGGTTGAAAGAGTCGATCTGCTCCTGGGTCACCTCCTCGCCGGCCTCGAACTCGAAGTCCAAACGCGTCTTCAGTTCGCTTTCCATGGGAATGTCCCTCCTTTCCTGCCTGTTTGGTCCTCCGGATGCCGCAGCGGCTCCACAGCTCGGGCGTATCGTACGGGTGTCTAGAGTCCCTGTACCACTCCGTTCCGCAGGATGCCGATCGAGCTGATTTCAACTTCCATGCTGTCTCCCGGTTTGAGGAACACGGCAGGTTCCCGGGCGGCACCGACTCCTCCGGGTGTCCCCGTCGAGATAATGTCGCCGGGGTCGAGTGTAATGACGCGGGCGATGTCGGAAATCAGGTCCTCCACACGGAACAGCAGGTGCTTGGTGTTGGAGGACTGCATGGTTTCGCCGTTCAGCCTTAGTTTGATGTCGAGACTGTGCGGGTCGGGCACGTCGTCGCTGGTGACGACCACCGGACCGATCGGGGCAAAGGTGTCCGGTGACTTGCCCATGACCCACTGCGAGGTGCGTTGCTGCAGATCCCTGGCGCTCACATCATTGAGGCAGGTGTAACCGCCGACATGGTCGAGCGCGTCCTCCTTGGCCACGTTGCGTGTCGTCTTGCCGATCACAACAGCGAATTCCGCTTCGTAGTCGACCTTGGTCGAATAGGTCGGGAGATGGACGTCGGCCTCGGGGCCGACAATCGTATTGGCATACTTGGCAAAGACGACGGGAAACTCGGGCGTCTCGGAGTTGGTTTCCTCTATGTGATCCTTGTAGTTGATCCCAATGCACAGGATCTTGCCGGGATCGGGAATCGGTGGGCCGATGTCCACTCCGCTTGGGTTCAGAACGTTTTCGGGCGCAATCCCGGCGGCCGCGGCCTTGACTCGCGCCATGGCATCCGGTCCCGCGGCGAAGAGGCCCTTGATGGTGGTCGGGATTTCGGCATCGGCCTTGCATACGTCGGCAATCGATCCGCCGTCCTGCAGGACCCCGATCCGACTTTCACCGCCATCCGAAAACGAAAGGAGTTTCATTGCATGCTCCTGAAAGCCTGTTTGGCACATTGGTCAGAGGAAACTGGGCCGGATCTTACCCCAGCCGCATGCTGGACCCTGCCCGCGCCAGGCATGCCGCAGTGCGCAAACTGCCTGTCCCGACCCATGAACGTTACTGGGCCACGGGTTAGCCGGTTTGGAGGCTCCGTCTGCCCTGTAGGCGCGTGTATCGGGCGACTCTCTCCGTGATGCATACTGCGCCGGGCAGGAACCCGTCCCCAAGCAAGGAGACCCCCATGGCATCGATGCTGGAAATCCCACCGGGAATGAAGATTGCGGCCCAGATGTCGCCCGAGCCGTCGGAAGAGGACCTTGCATTCGTGCGGCAGATGGGTGTGGACTACGTCGTGCTCTGGACGACCGGAGAAAACGCCCATTACGACTACTATGCATCCCGCCGTCGCCTGTTTGAGAACCACGGCCTGAAGATTTATGGGTTCGGCAACTCGGATGTCCACAACCAGGATGCGATCGTGCTCAACTTGGAGAACCGGGATGCCAAGGTCGCCGAGTACAAAATTCACTTGCGCGCCTTGGGCAAGGCCGGAATCCCGTACACCACCTATGCACACATGGCCAACGGCATTTGGAGCACGGAACGGGAGTTGACCCGCGGTGGCGCAGACGCCCGCGGGTTCAATCTGGCGACGGCGACATCGGGTCGTTGGCAGGACCGGAGATTCCAACTGCCGTTTTCGCATGGTCGGCGGTACACCGCCGACGAAATCTGGAGCAACTACGAATCATTTGTGGCGGAAGTGGCTCCGGTGGCGGAAAGCGAAGGTGTGCGCATTGGCATTCATCCGGACGATCCCCCCCAGCCGGAACTGGCCGGGGTACCCCGATGCATTTTTTCCAGCCATGAAGGCTACGATCGGGCTTTGCAGGTGGCGGACAGCCCGAACGTGGGGATCTGTTTCTGCATCGGCTGCTGGTTGGAAGGCGGCAGTCTGATGGGAAAGGGCGTGGAGGAGTCCATCCTGGACTTCGGTGGCCGCAGCAAGATTTTCAAGGTGCACTTCCGGAATGTGGATGCCCCGTTGCCCCACTTTGTGGAAACGTTTGTCGACGACGGGTACTTCGACATGTACAAGGCCATGAAGGCACTTCAAAAGGTTGGGTTCGACGGCGTGCTCATTCCCGACCACATTCCCAACATGGCCGGCCATCCGCGGGTCGGCACGGCCTATACCATTGGTTACATGAAGGCCTTGGTTCGGCGCGCGGAGGAGGAGGTGCGGCCATAGATGGGACACGCAGATCCGAAACCGGATCATGTCTCCGGGTCCGTGCGACCGCCGGGTTGGTTTGCCGGACTGTGGTTCCAGCCGCGCAACAGGATGTTGACACATGATTGAAATGAGGTTGGCTGCCGACAAGGCGGTTCAGTGCATCGAAAAGCCGGTGCCGGCAGCAAGGGGAGATTGGGTACTGGTGAAGTTGCTGAGTGTCCCTCTGTGCAACGAGTACCATGGCTACGCCGAAGGCAAGGCCGCAGGTGTGTTGGGGCACGAGGCGGCCGGCGTTGTGGAGGACCCGGCCGCCTCGGGCCGCTTCAAGGCCGGGGATCGAGTGGTGGTAATGCCTCAACTTCCCTGCGGACACTGCCGTGTCTGTCTGGAAGGCGAGTACATCCATTGCCGGCAGCAACGGGCAGCGGAGGCCGAATTGGAAGGCGATGCCGCTGTCGGTACGTTTGCCCAGTACATGCTCAAACCTGCCGACCAGCTGGTGCCTGTGCCTGATGCCATGCCACTGGACCACGCGGCCATGGCCTGTTGCGGCTTGGGACCTTCCTTCGGGGCGCTTGAGCGAACGCAGGTGGATGGCGATACCGCCGTCCTCGTCTCCGGCCTGGGACCGGTGGGGTTGGGTGCCGTCATTAACGGCAGGCATCGCAAGTCGCTGGTTGTGGCCGGCGATCCCAATCCCTGGCGGAGGCAACTGGCTTTGGATCTGGGTGCGGACCATGTCATTGATCCGAGTCGCGACGGGGCCTTGGCGGAAGTCATGGATTTGACCGGCGGGCGCGGGGTCGATGTTGCCATCGAGTGTTCCGGCACGGTGCCCGGACAGGAGTTTTGCATTGAGGCTGCCGCAGTCAAGGGCCGGGTGGCTGTGGTCGGCTCCTCCAAGGGGCACGCGTCGGTTCATCTCGGCGGGGCCGTCCTTTTCAAGGGCCTTACCATCATCGGATCCTGGCACTACAACCGGGCCTCGACGCATCGCCTGCTCGAGCAGATTGGGCTTGTCGGCGACTCAATCGATCGCATGATCACCCACAGATTTGCGCTGACGAACCTCAAGGAAGCCTGGGAACTGCAATGCACCGGCCAATGCGGGAAAGTAGTGTTGCAACCTTGGTAGACCATGGGCTTGGGGCCACAGGCACGGAACTCGTATGAAGCAGCCGCATTCTTCCCCCGTCGCGTCGTCCTTGATTGATTTGACGGGGCTTTCCATACTGATCACCGGAGGGGCCGGCGCCATCGGGCGCGTGATGGTCCGGGTATTGGCGGAACACGGCGCGCAGGTCCGCGCAGTGGACATTGAACCGGTGGACAGAATCAGGGCGGCACTGGCCAGTGCCGGTGTTGTTGACGAGGGAGTTGACAGCTCGCAGGTCGACTGCACGTCGGAAACCGAGGTGAACGCGTTCTTTGCTGAACTGGCCTGCACGGAACAGATGCCGCATGTTGTTTGCTGTCATGCCGGATTGGTACGGCCGGGACCGATCGAAACCTTCGGCACTAAGGACTTCGAGGAAACACTCGACCTGAATCTCGGATCCGCGTTCCTAGTGTCCCGGGCCGCTGTCGAACAGTGGCTGGCGATGGACATGAGCGGCCACCTGATCTACACCACCTCGTGGGTTCAGGACGTGCCATGGCCCGAGATTACGGCCTATACCGCCAGCAAGTCGGCTCTGCGCACCCTGATGCGGGGATTTGCCCGGGAACTGGCCGGCCGCGGCGTTCGCGCCAATGCCGTGGCACCCGGCATCGTTGGCGTGGGCATGGCCAAACGGCAATGGGACACGGATCCCTCCTACCAAGCCAGGGCCCAGAAAGCCATTCCCCTGGGCGAGATGCAAACCCCGGAGTCGGTAGCCCACGCCTTTCTGTTTCTGTGTTCCCCGATGGCTTCCTACATGACTGGTTCGATACTGCTGGTCGACGGCGGCTGTAGCCTCTATCCTATGGATTGAACCGGAATTGCCTGCGGCTTGGCAAACCGGTTGCTTGACATGCCTGCTTGGCGGAATGCCCATTCCATACAACCTTCATGCGAAAGGAGATTGCCGTGATTTCGGACAGTCAGGTACAGCATTTCAGGGACTTCGGTTATACGGTCGTGCCCGGCCTTTTCGACGAGCGCGAGGTGGCGGCTTTGCTGAGCGAACTCGAGCGCTTCAAGCGGGAGGGACTTGGTCGCAACGTTTCAACCGATCCCGATGCCAAGGTCAACTACCAAATCATTCCACTTAACGACAAGAGCAATCTGATACGGGCCTTACCGTTCGCGCCCAAGGTAGTTGCGTGCATTTCCGCCCTGATTGGCGATCCGTTCGTGCGCCACCTTGATCAGATTTTCCTGAAGCCTCCCGGTCTCGGAAGCGGTACCGACTGGCATCAGGACAACGCCTACTTCAGGCTGCAGGATCCGACCAAGGGCACGGCCATGTGGATCGCGCTCCATGATGCCAACATTCAAAACGGCACGCTCCATGTGATTCCGAACAGCCACCGGATGGCGTTCGACCACACGCGCGATCCCGATTCGGACCACCACATTCACATCGAGGGCTTGGAAGGCGAAGAGGTGCCCTGCGAAGTGTCGGCAGGTGGCGCCGTGTTTTTCAACTACGGGACGGCCCACGCCACCAAGAAGAACAATTCGGACCGCGAGCGCGCGGGGTTGGCCTTTCACTTTTTCAACACGGACTACGGCGAAGGCGTGCGCATGGGCGGGGAAGGCATCGAAGTTGCCGTGACAGGCGCCGCTGCCACCGGGGGATTGAAGGAATATGGAATCGCCGTCGCTGGAACCTGGGACCAGGAGGTCGCTCTGTTGTTGTAGCGCTCTCGCCGAAACCGGGATTCGATGCGTTGGCTTCCACGCTTGGCGCTGACAGTCCCAAGGGCACGGCCACCGACACCTGTGCGTTTGGCCCCAGAGGCTTTCACGTGGCCTGAGCCACAACCACAGAGTGGGCTGGACGAAACTAGGTATAGCGCCCCCGCAAGACAGCCTGTTGGGCTTCCGGAGGGGGGATTGCAGGTTTTCCTGAGTCCAACCCTTTGGCCCCTGTATCCGATCTGTCTATAATCCGGGGGTCCCGCGTGCTGTGCGCTGGTTCGACGAAGGTTCGACCCGGTCACCGCATGCATTTTTTTTGCCCGTTCCAACGGCCTTGCCAAGGAGAGTACGCCTGTGTCGAACGACAACCTGCCAAGCTACACCAATCCTGAGACCGTGGTCCTCCACTCCGGCTATCGTTCGGATCCTGTGACCGGTGCGGTGGCCGTGCCGATCTATCAGACCACGTCCTATCAGTTCAACGACACTCAGCATGCCGAGAATCTGTTTGCCCTGAAGGAATTGGGCAACATCTACACGCGCATCATGAATCCGACCTGCGATGTCCTGGAAAAGCGCGTGGCGGCCATGGACGGCGGCGTTGGGGCCCTGGCCCTCTCGTCCGGCCAGGCCGCGTCGACCTTTGCGATTCAGAACATCGCCCAGGCCGGGGACAACGTGGTCAGTTCCACGGACCTATACGGCGGAACCTGGAATCTCTTTGCCAACACACTGAAGACCGCAGGTATTGAGGTGCGGTTCGTCGATCCGGCGGATCCCGAGGATTTCCGGCGCGCCTCGGATGACAAGACCCAAGCCTATTACGCCGAGTCCCTGCCGAATCCCAAGCTCCAGGCTTTTCCCATCGCGGAAGTGGCTGCGATCGGTGAGGACCTGGGCATCCCGCTGATCGTGGACAACACCGCCTGCCCGGTGATTTGCCGTCCGTTCGACCATGGTGCCCACATCATCGTCTACTCCAGCACCAAGTACATTGGCGGCCACGGCACGTCCATCGGCGGCGTGCTGGTCGACAGCGGAACGTTTGACTGGGAAAAGCACCAGGACCGGTTCCCCCTCCTGTCCGAGCCGGACCCCAGCTACCACGGCGCGGTTTGGATCGAGGCGGTCAAGCCCCTGGGCCCGATTGCCTACATCCTCAAGGCTCGCGTCACCCTGTTGCGGGACCTTGGTTCATGCATGAGCCCGTTCAATGCCTTCCTCTTCCTGCAAGGACTCGAGAGCCTGCCCCTGCGCATGGAGCGCCATTGCGAAAACGCGGCCAAGGTGGCCGACTACCTGACGGGCCGCGCAGGCATAACCAAGGTCATCTACCCGTCCTTCTTCGAAGGCGAGGAGCGCCGTCGCGCAGACACCTACATGACCGGGGGCCTCGGCGCCCTGGTCGGGTTTGAACTGACTGGAGGACGTGACGCCGGACGTCGATTCATCGACAGCCTGAAGATGATCTACCACGTGGCCAACATCGGCGATGCCCGCACTCTGGCGATCCATCCGTCGACCACAACCCACAGTCAGTTGTCGGCCGAGGAGCAGGCCGCCACCGGAGTTAACGAGAACTATGTGCGTCTGTCGATCGGCATTGAACACATCGATGACATCATTGCGGACTTGGATCAGGCCTTGACCGCGGCTTTGTAGGTTCCCGGGTACTGGACCCCATGATCTGATCCCAGGCGCGTTGGATGCGACAACGTCAATCGATCGGATAGCGTCGGCTGCCCTGGATCGGAAGCAAAAAGCCCGGAGCGTTCGCTCCGGGCTTTTCGTCTTGCGGGGTTTGGCACGGGCACTGTGGACACCTAGAGGTGAGTGCTCCCGCCTTCTTCCGGACTACTCCTTCTTGAGGACCAACATACCGGTTGCAGTCTCTTCCACCCGGCGGCCCTCGGGCAGCTCGTCAACCGCCTTTTCGGGACGCACGTCCCGCGAGAAGAAGTAGAGCTTCGTTACCTTGCCCGTCTTCGTGGCACGCTCGTTGGCGTGAAGGTAGTAGGTAACACCCTTCTTGTTCTTGTGCGAATATGCCATTGCAGTCTCCCAATTGCAGTTGGTCTCCAGCTAGGAGGGTCTTGGAGTAAGGACATTCATTGTAACCCGTACGCTGCCTCAAGCCCACGCGCACGCGGTGCCGGTTGTCCCGACACGGCCCGAACGGCCGTTGGGGGCGACCGGGCCGCGAGGATGTCGGGTTGCTGTTTTTGGCTACTTTCCGCGGCCCGGGCGTCGAGTTGCCGTTGCACTGCGTCGACGATGACCTGTGCACCGGTGCCGTTCAGTTTCTGGGGGACCTCCGCGGCACTGTCGGCCAGCTCCCCCAATCAATGGGCTTGACAAACTCGTCGCAGATAGCCACGACTTGGGCGATTGGGGTTTCGATAGGCGTGCGATCGATGACAAAGCCAAGTGCCCGCGCCGGGTACGCCGTGTCGTTCATGATCTTGGTGGCTTCCCAAGCACCCGCCTGCATGTGGACCCGGTAGTAGGCATTGAACTGGTTGCCGAACATCCAGTCGGTGTCGGGGTTGTAGGGGCAGGTGTCGTAACCCCTTCGGGGTAGGCAATGACCAGATTGGCCTCGTCGGCCCGGATTGCGGCAGGCCCCGGTTGACCGAAGCATGGAACCGTGCACCCTGTGAATATCAGGCTTCGTCCGGACGGTATTCGTCATGGTACAGGAAACAGGCACTCTGTTGGGAGGCCTTGGTGTCCGCGGTCACGAACGGGGGGCGCTGATGGTGGCAGATGTCCATGGCATGTGGACAACGGGCCTCGAAGACACAAGCCTGTTCGGAGAAGACAAACTCGGACGCGTCGACCGCGTACTCGCTTCGTTCCTCCTGCCACCGGTGGTGCGGATTGTGGCTGGGGACCGAGTCGATCAGCAACTGGGTATAGGGGTGCGACGGATTGAGTACCACCTGGTCCATGTCGCCGTATTCGATCATCCGACCCCGGCACATGACCATGATGCGGCCGCCCAGATAGTACGCGGTGGCCAGATTGTGCGTGATGAAGATGGAGGAAATGCCCTGATCCCTGAAGTCGAGGAGAATGTTGAGGAACAGGGCCCTGAGTGCCGCGTCGATCATGGAGATGGGTTCGTCGGCCACGATGAGCTTCGGCTTCATCATATAGACGCGGGCCAGCATCACGCGCTGCCGCTCGCCGCCCGACAGCTGGTGGGGATAGCGCCCCAGGACATCCTGCGGCCTCAGATCGACGGCACGCAGCGCATCCTCGATCAGGGCTTCGGCGTCGCTGTCGTTGGATGCCAGAGCGAACTTCCGGACTAGGACCTTCAGCACGCGGTCGATGCGGTAGAACGGATTGTAGGTGGCGTACGGATCCTGAAACACCGGTTGCACCTCGCGCCGAAAGGCGTGCCAGTCCGCGCGGCGGAAGCCGGCCAGATCGCGGTTGCGGTAACAAACCGTACCGGATGCGGCCTGTTGCAACCCGAGGATGGTGCGGGCCAGCGTGGATTTGCCGGACCCGCTCTCGCCAACAATCGTGACCAAGGTTGGTTCGGACGGGATCTCGAACGAGACATCGTCGACCGCCACGGTGGTCTTGTTGCCCTGGAACAGGCCGGTGTCCCGGAACACGACCGACAGCCGGTCCACGGTCAACAGGACGTCTTTCATGCCGGACTTTGCTCCGGGTCGATGTCCGGATCGAAGAGATGGCACGTAACCTTGCGTCCGGAGTCCAGCTCAATCGTGCGGGGTGTGACGGCACTGCACGCCGGCACGGCATCGGGACACCGCGGATGAAAGCGGCACCCCGGTGGCCAAGCCAGCGGGGAAGGAGCCATGCCGGGGATGGAATCCAGTCTTTCGCGGGGACCTCCCAGGGCCGGGATCGAGTGGATCAACCTCTTGGTATAGGGATGTTGCGGATTGTCGAAGATTTCGTAGACCGTGCCGAGTTCCATAACGACACCGGCATACATGATGGCCATGCGATCCACCAGTTCGGCGTGTACGGCCAGATCGTGGGACACGAAGATGACCGTTGCCCCCATCTGATCCCGCAGGTGGGCAATGGTTTCGAGGACGGCCCTCTGTACGTTGACATCCAGTGCCGTGGTCGGTTCGTCGGCCATGACCAGCGCCGGTTGCAGCAGCATCGCCATGGCGATGCAGACCCTCTGCTTCATGCCTCCGGACAGTTCGTGTGGATACAGGGCGCCCAGCGACTCGGGCAGGCCGACCATCTCCAGGGCGGCCGCAATGTTGCGGCTGACTTCGTCCTGACCACCGGGTTCGTGGTGCATCACCACATCCGTCATCTGGTCCCGGATCCGCATGACCGGGTTGAGGGAGTTCATGGAACCCTGCGGGATGTACGATAGATGCTTCCAGCGGATCTCGCGCATGGCGTGATAGTCGAGCTGCACGAGATCCAGACTCCGCTCCGGATCCTCGGGAAACGGACGGAACAACGCGGTCCCGGAACGGATGTGGCCGGGAGGTTCGATCAGGCGCAGAATGCCCTCCACCAACGTGGACTTGCCGCATCCCGATTCCCCGGCAAGACCGAAGATCTCGTTGCGATGCACCTCAACGTCCACGCCATCCACCACCTTGTATGACCCGCGCACACTGTCGTAGTGGATCCGCATGTCCTCAATGGTGAGGAGGGGCCTGGCGTCCGTCATTGTCAGTCTCCGGTTACGGACCGCAGACGCGGGTTGAACGCGCTCTCAAGTCCGATGTTGATCAGATTGAGCGCGACGAAGAACGCGATCAGGCAACTCACCGGCGCAAACAGGATCCACCATTTGCCAATGGCCAGGACGCCGGACTGTACGGATTGCTGGACCATGAGGCCCAGGGTGTTGATGCTGGCCGGCCCCAGGCCAATCAGCTGTAGGCCGATTTCGGCCAGCATGGCGGAGCTCATGCCCACGGCCACGGACACCCCCAGGAACGGCAGCAGATTCGGCATGATTTCCAGGAAGATGATGCTCATGTCGCCCTGATCGCTGGTGCGGGCCAAGTCTACAAAAGGCCGTTGCTTGAGCGTAAGCACCTGTGAGCGGATGATGCGCGTGGTGAACGGCCAGGCGAACGCGGCCAGCAGCAGGGACATGACCGGAATGCTGATCGTGGGCAGATAGGCCGCCAAGGCGATCAGCAGCGGCAGGCTGGGAATCACCAATACCATATCCGTGCCGGTGCGCAGCACCGCATCGACCCATCCTCCCTTGTAGCCGGCGATGAATCCGAGCGAGATGCCGATGCCGGTGGCGGTACAACCCGCGATCAGGGCAATCAGCATCGAAACCCGAATCCCGAGAAACAACAGGGCCAGCATGTCCCGGCCCAGCTTGTCGGTGCCCGCAGGGTGGCGCAGCGAAGGATCGGCGTACGGTTCGAAGGTGCCCATCGACATGGGGGACACATCGGGATTTTGGAGCGCAAGCTGGCTCAACCACGGCTGCAGTACGGCGATTGCCAGCAACACCGCGAGCATGATGCCGCCAACACGGAAATAGCCGCTGCGTTTCCAGGCGTCAACGACGAACATGGCACCGTCAGTCGCTCAACTTGATTCTGGG
>DAOUIC010000311.1:0-1836 GCA_034428255.1 Anaerolineales bacterium
GTACTCGTCCAGTTCGTTGAACAGGCCGATGTTGGCGGGCAGCTGGCGCACATGCTTGTACCAGATGCGCGCGCCGGCATCGCTGGCCGCGTAGCGGACGAACTCAAGGGCCTCTTCAAAGTGCTGGGTGTTGGGCGAAATCCCATAGTGCCAGCTGCCGGTGTGGCAGACCGGGGTCTTGAAGTACGGAATGCCCGAGACACCCCAGTTGAAGTTGCCTTCGCCGTGAATCCGGTTCAAGGCACCGATGCGGTTGTCCGGCGTGACCATGAAGGCGGCCTGCCGGCTCTCGAAGATCTCCGGAATGGCCTCAACCGGGGACACCTTGTACGTCTGGTGCAGATCCTGGTAGAACTGCATGGCCTCGGCTGCCTCATCCGTGTCGAGGTAGCCCTGGAAGGTCACCCCGTCCTCGCCCATGCCGGCGTAGGTGGCACTGCCGATCTCGCCGTTGGAGCGGCGGAAGATGCCGTGCTCATAGTCGCCGGTCCAGGTGCCCTGGCCCCAGCGCAGACCCCAGACTTCGGGGACGCCGTCGCCGTTCTCGTCCACGGTGGTGTCCTGCCAGGCGGCCACGGCCTCTTCCATGGTCCAGGCATTCTCAATGCCCACCGGAGGCGAGATGCCCGCAGCGTCGGTGAAGTCCTTGTTGTACATGAGCAGGGAACAGGACTGCATGATGGGCGGTCCAAGGAATTGATCCCGGAAGGAGCCTTCCTCGATGGACTGCGGGAACCACTGGGCCATTTCCTCTTCGGAGAAGTGGTCGGTCAGCGGCCAAATCACGCGGTTGAACCCGTAGTGCTTCATGTCCGGGCCGTCGGCCTGGAACAGATCCCAGGGCAAGCCCACGGCGACCGAAGACTCGATCTTGGGGAACAGTTCGCGGAACGGGATCGTCTCGAACTCCAATTCCACGTAGGAATATTCGCCGTCGTTGAGTTGCTGGAACTCGGCCAGGATTTCCCTCCAGGCATTGAGCTGGTCGTCATCGGCCAGCGCCAGGAACTTCAAGGTGACCGGACCGGAAGGGCCCTCGTCTTCCATGGCCATCGAGTCGTCGGCCGGCATCGGTGCCGGCGCCACGGTACAGGCGGCCAATGCGGCAGCACACACAAGCATTAACACAGCCAACACTTTCCATGTCTTCATGGACAGTATTCTCCTTTTCTGCAGGATGCCTGGCGAAACCCGCACCAGGCGGCAGTCAGCACCGGTTTGCCAGCCCTTGCGGACTGGCCCTGCGGCGACAAGCCGGGTAGTTGTCAAAGCGCGAGGTGCATGCAACCCGGCCATTGTAACCTAACAGCGAAAGGGCGGTTGAAGAGGGTTGGAGGATGGGCGTGTTTCTGGTCACGATCGGTGTGCAGCCGGTCCGCGGGCATCGTGGCCAAGCCTGGACATAACCTGACGGAACAAGGTTTGCCTGCCCAAGGCCCTGTCGAGCCATTGCCCCTGTCATACCAGCCAAGTGATTGCTTCGGACGCCACGGCTATTGGTTCATGTCCCGCATTCGATGCCTGGCCCATTCAAGGCGACGGAATGCCTCCGGGGAACCGGGAACCAGGGTCTCGGGCACGCCCACCTGCTCGATGGCAAAGCTGGCTCCCACCAGGCCCCGGAGTGCGGTCTCAAGGAACGGCAGTCCCTCAACGGCCCCGGCCAGCAGACCGCCGCAGAACGCATTGCCGGCGCCGGTAACGTCGACCACCTGCGTCGGAACGGCCGGAATCCGCCATCGGTTTCCCTGCCTGTCCTGAACCCAAATCCCCTGTTCGCCCATCCGGATAACGACGCGGTCCGATCCCCAGTCCAGCAATGCGGCTGCCATGTCC
>DAOUIC010000312.1:0-1579 GCA_034428255.1 Anaerolineales bacterium
CTATTGACCAGTTTCGTCAATGCGGTGGTGCATGCACGCATGGCGGCGGCGGCGGCAGCCGTGGGCTCGGACGACAGGTTCCGGCAGGTGTCCGGTTCCTTCCGGTCGGGATCGGTGGAAGCGCAGGATCAGTGGTGTCGGCTGCTGGTCAACGGCGTTGTGGAAGCCGAACCGGAACAGCGACGCCAAATGCAGGGGGAGTGGCAGGAGTGGATGTCCAGGGCGTTCGGCAGTCAGTCCGGCGACATCGCGTTGACCTTTGAACTCCTGGACCCGCAGGCCGCGGGTCAGGCGGACGGGGACGGACCGTGGCAATTGCAGGTCGCATTGGCCGCGGACGACATGTTGGGTTCCCATGCTTGGCATGACCGCCTTGCGGAAGACCCGGCGGGGATTGCCGCCGACCGGCTCAACGGTGGAATTGGTTTCCATGGCGATCACCGCGTCCATGCGACCGGCGCGGATCCCGATCCTCTGATGGGAGCCCGTTTGATTGCCGGGCTGCGCGCAGCCAGTCGGCACAGTTCCTGCGTGCAGCCCCTGGTGCGGCAACCCGGCCTCCAGGCAATTGAACTGAGTCGGGAAGAGGCCTACCGGTTTTTGACCAAGGATGCACCTGCCCTGATGGGCGCGGGCTTCCAGGTTCATCTGCCGGTTTGGTGGACCGACGCCGAGCGGAGCCGTCTTCAGATTCACCTGGATGTGCGGGAGGTTGACGAGGAGGTTGACGAGGAGCACGAAGCATCCGCACAGGCGGCATTCGGAGAGTACGAGATCGGATATGCCTTGACTGTGGACGGCGATCCGCTGGACGACGCCGGCCTGAGCCAGATTGCCATGGCCGGTTCCCCCCTGGTGTACATGAACGAACAATGGCTGCAGGTCAATCAGGGTCAGATTAGGGCGGCACGGCATCTTCTGACCACGCGGGGGGCGTCTCGCCGCGTGGGCCTTTTGCAGGCCCTGCAAATCATGCAGGAGCAAGCCGACGACGAGCATGGGGAAACGCGGAACACGAGCCATCTTGCCCGTTTTGGAAGTGGTTACCGGGAGTTCCAGGCCCTGGAGGTCTCGGGGGTAACGGTACCCGACCGGTTGCGCACCATTTGGCAGCGCATCCGGTCCGTGGCACGGGAAGAGGAACGGTTCGAACCACCGGGTTTCGTTGGCACGCTGCGTCCCTATCAGCGGCGCGGCCTGGCTTGGATGTGGTATCTGCACCAAATCGGACTGGGTGCCTGCCTGGCCGACGACATGGGGCTGGGCAAGACCATCCAGGCCATCGCGTTGTTTCTGGAGCAGGAACGGACTCCGTCGCCGGAAGGTCGCAGGCCCAGGCTGCTCATCTGCCCGACCAGTGTTCTGCGCAACTGGAAGCGGGAACTGCAACGTTTTGCCCCGGGCCTGCGGGTCATGCTCCACCATGGCGGCGGCCGCGCCCGGCAGGCGGACCTGTACGCAAGGGTGCGGGAAACGGATGTGGTGCTGACCAGCTATGGCACGGCGCGTGTGGACCAGGCTGTGTTGGGCCGCATCCATTGGCATACTGTGATGCTCGACGAGGCCCAGAACATCAAGA
>DAOUIC010000313.1:0-2509 GCA_034428255.1 Anaerolineales bacterium
CGCTACGCCCAGGACGTGTGCGCCACGGAAACCCCGGAACTGCGCCCCATTGGCGAGGGCCACGAAGTGGCTTGCCACTTGGCGGAGGACCTGGACCTGCGCGGGATTACCGACCTGGTGCCGCGCGACTGACCATCCGACCGCGACCCGCGTGCAAGTGTCGGTTTTGACACCGCACCATTGACAACGTCGCCGTTAGCCCAGCCTTCGGTTGGGGTCTTGGTCGAGGATCGGACATTCACCAAGCCTCAAGAACCCGTGCCGGACGCTAATAGAGGTATCCGACATGGGTATGGGCGAGCCAAGATCAGCCGGGTCGTCCCTCCGACGATGGCCATTTGGCTCGGGTTACCCGTCAACGACTTCGGCAGGTCCTCCTACGTTGGGCCACCTTGCCAAATCCGAAGCCGGACGCGCCCGGAGCCTTCAGCCCAAACCCAATGTCAAGCTCGCCGCCAACCCCGGCCGCGTCATTGGCGAAGCCTGTGATTTGGTCCGGATGGAGGGACCTCGTACGAGATCTCTAAGTTTTCGGAACTGAAGGTCATGAGGTTGAGCCAGACGCTCCCGAGTTTGGCCCTCGCCGTGAACTTTCTTCCAGCGTACTGGGCACACCCGGCGAGTCCAGCCCTCGGCACGAGAGCCTCTATTTCCGCCAGAGTCCAGCCTTTTTCCCTGAGATACTTCCACATGTCCCTGTCATGGGAAACCAAGCGATATATCATCCCCTCGAAAATCAACGCCTCCAGTTTCGCCACATGATCCTGCAGGCCAGATTCGTTTGTGATCCGCCGCGAAACCATGTTGCATTCCGCATCGAACACCACATCGGCCTCAATTACTGCGGAATACAGTACGGGATCCAACAGGTCGGTGCTGGAGCCCAGCCAAACCAAGGGAGCCGGCAACACCAACAGGAGGACAAGCAACGCGGCCAGGCCCGGGTGATTCCGAATACGGTGCCAGACCATAATCACTACGCCACCGACAAGAAGATTCCAATGGCCCCGCGCCCTGTAGGCGGCAGGGCTTCATCCGGAAGTATGCCACGGCAACAGAGACTGCACCTTGAGAAATTTCTACTCGGTCCCATCATTGGAACAACTTCCCCATCAGGACCGGTGCGGCAGCCCGAGGAACACTGACGACCTTGGAAGAGGATGACCACCTGCGAACTTTGGAAGGCGTTGGCACACAGCCCCCAGGTGGTCGCGTCCGCAACTTCCCAAGTCACATGGACCACGTCCGCGTCCGTCAGGTCACGCGTTGCGTCCAAGTTTGCGATTTCGCCGTCCCGCATGCAGGTCTGGAACGGGCAGTCCTCATAGTCGGCGTCGAACAGGGCACCGGGGTGCAGCGGAATCCCACGAGCATGGCCCGGGTCCATTGTGTGGCGTGGACAAAGAGGTAGCAGCAGCACGCTGCAATCTGTGATTTTTGGTTGCCTCCAGGATATCTCAACGCAGCGGCCGCCCGCTGCAAGCCGCACAGACCGGGGTCCGCCGGGGATAGTCTGACAGGAAGGGGTAGGTTGTGACGAGCAGGTAGTCCTCCCCGGGGTGAATTTCGTCTCCGCACATCTCGCACTGCCAGTACTTGCGGGCCCGCGTGGTCTTGCCCCACGGTTGTGGGTTGCCCTGGCTGTCCTTGTGCGGTGCAGTGCGCGTGGCGGCCAGTCCCTTCCGCAGGTCGGACTGCTCCTTCCTGTACTGTCTGTCCAAGAAGGCATCCATCTGCCGTTCCTGCTTCCCCTGCCGGGCATCGTGGCAGGCATCGCAGCGAAGGCGGTGTTGGCCGATGGGGTTGTACTTCGGATGCACACGCCGCGCGGTGCGATTCGAGCAGCCGGGCTCAATGCACTCCGGGCCGTCGACGATGATTCTGATTTGGCCCATGGGCGATCCTCCCCGATTGCCTGCACTGCCTGATCTTCCGCAGTGCGACGTTCATGCCCTGTCGCATATAGTCCAATTATGATGGACTGGTATTACTCGGAGCCACATTGGGCACCAAGTGTCAGGCTTTTGGGAGAACCGTTTGTCCTCGGGAGTGGTCCGTCAAAGCACAATCGCGTTGCAAAAAGCTGCCAGCGGCACGTTTGAATTCGGCTGCTTGACACCGTCCATGCCGGGGAAGGGCATTGGACAAGGACTCAGGTCGTATGCCGAAGTACCGCGGCACCGTCCGGTAGCACTTGGTGGCAGGATCGTGTCCTGCCGAAACACCGCCGAAAGTGCCTCTCGTAGCGGCGGTTCAGATCGCCAGCAGGCGCAAACCCAGCTGCTCGAAATTGTCCACCGCCAGCTCGAAGGAGAGACGAGGCGAGGTTGGTCCGACAAACATGCGTTCCTGATATGCCTGAAAGGCGCGGGCACAGAAAGGGTCGGTGCGCAGACAGCGACAGGTATGGTGCAGCCGATTGGCCAGTTCATCGTTCGACTGTGGCAGTTGGGAGCGCATGTCGGCCACCGTGGCGGGAGAGGGATACACAACTCGACACAGATAAAGA
>DAOUIC010000314.1:0-21040 GCA_034428255.1 Anaerolineales bacterium
TCCATGCAGCAGGTGTTCATTGTTGAAGACAACTGGGCGTTGCCGGGACGCCGATCAGTGGCCAAGGACTGGCTGGACGGTGTGCTTTCGACGGGTTCCGGCATGCCGGCCCATGCGGAACACTGGATTACGGCCTTGGAGACGGGCCGCAGCGTGCCGGTCACAGCGGCGGAAAAGGAGATTGAGGACGTTTACCCCAATCTGATTGCGCCGATCCTCGTGACCGGAGAGTCCAGGGCGGAAGAAGTGCTGCCTCACATCCAGGCGGAAATACAAAAAGTACTCGACAAGTACGTCTAGAAAGGCAGAGGGAGAGGCGCAAGTCCGCCTCTCCCTTGCTATTCCGACGATCCACCGCCTGCCGCCCCAAACCCTTCGGCCGGCCCATCCCATGGTGCCAATGAATGCACACGAGGGCGGCCGGGACTGGACCTGCGGATTGTCCGACTCTGTCATGGCCCCCTCCGGCAGTGGCGGAGGGCATTAGTCTTACGCGCTCCCCGGCCCGGCAGGGTCGTCCATGGCCATGACGCGCTGGATGCCATAACCTTGAATACTCGGACAGGTAAGGGCGGCTTGGGCATCGCCCGCCGGGAGAACCTGGAAGCCTATCTCTTCCTGCTGCCCTGGATCATCGGCTTTCTGGTCTTGACCATCGGCCCTATCCTGGCGTCTCTGGGCCTTTCCTTCACGGACTGGCAGGTGGGCCTGGGTATGAACTTCATCGGCCTGGAGAACTTCAGGCTGATGGTTGTCGAAGACGACCTGTTCAAGAAGAGTCTGGGGGTGACATTCAACTATTCCCTGATGGCACTGCCCGCCGGTATCGTGGTCGCCTTGGCCATGGCATTGCTCCTAAATCAGAAGGTCTTCGGCATCGGGGTCTTCCGTACGATCTACTATCTGCCCGCGGTCACCTCCGGCGTGGCCGTGGCCATGCTTTGGGCATGGATTTTCAACAGCGAGTTCGGACTCCTGAACTGGGCTCTCGACCTGATCAACGTGAAAGGCCCGGCCTGGCTGCTTGAGCCGCGCTGGGCGCTGCCCGCGTTCGCGGTCATGAGCCTCTGGGGTGCTGGTGGCCTCATGATCATTTACTTGGCCTCGTTGCAGGCCATTCCCCAGAACCTGTACGAAGCAGCTCAGATCGACGGGGCCAACGTGGTAAGGCAGTTTTTGCACGTGACTTTGCCCATGCTGACTCCAACCATCCTGTTCAACTTGGTGGTAGGCATCATTGCCGTGTTTCAGACGTTCACCAATGCCTACATCATGACCGCAGGCGGACCCAACTTTGCCACGTACTTCTACGTCCTGCATCTCTACAACAACGCGTTTGGTTATGCCCGTATGGGCTACGCCAGCGCTCTGGCCTGGGTTCTTTTCGTCATCGTGTTGGTCATGACCTTGGCGGTCCTGCGCACATCTCAGTACTGGGTCTTCTATTCTGGAGAAAAAGAGTGAGTCTGCAAGCGCCCGCGGACAAGTCGCCAGGCTGGACCTTCACCTACAAGACACGGCGGGCCGTTTTGCAGCTGGCTGTGCTCCTGGTGGGCAGCGCCGTTTTTCTGACCCCTCTCGGCTGGATGGTCTTGACCAGCCTCAAACCTACCGAACAAATTTTTCTGTTTCCCCCGGAATTCATTCCCAAGCCCGTCGAGTGGGACAACTACGCCGAGGCCTGGAGCCAAGGCGAATTCTGGACGTATACCCAGAACTCCACGCTGGTCGCGGCGTTGAACATCGCCGGCAACATTTTCGGCAGTTCGTTGCCCGCCTTCGCGTTCGCGCGGCTACGCTTTGTCGGGCGGCGCGTCCTTTTTCTGATCATGCTCAGTACCATGATGGTTCCGATCTGGGTCACAATCGTGCCCACCTTTCTGCTCTTCAAGTTCTTCGGCTGGAACGGTACGTTGCTGCCGCTGATCGTGCCGGGCTTCTTCGCCGTGCCGTTCTACACCTTCCTGCTACGCCAGTATTTCCTCGGTATCTCCCATGAATTGGAGGACGCCGCGCGCATGGATGGGGCCAATTCCCTGACTATCTACTTCCGCATCGTGCTGCCCTTGGCGCGACCCGTGCTGGCGACGGTGGCCATTTTCGCTTTCGTCTACCACTGGAACGACCTGATCACACCGCTCATCTATCTAACGGACGAGAAGCTCTTTACGGTGGCTCTGGGCTTGTCGCGCTTTCGCAACTCCTACCGCATGGAAATGAGCCACATGATGGCCGCAGCCACCTTCGCGCTGGTGCCCGTGTTGATTATCTATTTCTTCACGCAGCGCCTGTTCATTCAAGGCATCGTGCTGTCCGGAAGCAAAGGCTAGCGACCTTTCCCGCAGGCAGCCTGTTTCGCATCCCGAACCATTTCGGCATTTGGAGAAAGCCATGGAGCGCCCGGATTACTCAATCATCCCCAACCAGATGAATCCTCTGCTGACGGCGGAATTGGAGCGAGATGTTGCGTTCTTCCGGAAGTGGGGCTACCTCATAGTCGAGGACGCGCTCACCTCTGATCAGGTGGAAACGCTGCGGGAGGCCTTGGATGAGACCTTCGATCGCAAGGGGGAAATGTTCACTCACCAACTACTGGAGGAGGATGACCGTTTCGCATTCCTGCTTGACAATCCGCCCGTACTGGACCGAATGCGGGCCATTCTGGGAAATTGCGTGCAGCTACACAGCGCCACCGCCCGCGTGACCGAGCCCGGCACACCGGATCAGGACTGGCACCGAGACATGCCTTGGCCCGTGGATCCCGAAGGGACGCCGTACGGCAGTGTTCCTGCCCAGATCAACTGCGGCTACTACCTGGACTCGCTGACATTGGAAAACGGCCCCATCGCGGTGGTGCCTGGCAGCCAGAAGGCGTTGTTCAAGCCTCCGGAAGGACATCCCAAGTTTCCTGACGAACTCATCGTCTTTGCCAAGCCTGGCCAGGCGGTCATGTTCGACGGCTGGATCTACCACCGCGGCATGGCCAACAAATCGGCAGGGCGGCGGCGGACCTGCCTGATGTGCTACCAAAATGCCTGGATCAAGTCGCGAGAGCCGTTCGACGGCCCCAAAGTCTTGGAGTTGCGGGCCAACGGCACCAAGGATCAAAGGTTGTTGCTGGGAGAAATCGAAAAGTGGTGATCCTTACCTTGCCTGCCCTTGGCCCTGCCCGTTCGTGGTCTTAAAGCAAGTTCCTAGTCTCGCTGGCTGTCACCGGAAAAGCGGCCAAGATGGTTCTTCGCCCCTTAATTCGGAGTTGATCTTATTGAGCCTGAAAGTCAGCTGGGTTCAGTTGAAACCAGGTCACCCTACCGGTATCGATGACAGGCTGAATGTCCCGGTCGTTGCGGACGCTGGCGACAACGGCTGAGGCCTCGTGCCCGGTGCACCGTTTGAGCATTTCCGCATTGCGGATCGCGCGGCTTGTATCCCGGCGATCCCCGGTGTACGAGGCTTCCACCGCCACGTAGCGCGTTGTATCGGGGTCTTGAACTTCCGTGGCTTCCATAACCAAATCGGCCCTGTAGAAACTGCGCCGATCGCCCCATTCAAACTTGTTCGCACCAAACCCGCGCACCATTTTGGTCAAGTCCTCGCGGGCCAGAAGGCGTACGCACTCCAGGTTCAGGTCCTCCAGGATTTCGTCATAGCGGGACAATGCGATCCAATAGGCCGCGTTGCCCTTCAGTTCGCCCACGTCGGTTTCGATCCGCTTGAGTGTGTTTTTGATCTCGGCCTGGCCCTCCTTGAGTTCGTTCACGTCGGTGCGGAGTTCAGCCTGGCCCTCCTTGAGTTCGTTCACGTCGGTGCGGAGTTCAGCTTGGCCCTCCTTGAGTTCGGCGACATCGGTGCGGAGTTCGGTGTTGATTGCCCTCTGCTCGTTTGCGAAGGCGCTGAACTCCTTTGACAACTTTGCCAATTGAGCGGATGTTTCCGCCAGGTTCTCGGGCATGGCGATCAACTCGGCGGACAGCACGCGCCTGCGGACCTCATCCCTGAATTTGGGTGAGGTGTCAAGTCTTTCCAGGAACTGCTGTTCCGTAACCGTGTCCCAGACCATGGATCCCCCTTCGTGCCGGAATTGTACCCCAGACGACACCTCACTGGGCAAAAATTCGCCTTTTGGCCAATGGTTGCAGTTTCATTGGCTTTGATGCGAGGCGTGCGCCGGTATTTCTTGGGAGTGGGCTGGCCCTGTTCGGATGTCTCGGGCCGTGGCGGTTGACAGAAGGGCTGGGAAGTTGAATGCTCCCCGTATTGTTGCTTCAGACTCCGGGTTGGATGCACTTGCGGTTCGAGCCGCACCCGGAAGACGCCCGACCAACTCCCAGACCGGTTGGTATTTTCGGAGTGGGCACTGTTTCGGCGCAGGGGACCGGGTGGCCTGGGGTTTGGAAAGTAGGTCCCCCACGTCAACCAGCAGGTTTGACCAACGCCTTGAGGCCGGCCAGAGGCAACCGCTCCATCAGGTAGCGAACTTCACCGGTGGCGTACAGGGTTGCCATGTATGCCGCACTGGCAGCCAGGAAGATTAGCCAGACGGACCAGCCGAGACGGCTCAGACCGGCGGCCAGAACCGCCATGACAGCCAGCCCCACCGCCGGTTTCCAAACCAGGGGCATCCAGTCCACCGTGCCCAGATGCCGGCGAATTCCGGCCTGGAAGGGAATGAACAGGAACATTTCACTGAGAATCGTCACTACCGCGGCTCCCGTGTAGCCGAACACCGGAATCAGCAACAGGTTGCCGACGGCATTGAATACCACCACGGCAATGAACGCCTTGGTTAGATAGCGCTGTTGGTCGAGCGCGATCAGGACGTATTGCGTGACCGCGTTGATGAAGTTGAACACGATGGTCCAAATCACCACCTGCAAGGCCAGGTGGGAGCCTCCGCTGAAGGTGTAGCTGCGCCCAAGGACCGCGAACGTCTCTTCGACCCCCAGGAATTCCGCGCCGCCCACCACCAGCACCAGGGGCTTGGCCAGCAGCGTGGTGCCGAAGGCGATGGGCACGCTGACCAGGGTCAGCAGGCGGATGCTCAGCCGATAGGCGCCCATCAGACCGTCGCCGGTCTGCCGGGCGTAGCGGGAAAACAGCGGGAAGATGGCGAAGTTGAACATGCTCGGAATCAACGTGATCCCGAAGCGGTACTTGAGGGCAACGCTGTACAACCCGCTGGCAACCTCCCCGGACATCAGCCGCAGGATCCAGATGTCGATGTTCAACAGCACCGTGGCCAGGAGCGAGTTCAGCATGAATGGGAAGCCGTTGGCCAGCATCCAGCGCTGCAGGGGCCAGTCCCATTCCCAACGCCAGTGGAACAGTGTGCGCCGCAACATGACATAAAACCAGACAACCTGCATCACGACGGTTACCACGGCCACCCAGGCGATGCCGGGCAGGCCCCAGCCCAGCAGCAGCACCAGGGCCCCCAGGCCGGAGCGCAGAAGGGTGGAGACGGTCGTGAGGCTGGCCGGGTACTCCATCTTTTCCCAGGCGTGAAAAGCGGCGCTCAGGGCATCCGACCAGCCGGCGAAGAGCATGGCCAGGGAAAAGATCACGATGGTGACGACTTCCACGTCCGTGATGCGGTCCACTTGCCGGAACCCCAGAGTCACGCCGACCATGGCAATAGTGGCACCGGCCCAGATCAGGGTGCGCAAGGCGCACACGTTGGTCAGGTACCGACTCGACAGATCCTTGTCGCGGGCCACATCGCGGGTCAGCAGGGTGTCCAGCCCGAAACGCGATATGAGCTCGAACACTCCGTACAGGGCGACCACGAACGCGAACTGGCCGGTGCCCACCGGCCCCAATTGACGGACATAGAACATGGCGAAGGCGAAGTCGATGATGCGCGTCATCAGCGTCAGGTTCAGTGGCACCAGGAAGTTCTTCGCCACCACGGTCGCCTCGGTGAGTTGGGTGTCCGGCTGACGCCAACGGCCCCAGCCCCACCACAGGAGCATCATCAGTGCACAGGCCGCGGCCAGGAACGAGAAAAACAGCCCCATGCGCAGGCTGCCCGGTTCATAGGCCATGCGCACGTCGCCGCGGAACCCGGCAGGCAGTTCGACGGCGCGCAGCGAACCGTTGGCGCGCAGTACCCTGGTTTCGCGCCCTTCCGCGGCACCGTCCGGGGTCAACCAGGCCTTCCAGCCGGGGAACCAGGCGTCCCCCACCACCAGCCACATCGCCGGATCGGTTTCCACTCGGATGCGGAGTTCGTTTGGCGAGTAGGCATCCATCCTTGCCAGTGAGGCAGCCGGATCGGCCGCGGGATCCCCCGCCCGCGGAGACGGCAGGTCTTCGAGCAGGACGGTGGTGCGGACGTCAAGGTCGGCCAGGGTGGTTCCGCCGTCCCCTGTCCGCACGGCCGCAGGCACCAGGAACGCACGCGGCAGCACGTCCGTGTTCTCGTAGATCCCGGCATGGTCGTCCCGGTACACCTCCTGCCAGCCGGGCCGGCGGACCCGGTGTTCGGTCAGCAGGTACTTCACATTCCACAGATCAAGGAGAGGTGAGTCCAGGAAGGACGGACTGCCAAACTCGGAATACAGATACCCCGCGCGGTCCATTCGCAGATCGACCTCGTGGCCGCGCCATCCCGGTACGCCAAGTTCGCTGAACACCGCCTGGAACTGGGCCGGAATCAAGCCGGTTTTCCCCCTGAGGTCGTGCCAGCCAAAGTAGAAGCCGAGATTGGCCTTCCAGGGCCTGCGCGCCCTGGGACTGAGTGTGGTCAGCCGCCACTCGTGGTCGTGTTCCTCCCGTTCGGCCAGGAACTCCGCCACCCCGGGCAGCGGATCCGTGGGCGACACGCCGTGGTCCGCACCGGTCAGGTAGCGGCCGTGGGCCACATAAAGGTCCACGACCAGCAGCAGACACGCCAACAGGGGCAGCATGGCCGAAACCGTTCCCGATCGGATACGAGTCCAGTGGCCGAAACGCCACAGCAGCAGGCCGGCGCCACAGGCGACCAGGGCCAAGTGCAGCAGGTTGCGCAGCTGGTAACCCACGAAGAGGCGTGGCTGTCCAAACATGTGGCGCATGTACTCGCTGAGCCCAAACAGCTGCCGGACCGGACGTTCGAAGAAGATTGGATTGATCCACGCCACTGCGAACAGGGCCAGGCAGACGGCGGCAATGGCGAGGCAGACGGCCGCGACGGTCCGCATGCCCGAGCGCGAACGGTTGGCCGTGCAGGCGTTGAACAAGGCCTGGCACCCGACCGCACCGGCTAGAGTCAGGCAAAAACTGACGATGAGGGTCCAGTTGTAGGCCGACAGGACGGTGTTCCAGACAGGCAGCGCGTGAAGTAGGCGGTAGGTGGGCAGGCCCAGGGTGAAGGAAAGGCCCAGGAGTCCGGCTGCCAGACAAAACCACAGGGTGCGCCGATGGGCGCCCGCGAGGCCGCCGCGCCGGAAGCTGGCCCACACCCCGAGGGTCGTCAAGGGCCACAGGAGCAGACCGACATAGGTGGCCCCGACCGAGTAGTTGCGCAGACCGTAGTCGAAGGACTGCGTGTCGCGCCCAAAACGGTGCAGGGGTGCATCCGTCCATCGCAGGTTCCAGATGTCAAACCATTGATGATGGGTGGGGTTGCCGAATGCATTGGGCACCCATAGGGTCAGGAGCTGGCGCTTGGGCCAGGCCAGGTTGGACACCTGCTGGAAGGTGGCGGTGGTGTCCCGGTAGCTGAACAGCCAGTTCTCCGCGAACGGAATGATCTGGACCGCGGCCATGCCCAGGCCGAGCACCAGCATCAGAGCCATCCACATCGACTGCTTGGCCACGCGGTGCAGGGCTGCCGGTTGCCACCACCCGGGCGGATCCGGCACATCCACGGATTCGGGACCCGCTGCGGCCAACGCGGTGTCCCGCATGTCCCGCACCAGATTCAGATACAGGCCAACCAGCCGCAACAGAATGTAGGCGGTACAGAACACCACCGCGTAGAGCAACAGCTCCGGATTGCCCGCCATGGCCCCCATGGCGATGGCCACGGCTCCCACCAGCAGGTAGGGAATGGGCCTGAAACTGACGATTCCCTTGGACTCCTGCTTGTACAGAATCACTTCGGCCATGGCCAGCAGCCAAGGCAGCCAGGCCGCGATGGCGAGTACCGTCGGATAGGCGCTGCGGGTTGCGATGTATCCGCCGAAGGCCCAGGCCAAGCCTCCTGTCAGGGCGGCCCAGGGGTGGAGGCCCAGGCTGCGGCCCAGGACATACATGCCAATGCCGGCCAGGGAGCCGTGCATGGCCGCGTAGGCGGCAAAGGCCACATCCGGCCCTCCCATCAGCATCAGCAGGGACAGCGGGTAGAGCAGGCCCGCTTCGCCACCGGCCAGAAACGGAACGCCGGTTAGCAGATGGGGGTTCCAAAGAGGAATGATTCCTGTTTGGAGGTAGCCGTGAAGCAGGTAATGCCAGGCGTTGTGGTGCCGGATTGCATCCGCGACGGCATGGTTGTGCGGCACCATGCCCGGATACAGGCCGCGCCACGGATCGGTGACGGCCAGCGTGTCGTACGGCAGAATGGTCAGCCCGGTCCAGGGTGCCAGCAGGACCGGGCTGTACCAGAGGATCGGAAGCAGTGCCAGCGCCAGAACGGCGCGCAGGTCAGCCTTGTGTTGCCGCAGGAATTTCATGAAGCCGCATGTGCACGCTCGGCCGCAGGGCTCTGCAAAGGGAGACGGAACTGGGGTCCGCGGCGATGTTCAACCGCTGCGGCTGAACACCCGGGGACGGCACGGGACGGCCACGCTTGTCCTTCAGCCCGCAGCGACCGTTTCGGACGTCGCTTCCGGCACCCGGGTCAGGCGGGTCACCAAGTCAAGGTCCGCCGCGTCCAGGTCCAGGGGTGTGAGCCGATCGGCCTGCATGAAATCGAACAGCGCCTGCCGCGCCCGTTCGGAGAAGGCCTGGTAGCGTTCCCGCTTGCGCCGCACCCTCACGGGCAGTTCCGGCAGCAGGCCCATGTTGGCCTTCATGGGCTGGAAGTGGCGGGCATCGGTATGGGTGATGTAGCGGAGCAGGGCTCCCACCATGGTTTCCGCGGGAAATGTCCAGGGACTGCGGTCGTCGAGCATCCGGTCCATGTTGAGGCCGCAGACCAGACCGCCCATGGTGCTGCCGACATAGCCTTCCGTACCCGTGATTTGACCCGCAAAGAAGAGGTCGTCCCGGACCCGGGACTGCATGGTGGGCAACAGCAGATCCGGGCTGCTGATGAAGGTGTTGCGGTGCATCTGGCCCATGCGGGCGAAGCGGCTCCGCTCCAGGCCCGGAATCAAGCGCAGGATTTCCTCCTGTCGTCCCCACTTGATGTTGGTCTGGAAACCCACGAGGTTGTACAGCGAAGCGGCCGCGTTGTCCTGGCGGAGCTGCACCACCGCGTGCGGACGGTGCCCGGTGCGCGGATCCCTGAGGCCGACCGGCCGCATGGGGCCGAAGGCCAGGGCGTCCTCGCCGCGGCGGGCCAGGACCTCGATGGGCAGGCAGCCTTCGAAGTAGCGTTCCAGGTCGGCGTCGGCCTTGGACAGGGCATTGCTCTCGGCCGATCTGACCGCGGTCACGAAGGCGGCGTACTGATCCGCATCCATGGGGCAGTTGATGTAGTCGCCGTCAGGTGTCCCGTCCTCCGCCTTTTGCCAGCGGTTCTGGCGAAAGGCGACGGACATGTCGATGGAGTCGCGGTACACGATCGGCGCCACCGCGTCGAAGAAGTGCAGTTTCCGCTCGCCGGTCAGGGCCTGAATGGACTTGGTCAGGGCCTGACTGGTCAACGGTCCCGTGGCGATGATGGTCGGCCCGTCGGGAATCGCGCAGACCTCGTCCCGCCTCAGGTCAATCAACGGATGGCGGCCGATGCGGGAGGTGATCTCCGCGGCAAAGGCTTCCCGGTCGATGGTTAGGGCGGCGCCGCCCGGCAGCGAGTGCGCACAGGCGGTGCGTACGAGCAGACTGCCCAGCAGCAGCAGTTCCCGCTTGAGGATGCCCAGTGCCCGGTCTTGCAGCAGGGAGCCCATGCTGTTGCTGCAGACCAGTTCGGCCAGACGGTCGCCTTGGTGCGCCGGAGTGCGCCGGACCGGGCGCATTTCGTACAGGACTACGGACCGACCCCGTTCCGCCAGTTGCCAGGCCGCTTCACAGCCTGCCAGGCCGCCCCCGATGATCGTGACCGTGGGTGAGGATGGGGACATGGCGGATGGTTCTCAGACGCTCTGTTCGCACAGGGCCCGCCGCAGGTCGTCCACGGTCAGGTCGTGCATCGAATCGACGACCCTGGCCCCTGTCGGATAGGCGGCCTGTCGCGATACCGCGGTCGGGATGGCGAAGACCGTGAGGCCTGCAGCCAAGGCGGCCGTCGCACCGTGCACCGAGTCCTCGAGGACGACCACCTCGTGGCCCGGCACGCCCAGGCCCTGCAGGGTCAGGTGGTACAGGTCCGGTGCGGGTTTGTGCCGCCGGTTCATGTCGCCCGTGTAGACGTGGCTGGCGTCGAACCAGCGGTGCAGGTCCAGGCGCTGCCAGTGCTGGTTCACCCACTCGCGGTCCGAGTTGGTGCAAATGGCGGTGCGCAGGCCGGCATTCGTGACTGCCTCGGCGAGGGCTTCCACGCCGGGCATCAGGGTCAGGTGTTGGCTCAGTTCCGGATACAGCTCGCCGTGCCGGGCCAGGATGGCTTTCTCGTCCACATTCCTGTCGGTCAGTCCGCGCAGCACGTCGAAAATCCGCGGATGCACCCAAACGCCGACGAACTCGGCCCAGATGTCGGCCGTGAGCCTCGCCCCGTGATCCTCGAAGATGCGGGCCCAGCTCTCGAACTCCATGCGTTCGGAGTCGATGAGCGTGCCGTCGAAGTCGAAGATGACGGCCGTCAGCCGCGGTTCAGGCTGGGACACGGCTGCTGTAGTCAATCAAGGTGCGGTAGGTGTAGCGGGCCCGCCGGGTGATCCGATCCCAGTTGAACTGGTCCCTCACGACACGGGTGGCACGATGGGCGCGGATGCGGGCCTGGTCGGGTTTGCTGCGGATGTGTTCGACCGCCCAGCAAATGCTGCGCGGGTCGTTGGGATAGACGGTTAGTCCGGTCACTTCGTGTTCCACCACCTCGCTTAGTCCGCCCACGTCGGACACCACGACCGGGCATCCCGCGGCCATGGCTTCCAGTGCAACAATACCGAAAGGTTCGTACAGACTGGGAAAAACCGCGGCGTTGGCCACTCTCAGGAGGCAGTTGCGGGTGACGTCGTCCACATAGCCCAGCAGGTCCACTTTGTCGGCCAGGCCCCGCTGCTGGACCGCCATGATCTGCTTTCTGCTGTCGCGCCCTGCGACCAGGAGGCGCGTGTCCGGCTGGGTTTCGGCAATCAGGACCATCGCGTCCAACAGGATGTGAAGACCCTTCTCATGGGTGGGACGACCCACAAACAGCAGCAGGAATTCGCCGTGTTGGGCGTACAGCTGTCGCAGCTGCTGCTCGCGCGCCTGGTCCCGCGCCTGGGGTGGATGGATGCTGATCCCGTTGGGAATGACATCCAGCACGTCGCGGTCCAGGCCGAAAGTCCGCATCAGGCTGTCGCGCATGAAATAGCTGCAGACGATAACCCTCCACGCTTCCCGGCAGAGGCGGGATTCCAGATCGTGGATTTTGCGGCTGAGTTCCGTGTGCAGGTGCCCCATGTACCGCCCGTGCTCGGTGGCATGGACGGTTGCCACCAGCGGAATCCTCCAGTCGTGCATGAGTTCCAGGCCGGCGGTGGCCGGCAGCCAGTCATGCACGTGGATCAGTTCAAAGTCGATCTCCGAGGCCAGTTCGCGCGCGGCATGCGCCAACTGGGCGTTGCTGGCGACGTTGCGGTCGAAGAAGTCGCCATCCTCGGGAGGGTGCAGGTCGACCCTGTGGATGTGCAGTCTGTCGC
The DNA here is from genome assembly GCA_034428255.1 of Anaerolineales bacterium. Lineage (GTDB taxonomy): Bacteria > Chloroflexota > Anaerolineae > Caldilineales > Caldilineaceae > Bin34. The sequence goes on from DAOUIC010000314.1 coordinate 11,931, forward strand.
TGCGGTCCTCCCGGGCCGGTGCGCCGTCCGCGGCCGGGGTGAGCACATGGACGTCGAACTGCTCCTGCTCCCGACAGCCACCGCCCATGGCCTCGGTCAGTTCGGTCACATGCTTGCCCAGGCCGCCGATGATGTTCGGTGCATATTCCCAGGACAGCATCAGGACGCTCATCGCAGGATCTCCCGAACATCGGCTTCCTCACACAGGGACCGGTGCCAGGTCTGTGCATCAGGCAACTGCCGGAAACCGAACGCCTGATTGATTTTGAACATCGGGGTCCCGGCGACGGTGTCCGTCCGGATGCGGGTACCCCCTCGGCGCTGCACGGCTTCGATCGCGGTGGTCTTGAGGGCCGAGGCCAGTCCCAGCCGACGGTGGGCGCGGCCCACGCCGGTCAGGGATGTCCACCACAGGGTCGGATCCGCTGTTGACCGCCACAGCGCCGTCAGGGCCAGCCATGCCCCGTTTCGGACGGCAATGAACGTCATCGAAGGGTCGAACATGCTGTTTCGCTGATGCTCCGCCCAGTGCTCCGCGAGTGTCAGGGGAGCAGGCGGATACACCAAGTCGGCCAGGAATTCCATGCACAGTTCGTGGTATTTCCCGAACCAGCCGGGATCTTCGGCGGACACCTCGGCCAAGGACAGGCACTGGATGCCCTGTGTGAACAGGCTGTGCCGCCGATCCGGCTTCTTGGTCAGGTCGTAGCCGGTGACGTCCAGTTCGCTTTGTTGGATGGTCTTTCCGAGGATGAATCCCCTGTTCTGCAGAAAACGGATTCCGCGCTCCTGATCGGCCTTGGTATCGCAGGTGAGCTCCGCAACCTCGTGCCGGGCCAGGAGGGCTGAAAGACAGTGGTTCCAGAGTTCGCGTCCCACACCCCGGCCCTGCCAGCGCGGAGCCACTGCGGCATACACCCGAAAGCGCCCCGGGGACCGGTCCCGCATTTCTTCCGCACCCACGAAGAAACCGGTTGGGGTGTTTCCTTTCCAGTTCAGCCAGCAGTAGTGGGGGTGCGATCCCCCGAGGCCCGGATCCTCGTTGGCCAGGTCCTCACCGGAAACGGGGTGGTTCGGTGCCACGGCCGCGAGTACCTCGGCCATGGCTGCATGGCTGGCAGGGGTGCCGTCGGACTTTCTGATGTCGAACATGGCCGCTGGCCGTCTGCACAGGGGTGTGGAATCTCAATGCGGTTGCTGCGACGGAATCGTACAGGGCACGGAACGAATTCCGGCAGCGACACAGGCCCTATTCGGTTGCATCAGTTCCTGAAAGTCCAACGGCGATGTCGGTCGAGACCTTGGCCAAGGTCAACGGTTGGGTCCAAGTGTGACGTGACGCGACCGCCAATGATGTTCGACGCATATTCCCGGGAAAGCATCAGGATGCTCATCGCAGGACCTCCCGTACATCGGCCTCCCCTTGCAACGGTCGGTGCCAGGTCTGTGCATCCGGCAACAGCCGGAATCCGAACGCCTGATTGATCTTGAACATCGGGTTCCGGGCATCGTTGTCCGTGCGGATGCGGGAACCGCCACGCTGCTGTACCGCTTCGATCGCCGTGGTCTTGAGGGCCCAGGCCAGACCCAGCCGGCGGTGGGCGCGGCCCACACCGGTCAGGGATGTCCACCACAGGGTCGGGTCCGCCCCCGACTGCCACAGTGCCGTATAGGCCATCCATTCCCCATCCCGTACGGCCACAAAGGTCATGGAGGGATCGAATTCGCGGTTGGCCTGATGCTCCGCCCAGTGCTCCTCCAGCGTCAGGGGAGTGGGCGGGTACATCATGTCGGCCTGAAACTCCATGCGCAGGTTGTGGAACTTCCCGAACCAGGCGGGATCGTCCGCCGACAACTCGGCCAGGGGAAGGAATTCGATGCCCTGTGCCAGCAGGCCGCGCCGGCGGCGCAGTTGCTCGGTCAGGTCGTATCCGATGACCTCCAACTCGCTTTCGCGGGCGGACTTCTTGAGGACAAACCCCCTGTCCTGCAGGAATCGGATGCCCCGTTCCTGATCGGACCGCGTTTCGCAGTTGAGCGCCGTGACTTCGTGTTTGTCCAGCAGTGCCGACAGACAGTGGTACCAGAGCTCGCGTCCCGCGCCCCGGCCCTGCCAGCGCGGATCCACCGCGGCATACACCCGAAAGCGCCCCGGGGATCGGTCCCACGTCTCTTCCGCACCCACGAAGAAACCGGCCGGGGTCTCACCGCTCCAGGTCAACCAGCGGTAGCCCGGATTCGATTCGCCAAGGCTCAGGTCCTCGTTGGCCAGGTCGTCCCCGGAGACGGGATTGTTGGGTGCCACCGCCAGGAGAATGTCGGCCATGGCCGCATAGCTGGTGGCAGTGCCGTCGGACTCTCTGATTTCAAACATGGTGGCGTGCCGTCCTGGGAGGGGCTGTGTTAGCTGCAAAATACCGTTACGATGGAATCGTACAAGGTATGGAATGGCGAATGACCGACAACCCGCACAGGCCCGACCCAAAGGACCGTCCGCCGGATGGCGAGACCATTCGTCTGGACCAGTTTCTGAAAGTCCAACGGTTGTGTTCGACCGGAGGGCTGGCCAAGGCCGTGGTCCAGCGCGGCCTGGTCGAGGTCAACGGCAAGGTTGAACTGCGACGCGGCCGCAAGCTGCGGCAGGGCGATGTCGTGTCGTACGACGGATACACGGTTCCGGTCGACTTCGTTTAGGGGCCGATGCCGCGCGGCCCCGGGAGGGTATCGCGCCTTCAGGAAGTCATGGAGGACAGAACCACCCGGTCCGCAAGGAGTGCCCGCGTGGCCGGGTCCACCTCGACGCCGTCGGATTCGAGCACCGGGATCAGGGCCGCCACCGCCGTCCGGACCATTTCGTCGTCCGGGGTGCGCGTGGTGGCCTTTTGCAGCCACAGGCCCGGCTGGATGAAGACGCGCAGCAGGGTGTTTTCCTGATGCCTGGCGCTGAACCGGATTAGCTCGTAGGCAATCCCGGCCACGATCGGCAGCAGCAGCAAACGGCTGGCAAACCGCAGGAGCAGCGCCAGCCAGGCCGGTTCCACGCCGTGGAAGGACAGCGGGAAGAACATGATGATGCTGATGACAACCACAAACAGGATGAAGGACGTGCCGCAGCGCACGTGCTGGACGCTGTGCCGCTGGACATCGGAGACGGACAGGTTGGAGCCGGCCTCGAAGGCATTGATGGCCTTGTGTTCGGCCCCGTGGAATCCGAACATGCGCCGGATGTCCTTCATGAAGCTGATGGCGAAGAAATACAGCGTGAAGAGCACCAGTCTGACCGCACCCTCGATTGCCGCGTCCGTATAGGCGGAGGCCCCGAAGAATCCGGCGACCCACCCGGACACCAGTGTTGGCAGCAGGAAGAACAGGCCGATGCCGAAGGCAAAGCTGAGGGCTACCGTGCCCCAGGCCAGAGGGCCCTGGAAGCGCAGGGTCTCCCTGTCCTCCGATTCCCCGTCCGGGTCTCCGTCGTCATCGTCCAGGGGCATATCCTGGGCGGCGATGTCCGCACTCCACATGATGGCCCGTACGCCGAGTCCGAGTGCCTCCCACAACAGGCCCAACCCGCGCACAAAGGGCAGCTTGCCGAGCCTGCTCGTGTAAATCCAGGCTTTCAACGGCTCGTGGTGGAGACGGATTTCGCCGGAGGCGGTGCGCACGGCCACGGCGAATGTGGAGGCGCCGCGCATCAGGACGCCCTCGATGATGGCTTGGCCGCCGTAGTATTGCTGGCTCAATGGACAAATCCTTCAGCGGTGCCTGTGCCGCGTCTGTGTGCGAGGGAGGGAACCGCCGCAGCCAAGGACGGCCACGGCCGGGTGCTAAAATCCCGCGCTATGCCTAGGCTGGTCGGGACGGTAGCCTCCGTCGTTTATTGTAACGAAGGCAACGGCTTTGTGGTGGCAGATTTGCATGTTGACCAGCGTGCCGACGGCCATGCCGTTTCCTCGGCGGCGTCCGCTCCGCCGGACGGGCTTGAGCGCATCACCGGTATCCTGCCCGGCATACGCGAGGGGGCGCGGCTGGAGGTTGAGGGCGAGTACCGGATACACCAAGCCCACGGCCGGCAGTTCGCCGTCAGTCGCCACCGGTTCATCCAACCCACGAGCAAGGAGGGCTTGATCGGGTTCCTCGGCAGTGGCCTGCTCAAGGGCGTCGGGGAGGTCACGGCCCGCCAGATGGTCGGCAAGTTCGGCAAGCGGACGCTGGAAATCCTCGACAGCGAGCCCGAGCGCTTGGCGGAACTGCGGGGAATTTCCCCCCGCAAGGCCCGTGTGATCGGCGACCATTGGCGGGAGGTGGCCGGCGAACGGGAATTGGCCGCCTACCTGCAGCATCTGGGCGTATCCCTGTCCCTGGCGCGTCGCATTCGGCAGGAGTTCGGGGACAACGCAGTCCAGGTCCTGAAGCAAAACCCCTACCTTCTGACCCGGATGCAGGGGATCGGGTTCCAACGAGCCGACCAGATGGCCCTGTCCATCGGGATCAGGCGCAATGATCCCGGTCGGCTCAGGACGGCCCTGCAGTATGTGCTGGGCGAACAGACCGCCCGCGAAGGGCATGTGTTCCTGCCCGAGCACGAATTGGTCGAGGAAGCACTGAAGCAGGTGGGACCGCCGGCCACGCGGGACGAGGTCCAGGCCCAGTTGGACCTGCTAATCCGGGACGAGGACCTCATCGTTACCGAAGCGCCCGGCCACGCGCGCTGGCAACCCCAAACCGATTGGACTGCCCTGCCCGAAGAGCCGGTCCGCAACGAGGACGAGACACAAGGAAGCAATTCATCGGTTCAGGCCGGGAGCGGTGGCCGGCAGGTGTATCCGCCCTGGAACTATCACAGCGAAAAGGACTTGGCCGACCGGCTGCTGAAGCGCATCGGGCGACCGGAGCTTTCACCCTTGTGTGGACGCGACTTCGACGTGGAAGCACTGCTGGACGCCGCCGCGGAGCGGGGCACTCCGTTGAACCGGGGCCAGCGGGACATCGTGGAGTCGGTGCTGGCCCATCCCTTTACGATTCTGACCGGAGGGCCGGGCACCGGCAAGACCACTACCATCCGCACCATCCTGGAACTGTGCGACACCCACGGCCTGGAGGTGCAGTTGGCGGCTCCCACCGGCCGGGCGGCCAAGCGCATGCAGGAAGCCTCGGGCCACCCCGCCAGGACCCTGCACCGGTTGCTGGAGGTGTCCAATGTCGACGGCGGCCTGGAGTTCGACCGCAACGAGGAAAATCCGCTGGACGGCGACCTGCTGATTGTGGACGAGGCGTCGATGCTGGACGTGCACCTGGCCAGCCACCTGGTCCGCGCGGTGCCCGATGCGATGCACATGCTGTGGGTGGGCGACGTGGACCAGTTGCCCAGCGTCGGTTCGGGCACGGTGCTGTACGACACCATTCGGGCCGTCGAGGAACATGCCGGGCGTGTGGGACCCGGTCGGTCCGGGGCGCGGGTCACGCGCCTTACGGAGATATTTCGGCAGGCGGCCGACAGCGCGATCGTCACCAACGCCCACGAGGTGCGGGAGGGGCGCTTGCCCGTGCTCGACAACGGGCAGTTCCGCGACTTTTTCTTCATGTCGGAGGAGGATCCGGTACGGGCCTGTCACCTTTGCACCGAACTGGTCCGGCGGCGCCTGCCGGAATTCACGGGTTTGCATCCGTCCGACATCATGGTGCTGTCCCCCATGCGCCGGGGCCCCATCGGCACCGTGGAACTCAACAGGACCCTGCAGGCCGCCATCAACGGCGCTTCGCTCCCGACGGTCGAACTTGCGAACGGCCAGGTGTTCCGACCGCGCGACCCCGTCATGCAAACCCGCAACGACTACGACAAGAAGGTGTTCAACGGGGACCTGGGACACGTTGTGCGCCTTGATGCGGACAAGCGGGAGGCGGTGGTCGACTTCGAGGGACGCCGCGTGCGGTACGAGTCCGACGAACTCAACGATTTGACCTTGGCGTACGCCATGACCATCCACAAGAGTCAGGGCAGCGAGTACAAGGCCGTGGTGTTGCCGATGATGAAGGCGCACAGCATCATGCTGCGCCGGAACCTCCTGTATACTGCGCTCACCCGAGCGGGACAACTTGTGGTCATTGTGGGCCAGAAAGCGGCGCTGCGCATGGCGGTCAACAACCATTTGATCAGGGATCGCCACACCGCACTCCTGGAACGGCTGTCCCTGAAATTGAGTCGGGACGACGTTCCGGAGGATGTCCCCTTTTGACTTTGGTTTCCCTGCCGGCTGAACCATCTCCAGGATCTTCGCCATGACCGAATCCGCACTGCCCATCGGCCTTCAGCTTTACACCCTCCGCAACATGGACGCGACCGAGGACGAGGTGTTGGCTGCCGTCAAAGGCGCCGGCTATGCCTATGTGGAGACCGTGCACCGGACCGACCTGTCCGGTGCCGACTGGAAGAGTCTTCTGGACGGCCACGGTCTGCGCGCGGTGTCGGCCCATGTGCCCCAGGAGGCCTTCGAGGGCGACCTTGACGGCACGCTGCGCACCTACTCCGATCTGGGTGTGGAGCATGTGATCGTGCCGGCCCCGGGCGGCGACTTCTTCAACCCGGGCACCGAGTACGGGGCGGCGGACTGGACGCGGCTGGCCGACAGCCTGCGCTCCATTGGCCAGGGGTGCCGCGATGCCGGCATGAACCTGCTGTACCACAACCATTGGCAGGAGATGGAACAGTTCGACGGCCGGCTGGCCATCGACATCCTCCTGGCCGACACTGAACCGGACGTGCTGGGATACGAGCCGGATTGCGCCTGGATATCCAAGGGCGGCCAGAATCCGGTCGAGCTGCTGCGCAGATATGCCGGCCGCGTGCCCTGCGTCCACATGAAGGATCTCGCTCCGGAGGGGGAGAACGAGGATCAGATGGGTCTGGCCGACGTCGGCAGCGGAACCCTGGACTGGGACGCCATCTTCCCCCAGATCAGCGCATCAGGCGCCCGGTGGTACATCGTGGAGCACGACATGCCCGGCGACTACGTCCAGAGCATCACCAACAGCTACAAGTTCATCGCCGGCCACCTGGGCGGCTGAGGCGGGTTGCGGGAGGGCTGTTCGATGGCTGCCCGCGCCATGTTCGGCGGGCTGGTGCAGGACAGCCAAGGCGACCTTGTTAACGTACGCCGGGTTGGTGCGGACGAGGTGTATGTGGTCCGCGAGGACGGGTTCGACTGGCACCTGGAAGCCGGGAAGGTGGACGCTGCGATCTGGTCCCACATGAAGCGGATGTTTGTCGAACACCGCGACCAGATTCCGCCGGAGGCCCTGCAGGCCCTGACCAACGGCGACATTTTCCAGCAGGCGGCCATCGAGTCCGCCCTGGACCGGGTCGACGAGATTGAGCGGATCGAGATGCCGCCGCAACAACGGGATCTGCTGGCACTGTTGGGCTTCCGCGTCGTGATCGACTACCACGGCGACGTGCTGGAGGTGGTGATGCCGGATCAGGGGTTCGGCATCGATCCGGACGAGGAGTAATCCGCCGGCTCGGGCGGCCTGCCGATGTCGGCCCGGCTGCGGCAACGCCCTGCCGGGACAAACAGGTGTGGCGGTACGCCGGGACGTTACGCCGCGTTCTGCCAGTTGTGCAGGAGCAGGCGAGCCTTGGTGATCAGGACGTCCTGGCGGATGTCGCTGCCCACCAGTGAACTGCCAATGCCTACGCCCGCGGCGCCGGCCTGCCGGTAGGCGCCGATGTTGTCGGCGTCAATTCCGCCCGTGGGTACGAACTCCATGTCGGACAGCGGTGCCTTGACCGCCTTGAGATAGGCGGGGTCGGGACAGGGAAACAGCTTTACCATGGTGCAGCCCAACCGGAATGCCTGTTGCGCCTCGGTGGGTGTGAAAATCCCCGGTAGAAACAGCACATCGGCCTCGGCCGCGACTTGCACGCTGGCCGGATCGAATGAGGGAGACACCAGGAATTCGGCACCGGCCTCAATCGCGGCGGCAGCCTGGTCCGCAGTACGGACGGTACCTGCGCCGATTGCCATGCTGTCGTCGTATCGTTGGCGGAGGGTTTGAATCGCGGTCAGCGCGTCCGGCGTATTCATGGTGATTTCCAACAACGGCAGGGGCGCGGCCAGCATGGCATCCGCAACGGTGATGATCTCCGGCAGCGAATAGCCTCCGCGCACAATTGCCACGAGGCCTTCTTCCCGGATCCGCGCCCTCATCGCACCCGTGCGCGAACCATCGGTTTTGTTTCCGGTCATACCACCTTGATCCCCGATCCGGCCGCAACCTCGCCGATACACCAGCAGTTCTGACCGAGGTCCTGGCAAGCTTTTTCGAAGGCTCCCTCGTTTCCCGGTGGTACCGCGAGCAGCAGTCCGCCGCTGGTCTCCGCCTCCCAAAGTATTTGCCGGAGCTCGGGTGCCACGGTATCCGCGAAGCGTACGGACTGTCCGAAGTGCTCCGGATTGCGCTGTGCCGCCCGGGTCTGTACTCCGGTTTGCGCGTAGGCGAGGACGTTTGGCAGCAGGGGCACTGAATCGGCCCTGATGCGGAGACTGCAACCGTTGTGTGTGTCGTGCCCCAACATTTCGCAGGCATGGCCCAGCAGGCCGAAGCCGGTCACATCGGTGCCGCGCCTGGTATCGGACGTCCGGGCCGCTGTGGCGGCCGCCGCATTCAGCAACAACATGGATTGGATGGCCGCCTCCAGGTCTCCGGGATCAATCAGCGAGTGCGTCTCCACGATGTGGGCCGTGGTCACGATGCCGGTCCCCAGGGGTTTGGTCAGCCACAACGTCTGGCCCGGGTCCAGGCTTTCGCCCTTGGTGAGCAGACGGTCCGGGTCCCCCAGGCCGGTCACGGACAATCCGTAGAACAGTTCGGGATTCGTCACTGTGTGCCCGCCGGCCACCACGCCTCCGGCTTCCCGGACCTTTTTGGCACCGCCCGCTAGGATGGCGGACAGGACATCGAGGCCGACCGCTTCGGGCATGCCGGCGATGTTCAGGGCAAACAGGACTTTGCCGCCCATGGCAAAGACGTCGCTCATGGCATTGGCGGCCGCGATGGCCCCGAAGGTTTCGGGATCATCGACGATGGGCGTGAAGAAGTCCGCGGTTTGGATC
>DAOUIC010000315.1:0-8354 GCA_034428255.1 Anaerolineales bacterium
CCGAACAATGTTCACGCCGCCCCGTCCATCGCCGCTGCGGAAGCCGGTAAGCACATCATCTGCGAAAAGCCCCTGGCTCGCACCGCAGAGGAAGCCAAGACCATGTTGGATGCCGTCAACAAGGCCGGCGTCAAGGGTCTGGTGGCGTACAACTATCGTTTCGTGCCCGCCATCCGACAGATTCGGCTACTCATTGATCAGGGACTGCTGGGGCAGGTTTACCACTTCCGCGCGGTCTACCTGCAGGAGTGGATCATGCCCCACTACAACCTGCCGATGATCTGGCGTCTGCAAAAAGACCTGGCCGGCAGCGGAGCCTTGGGGGACCTGGGCGCTCACATCATCGACTTGGGCCGCTATCTGGTCGGCGATGTCAAGAGCGTGTCCGGCATGACCCGAACCTTCATTGAGGAGCGGCCGTGGGACGACGGCACCATGGGCAAGGTGGATGTGGACGATGCCTTCGCCGCACTTCTGGAGTTCGAGAACGGCGCCTTGGGCACCGTGGAGGCCACGAGGTTCGCCGGGGGGCGCAAAAACGGCCAGCGCATTGAGATCAATGCCGAAAAGGGTTCGGTGGTCTTCGACTTGGAGCGCCTCAACGAACTGCAGATTTTCTGGAACGACGGGGACCCGAATACCAGTGGTTTCGCCAACGTTCTTGTGTCCGAGCCTACCCATCCCTGGTGGGAAAACTGGTGGCCGCAGGGACACATCATCGGCTGGGAACACACCTTCGTGCACGAAATTACTCATCTGCTGGACTGTATCGTGAACGATCGGGACGTGGCGCCGATCGGCGCCGACTTCGAGGACGGCTACCGGAATGCGGTCATCTGCGACGCCATTCTGAAGTCGGCCGAGACCCGGAGACAGGAGGACTGCGTTTACTAGGCCGCCCGGCGGCCGGAAACGGTCGCCATACTGTTGCATTGCGAGAACGGCCAGGCTTCGGTCTGGCCGGTTTGTTGAAGGAGGCGTACAAGGGAACATGAGCAACCAGTACATTCCCCGGGCGGAGGACAAATTCACGTTCGGATTGTGGACCGTGGGCAACATCGGCCGCGATCCGTTCGGCGATCCGGTCCGCGAGGTGGTGACACCGGTCGAAATCGTCCACATGCTGGCCGAAGTTGGGGCCTGGGGTGTCAACTTCCACGACAACGACCTGGTGCCCATTGATGCCACGGCTGCCGAACGGGATCGCATCGTGCGGGACTTCCGCAAGGCCATGGACGATACCGGGATTGTGGTGCCCATGGCCACCACCAACCTGTTCACACATCCGGTGTTTCGGGACGGTGCCTTTACCAGCAGCGATCCCGAGGTGCGAGCCTATGCCCTGCAAAAGACCATGGCGGCCATCGACCTGGGTGTCGAACTGGGTGCGGAAACCTACGTGTTCTGGGGTGGTCGCGAAGGGACGGAAACCGATGCGGGCAAGTGCGCGGTTGATTCGGGGCGGCACTTCCGCTATGCCATCAACTATCTGTGCGACTACGTGATCGACCAGGGATACAACCTGCGCTTTGCGCTGGAACCCAAGCCGAACGAACCGCGCGGCGACATCTACCTGCCCACGGTGGGGTCGATGCTCGGGTTCATCGCAACCCTGGAACATCCGGAGATGGTCGGAGTCAACCCGGAGATGGCCCACGAACAGATGGCGGGGCTCAATTTCATGCATGCCATTGCACAGGCCTGGGAAGCCGACAAGCTGTTCCACATTGATCTCAACGATCAGAACATGGACCGGTACGACCAGGACTTCAGGTTCGGCTCCCACAGCATCAAGCAGGCGTTCAACGTGGTTCACTTCCTTGAATCCGTCGGGTACGACAACCCGCGCCACTTCGATGCCCACGCCTATCGATCCAGCGATCTCGCCGATGTCAAGGAGTTCGCCCGGGGCTGCATGCGGACCTACTTGATTCTGAAGGACAAAAGCCGCCAGTTCGCGGCGGACAGCGAGATTCAGGCATTGATTGCGGAGTGCACGGCGGACGATGGATCCATGTCCATGTGGCTTGAGGGTGGATACGACTCCGGCCGCAACAACGAACTCCGCCGACATTCCTTTGACCGGGATGCGTTGGGGGCCCGCGGCAAGCCGTATGAACGGCTGGACCAGTTGTTGATTGACCTGCTGCTCGGCGTGCGTTGAAACGCGCGGCGGCCGGGACGGCAATGCTGAGGTCTTGGGACCTACCCCCTCCAAGGATGTCTTGCCCGCCGCGTGCACGGCAGCAAATCCACAGGCTTGGAACCGGCCCGCCTCCTTTGGCGGGCCGATTTTTTGTACGGGAATGTTGAGTTTTGGCGCAAGTTCTGGTATACCACCCGGTCCGTTGCGCGGCGGGCCTCCCCTACCCCGCCGGTTTGGCAGTCCGGTTTGCATGCAGGATTGACGATGTCGGTTACTTCAGTTGGAGTTGGCGGGGCCGGAGCCCAAAGGCTGCTGCGCGCCAACGACTTTGACCTCAAGCAGACGGCGCACTCCCATCGCGTCGCAGCCTTGTGGCGCTTGATCACGGGATATCGACGCGCGTACGGGATCGCGATCCTGAGTTTGGGCCTGGCAGCCCTGACACGGGCCGGCAGCCAGTTTCTGCTGCGGGACTTCGTGGATCACGGCCTGATGGGCAATGGCGACTGGCCGCTGCCTGCCTATGCAGCCGGGTTCGTGTTGTTGGGGGTGGTCACCGGTGCATGCAGCTTCGGCGCGGGTCGCTTGGCGGCGCAGGCTGCCGAAGGGGCCAGTTTCCGCATTCGCAGCTACCTCTACGACCACATGCAGGCCCTGCCCTTCCTGTTCCACGACAACAACGCGACGGGGGATTTGCTCCAACGGGCTACGTCCGATGTGGAGGCCGTACGCAAGTTGTTTGCCAACACTCTGTTGGGCATCGGACGTGCCGGCCTTCTGATTGTCGTGTTCATGACCGGAATGCTGCTGCTGGATATGCGACTGGCCCTGTGGTCCACCGTCACCGTCCCGTTCATCTTGGCGGCTTCATTCCGGTTTTTCCCCTTGATCAAGAACAGGTACGACCTGGCACAGCAGCAGGAGGCCCGTCTCTCGACCCGCCTACAGGAAAACCTCAGTGGCATCCGGGTCGTGCGCGCATTTGTGCGTCAGGCCTACGAAATCCGCATGACCGAACGGGACAATCGCGGGCTCAAGGACCAAGGCCTGAAGCTCACCAACCTGCATGCGGTGTTCTGGTCCGGGACCGACCTGCTGGTGGCCGCCCAGATGGTGTTGTCGGTGTACCTGGGTGCGCAAGCAGTGGTGGATGGAGAGTTGACGCTTGGCTCCTATCTTGCGATTGTTGCCATGCTGGGCCAGTTCATGTGGCCTGTGCGCAACCTGGGGCAGGTGATTACCCGGGTATCCACCGGTTGGGTGTCCTATACCCGCATCATGGCCGTGGTGCGCCAGGAACGCGAGGCGGCTGGTGAACGAACCAGCCGTCCGCCGCAGCGCATGGAGGGCGAGGTCCGTTTCGAGCACGTGGGATTTGCCTACCAAGCAACAGTCACCGTCGATGACTCGGAGGCCGTCGAAGGGTCTCAGTCCCCCGCGGTGCTCGAAGACGTATCGTTCATGGCCCGGCCCGGCCAGGTCGTTGCACTGCTGGGACCCACAGGTTCCGGCAAGTCCACGCTTGTGTCCCTGATTCCGAGGTTCTATGAATTCACGCAGGGCCGCATCACGATCGACGGACACGACTTGAAAACGCTGCCGCGCGGTTGGCTGCGGAGGCACATCGGCATCGTCCAACAGGATCCCTTTCTCTTCTCCACCACGATTCGCCGCAACATGCTCATGGGCGTTCAGGGTGAAATCGACGATGAAGCCCTTTACGCCGCGGCGCGGGTTGCGCACATTCACGATGTGGTCCAGGAGTTTCCGGACGGGTACGAAACCATCGTGGGAGAGAAGGGCGTCACCTTGTCGGGTGGTCAGAAGCAGCGTGTGACGATCGCCCGTACGCTGCTCAAGAATCCGCGCATCCTGATCCTGGACGATGCCCTCTCGTCGGTGGATGTTTCAACGGAAGGGCACATCAGGGCAGCCCTGAAGGCGTTGATGAAGGATCGGACAACCTTCATCATCGGCCATCGTATCCAGTCGATTATGCATGCGGATCAGATCCTGGTTCTGGACAAGGGCCGCATTGTCCAACATGGGCGCCATGATGATCTCAAGGACCAGGATGGCCTGTACCGGGATGTGTTCCGCATCCAGTCCGATATTGAAAGCGAGTTGCAGGACGAGTTGCGGAAGGCGTCAGTGATTGCCGATCCGCTTCCGCACGTCGGGATAAACGGGGCCGGTGTGTCCGGTCCCGGCGGTATCAATGGTCGAACGATATGACCGAACAGTACTTCGAGGAAGAGGAATTCGAAACCGCGTTCGACGGCCGGACGCTGGTCCAACTACTGCGGCTCCAACTCCGCCATAAGCGGTGGGTGGCGGTCTACCTGGCGTCCACTCTGGCGATTGCGGTGCAGGAGGCCTACCTCACCTTCCTCACGAAACGGATTGTGGACGAAGGGCTGTTGGCAGGGGATTGGCCGCATGTCGTGGGGTTGGTCGTCCACTACGGTGCGGTGTTTGCGGCGTTCAGCATCCCGGTTGTGGGATTCATTCTGGGAGCAGGGTACCTCGGGGAGCTGATCCGCTACGACCTTTGTCGAGACATGTTCGACAGACTGCAGCAGTTGTCGCTGTCCTACTTCGACAGGACCCCCGTAGGGTGGCTCATGGCTCGCCTGACATCCGATTCCAAGCGCATCGGCGAAATGATCTCCTGGGGATTCATGGATCTGTTTTGGGGCCTGTCCAGCATTTTCGTATCCCTGGGCTTCATGATGGTCATCAGCTGGAAGCTGGGCCTGATCATGGCCGCGGTCATTCCGATTCTGTTCTTCGTCGCGCTGCGGTTTCAGACGCGCATCATACGGGCGTACCGGCATGTCCGAAGTACCAATAGTCGCCTGACCGGCGAGTACAACGAGATGCTGACGGGAGTCAGGGTGGTCAAGTCCCTGGCGCGCGAACGACTGAATTCGGAGCGGTTCAACGAACTCAACCTGGAGATGTTCGGATCCAGTTTCCGGGCCGCGTTCCTGTCCGCACTGTTCCTGCCTGCCGTCCAGCTTGTGGCCGCCCTGGCCGTTGGCACCATCATCGGGTACGGGGGATGGCAGTTTCAACTTGGCGATATCACCATCGGAGGGATTCAGGCCTTCGTTTCCTATATCGCGTTCATGCTGATGCCGATCGAAGAGATGTCAAGGGTGTTCGCCGAAATGCAGCAGGCCATGGCGTGCGGCGAACGGGTTTTTAGCCTGCTTGGGGCCAAGCCGGACATTGTCGACGCGCCGGATGCCGTCAACGCAACGTCGATGCGGGGCGATATCGAGTTCAGGCACGTGGATTTTGCCTACGACAGCGATGTGCCGGTGTTCACCGACCTGTGCCTGACCATCGGAAATGGCGAAACGGTGGCCCTGGTGGGACCGACCGGGGCCGGCAAGTCGACCCTGGTCAATCTGATTTGCCGCTTCTATGAGCCGCAGCGCGGCCGAATTTCGATTGGAGGTCGGGATGTGGCCACGCTGACACAGCGCTCGGTCCAGTCCCGTGTCGGGATGGTGCTTCAGGTACCGCACTTGTTCTCTGGCACAATTCAGGAGAACATCCGGTACGGTCGATTGGAAGCATCGGACGATGACGTTCTGGCTGCATCGCATTTGGCCGGCTCCCACGCCTTCATTGCGAACCTCCCGGACGGCTATCAGAGTGTTGTGGGGGAAGAAGGCGTCAAGCTCAGCGTCGGCCAACGGCAGCTGGTAAGCATTGCCCGGGCCATTCTGGCCCAGCCGGACATCTTCATCATGGATGAAGCAACAAGCTCGGTCGACACCCTGACCGAGGCACTGATTCAACAAGGCATGAACGAAGTCCTGCGCGACCGCACCAGCTTGGTGATAGCACACCGACTGTCCACGATCCGCCAGGCAGATCGGATTCTGGTGGTACGCGGTGGCGGGATCGAGGAGATGGGCACACACAGCGAATTGCTGGCCGCCGGGGGTTACTATCACCATCTGTACACGAGCCAGTTCCGTGAGGAAAAGGGACGGGCCCTCGATCCCTTCCACAACAGTCGGTCGGCGGTGGCTTCTGCATAAGGGTGAGTCTCCATGTTTAACCGTGCACCGGACCGATTGTTACGTCGGTGGCAGGTCTTCCGTTAGGATTACCCGTGCAAGTTGGTGAACTGGAGCTTGAACAAGCCGCCTGTTGCGTTGCCCCTTGTGGCAACCTGATGATGAAGAGGAGGGCCAATGCCATCAAGGGGTTCGCTGTGAACCCACCGTCACAGCATGCGCGGCTTGGATGTGCCAAGCCGGTAGCGGATGTTCCGCTACTATCACACGGCAGGAAGGTTTCCTGCCGCGGGCATATGACCTTGACCATGCTCATGCATCGCAATCGATCGAACGACGGCCGCACGGTAGCGGGTCGTCAGGTTCGCCGGTTAACCGCAAGGGGAGCGCAAGGCATGGGGTTGTCTGTCGCCGGTTTCGACCCGGCCGCGGTGGGGACTGCTCCACCCGGACTCGAGTTGCAAGGGACCGCAAGCCCTTATCAACCGAGAGCGAATTACCTGAAAACCAACAAGTTTTAAGGAACAGTCAGTGCATGTATCGATCGCTCAATCCCAACATGCTTGGGCACCGCCTTGGTTTCGCGGAATCCTGTGCCGCGGCCCGGAAACATGGTTTTGAAGGTGTGGACATCGCAGGCTCTGAACTGAAGGAACTGGGTGCGTCCCAGGTACAGGACATCCTCGAGAGCCACGATCTGGTGCCCGGCATCGTCATGTTGCCGATCCGGTACACCGGCCCCGAGTCGGTTCTGGCAGGGGACTTGACCGGGGATTTCGCGGCCATGGCCGATGCGGCCTACGCTGCGGGCTACACCCGCACGACGACGGTTGTCATGCCGGGCAGCAACGACAGGGACTTCAAGAGCAACTGGGACTTTCACGTGGCCCGGCTCGGTTCGGTCGCCGCAGCCTTGGAGTTCCATGGCCTGAGACTGGGCCTGGAATTCATTGGTCCCCGCACCCTGAGGGATACGTTCCGCCATCCGTTCCTGCACACCATGGACTCGGTGCTGGGACTGGCGGCAGCCCTTGACTGTGCGAATGTTGGTCTGCTGGTTGACCTGTTTCACCTGTACACATCGCACACGCAACTGGAGGACATTGGCGGTCTTACAAACCGGGACATCGTTCTCGTGCACCTGAACGACGGGCAGGCCGGCCTCGGGCCGGATGAACAACTTGATCTGGTCAGGGATTTGCCGGGCGCGAACGGAGTTACCGACTGTGCCGGATTGCTGAGGCAGCTGAAATCCATTGACTACGACGGCCCCTGCTCGGTGGAGCCGTTCCTGCAACGCCTGCGGGACGCGACGGCCGACGAAGCCATTGCCGAGACAAGCACGGCCTTGGGAGCCTGCTGGACGGAAGCGGGACTTTAACGGGCTCGGCTCACCGGGACGGTCCCCAATGTCGCCGATCCGGTTGGTGCCGAACGCCGGACCTCATGCAGGCAATCCGGGAATCAAAAAGGTGGGGCGCATCCCCACCTTTTTCGATGTCCGAATTTTCAGCTTTGATTGTCCAGGTAGTTCACGACATCGCCCACTGACTGCAATGCCTGCGCCTCTTCATCGCTGATCTCGCTTTCGAACTCTTCCTCGAAAGCCATGATTAGTTCGACCAAGTCCAGACTGTCGGCATTCAGGTCGTCCCTGAAGTTGGAATCCATCTGAATCTCATCGGCATCGACATCCAGATGATCAACGATGATTTCCTTGACCCGGTCAAGTGTAGAGCTCATCGGTCAGTCTCCCAGCTTCAGCGGCGTTGTAGGGCATCCCTGGGCCCGTCCGGATCCAGGGGGAAAGAACAAAGCATGCGGGATGCCTGACATCAGGTTCCTGCACAGTGTCGAATCCTATAGGAGCGCCGGAGCCGGAGTCAACAATATCCGCAGGTCTTGTGCCCGCGCGGACGGGGTTGGTCAGAGCACGCGGCAACACTGGTGGCCGGGCCCTGCAACCGTTCGTCCGGCTTGGACTGCCGATGGACAAACCCGATGAGTTCCCAGAACCGGAAAGACGATCACATCCGCATCAACCTCGCCGAGGACGTGGAATCGGAACGGGTGCACAACGGTTTCGAGCGGTATCGGATTCGACACTGCCCCTTGCCGGAAGGCGATCTCGAACGCGTGGACACCGGGACCCGGTTCCTGGGCCGGCGATT
>DAOUIC010000316.1:0-6979 GCA_034428255.1 Anaerolineales bacterium
TGCCGTGGGCGATGAATCGAGCCTCGGTCTGCAGTGGGGCCACAGCCCTGCGTCCCTGGCTGCCCTGACCTTCAGCTTCGGCGGCGATGTCTTCGACTATGAAACAGGGCAGTTCACCTATGACGATTCGGCTGCCGCTGCGGCTCTCGAGTTCATTCGGGACGTGTATGACGCAGGTTGTGCCGCTGACGTGGTTGAGCGCGGCGGGCACTACGCGGCCTTCGGCCGCGGCAAGCTGCTCTTCTTCTTCAGCACCACGTCGGGCATGCCGTTTGCGGCATCCAACGTGGACGGCGGCGCCGGATTCAACTGGGGCATTGCGGCCCCGCCGCGCCGTGTCGACGAACCCGTGACAAATCTCTACGGGGCCAGTATCAGCATTCCCAGATCCACTCCGGAACAGGAACTGGCCACCTGGATTTTCGTGAAGTACTTCACTTCGCCCGAGGCGCAGGCCCAGTGGGCGCGGGCCAGCAACTACTTCCCGGTCCGCCAAAGTGTTGCCGCCGGGCTGGATGACTACTTCGAGGAGAACCCCAACTTCGAAACGGCTTTCTCCCTTCTGCCCTACGGCAAGGCGGAACCGTCGGTGCCCGGCTTTGAATTTGTGCGCGACATGGTCAGGGAAGCCATGGTCACCATCGTGGACGGCGCGGATGCCGCGGCAACCTTGGCGGAACTGAACGCGGAGGCCAATGCATTTCTGACCGAGCAGCTGGAGGAACAATAGCAGTTGGGCGGACAGAGCGATCCGCTTTTTTGTGGCCGGAGTTCCCAGGTGTCCACGCGGCACTGGGAGATCCGGCCTTTCCGTTGGGATGGTCGGTGAGGGTGGAGGCCGTTCCCGGATATTGTGCTGAACGCGGCTACCAGGCCGCACATGCCTCCGGTTCGGCGGTGGACCGCGGCCGATTAACAGGCGGGGGTGTGCCTGAACCGCTCCAACCCGAGTGTCAACCTTATGGCGTGGCCGGGTTCCAACGCCACGGTCACGCAGCGCCCGGGCCAGTCGCCCGCAACGTTCGTGTCCGACCAGGGCTGGTTTTCCGTGCCATGGACCGTCGCGCCGGTGAAGGCGTGTTCGCTGTAGGTTCCCGCCTGTATGCGTAGGCTTCGGACACGGTGCTCCCCTGTGTTGACCGCCATCAATGAGACCGTGTTCTCATCGCGGCCCGTAACCAGCACCGCCACGTCCGGCGGCAACCCCGGCAGCCCCGATGCCCCGTCGAAGTGACGCACGGGGGCATGGAGCAGGCCCCCGTTGTAGAGGGGTTGCGGCGCACCGAGGGTCAGCTGTACCAGGGCTTCGGTCGTAACCGGATTGCGCTGCTGCCAATGGTGGATGTTGACCTGCGTCAGATCGGCATCATCCTCTTCGATCATCCGCAGTCGAATGCCAACCTGCTCCAAGGCCGTGTCCAGGATCCGGTCGGGGTAGTCCGGGTTGAGGCCGTCCAGGAAGGTCAGCCACGGCTTTTCGTGGCCCGAGTCCTCCTTGAGGCGGTAGGAGGCAACACCGTACCAGTCTCCGCCTTCCGTCTGCTGCAGCCTGCGGATACGCGCGAGGTCCTCATCCGAGCCGGAGACATTCCAGAGGGCGAAGGGATGCATTGGGCCCATGGGCTGCCAATCGAACCAGCCGCCGTCGCCATGGCGGTAGGGAACGAGGAATTCTTTCTCCTTGCGGCTCGGTGAATCGAGCTGGTCCACCCAGTGGCCGCGCAGGCTCATGTGTTCGCGGTCCGGATTCCGGTAATCCCCCAGGTCCATGATGGAGTCGTAGAGGCCGCGGGCCAGGTTCAGCCAGGTGGTGTCACCCGTCATCAGGGCGCCCGCTTGGCCGGCTACGGCCGCCGCCTGGCCGATGTTGTAGTAGCCGTGCGGCCAGGTCCAGCCGTAAAGGCCGCCGTACCAGCGGCCGTTCAGGTATTCGCCAACTTCGCCGGACAGGCCCGCGTTGTCCGGAATCAGGCCGCCGTTGGCGTCCGCCCGTTCCTGCCAGGCGGACAGGTATTCGGTGACCCATTCGCGATACCGGTCTTCGCCGGTGAGCAGGAAGGCATTGGCAATGAGGGAGGTCACACCCAGGTTTCCGGCCACGTCGCCGCGTCCCATCCGTTCCTGCATGGCCCGGCCCATGCACAGGGCCTTTTCCGGATCGCGCAGATCCTCGTAGGTGTTGATGCCCGGCAGATCGGCAAAGGGCAGGCCGTAGGTCGCCATGCCCGGTGAATAGCCGTAGGCCGGGGGTTCCACATCGGTGTACCCGTAGCGCGGCCCGCGGCTGCCGTTGTGGGCGGCCCTGATCAGCCGCCGCGCGGGATCGTAGTTGGGCACGTCCGGGTCCTCGTTCAGGTAGAAGCCGGCGAAGCGCCGGGCGCGTGCCCGGTTGCGTTCGCGGGAGGGATCCGCCAGGCAGAGGAAGTAGAAGTAGATGTAGCTTTCGCTCTGGTGGAACTGGTCGTAGCCCTGTTCGTACTCCTTGTGGACCACGCCCAGGTCCGTGAGCTGCTGCGTGATGCCGTCCCACAGCCGCTGACTGTGTTCCAGAAGCTGCGGGTTGCCGGTCAGCAGATAGAGCAGCGGCCAGTTCTGGGCCGCTTCGTAGAAGTCGTCGGCGCCGTCGCGCGTGGCGGGATAGGTGTCCCGCCAGATCAGTCGATCGTTTCTGACATAACGTTCCAGGAACGGTTCCACCGACGCCTGCAACCGGTCGATCAGCTGCCGCTGGCGACGCGCCCAGCCGGGAATCCCCGGCAGGGGCCTCCCCCTCAATGCCGATGCGTCGGACATCAAGCGGGGCCCGCGCCCAGGCCCAGGCGGTTGCGCGCCTCGCTCACCACGTCCTCCGGCAGAGGTCCGGCCAGCGCCGCCTTCACGTTCTCGTCGAGGTGGTCGGGGTTGGTGGTACCCACAATGGTGGTGTGGAGACCCGGATGGACCAGGGTCAGCCGCAACAAGAGCGCGGTTCGGCTTTCCCCGGGTGCCGTCAGATCGTCCAGCAGGCCGTTCTGCACCGATTTCCACTCCTGATCGGTACCGGTGCCGTGGCCGGGCTCCCCCAGTGCCACACCACCGCGGATGATGGTGCCTGCATCCGCCTGGGCCACTTGGGAGATGGACTCCTCGTGCTCGGTTTCCAGCAGGGAGTAGGGGATCTGAAACACATCGAACACACCCCATTCCAGAAACGTGGGTAGGTGAGGAAGTGTCGAGGAGACGCCAATCCAGCGGACATAACCCTGACTGCGCATGTCCTCCAGGCATCGCACCAGGTCGCCCTCTTCGCAGGCGGCCACGCTGGGGTTGTGAAGCTGCATGATGTCAACGCTGTCCACGCGCAGGCGGGCCAGGCTTTCGTGCAGGCCGCGCTCCAGGTTCTCCCTGGTCCAGACATGACCATCCCTGGGATGGCAACCGCACTTGGTGGCCAGGACGTACTCGTCGCGGCGGGATCGGATGTAGCGTCCGATCATCTCCTCGCTGTTGCCGTAGTCGTTGGCGGTGTCGATGAAATTGATGCCGGAATCCAGCACGCGGTTGAGCATGTTGCCGATCTCGTCGTCGGTGAGTGCGCGCCGATGGGCGGCGCCGTACCCCAAGCGGGTGACTTCAAGACCGGTACGTCCGAGTACCGCGGTCGGCAGGGAGGTTGCAGACATGGCGGGGGTCTCCATTGGTTTTTCGGGAATAGAGAGGCATTCGGCGGATTTGCCGATTGAATGGTGTTCGACCTTGGCCTGTGAGAGGCTTAACCCTAACAGCCGACGGGTTTGCGTTCCCGTCTTGGACGCGGCATGTTCTCAGCCAGCCTGAAGGAAGGCTGCCGGAATGCCCCTGTTGAAGTTTCGTTGTATGGATTCGTCATCGGTACTTCCGGGCGTGAAGAAGCCCCATGCATTTGCCTCAGGCATGGGGCCTGGACAACCGGATGGCGATGGTCATTTCCTTGTGCCTTTGCCAATGCCCGCCGCGCAGTCCGGCGCTGGGATGTTGGGCGAGGGTTTAGGCAAGGAGTTGGATGCGACCGCTGCTCCCATCCACCCGAACCTGCTGGCCGGTTTGCAGGCGCTCCGTTGCCCGATCGACACCGACGACGGCGGGAATTCCGTATTCCCGGGCCACAACGGAGCCGTGGGTCATCATGCCGCCCACTTCCATCACCAGTCCACCGGCAGCCAGGAACAATGGGGTCCAGGATGGGTCGGTGCCGGGACAGACGAGGATTTCGCCGGGCTGTAGCTGGGCGTGGTTTGGATCGAAGACCACGTGAACGGTACCTTCCACGGTACCGGAAGAAACGCCCGATCCGACAATGGTCCTTTCGTCGGCTTCGGACGAGCTGACAAGCCCCGCGTAGATGGCCGTGCCATCGCTGAGGAGCAGCCGCGGTACGGGACTGCGGCGCAGTTCGCTTGCATGTGCAGCCCGGCGGGATGCAATTAATTTTTTCCAATCGCCGGCCGTGCACATGGCCAGCACCTTCAGCTCGTCGAGCCGCAGAAAGAAGAGATCGTCCGCCCGTTGAATCACGCCAGCGGCCGCCAACTCCCGTCCGCTGTCCAGCAGGGCGGTTCGTACCATGTCCATCAACCGAATGAACAGGAACTTGGGACTTTCACGAAAACCGGCCAGAGTCCGCACGCGTCGGACCAGCCAACGCACCAGACTGCCCGCTGCGGGCGTACGCCAATTCTTGACAGCCGCTTCCGCCAAGCACGCTGCGGCTTCTTGGGCCGCCAGTTGACCCCGTTGAAAGACCGTGTCCGGCATCAAGTTTGCGTCCGCAATTGACAGATAGCTTTGCAGGGCGCGGATGATGGGGAGCGGCTGTTCCCGCCAGCGGGGTCGGCCGAAATCGATCTCCGCCAGTCCCCGCATGCCATAGCTGTCCAGGAAGTCCGTCAGTGCCTGCTGGACGGGGACTGGCAGCGTCCCGCTGTGGAAATCCCGGGCCAGATCTTCCGGGCTCGCGGCCTCGAATTCGGCGCAGGCTTGGGAATCCTCACGTATTCGCTTGGCTACCTGCCACAGCTCCAAATCCATGTTGGTGGTTACGCTATGGTCCAAACTCTTGGCCAGCTCCATAAACAGCCTTGCAGGCACATCCGGGTTGGCCACAGACAACCGCGAGTTCAACCGACCCAGCATCTGCAAGGATGCGTAACCAACTGCAATCAAGGGTGCGAGCCGCAAAAATGCACGCGGAAACAACACTTGGTGACCAAGCCACTCGAAAAGCATGAGCCGTTGTTGGAGGGTGTCGGCCAGCTGGACTTGCTCTTGGATGGAGGTGACGAGAGCCTCGACGGAGGCCTGCGTGTGGCGCAGCACCGCCTCGGGTTGCAGCAATGCATGCAGTACCGATCTCAGAATTCCGGACACAGCCGGAGCGACACGGGATAGCGATGACAGTCGCATTGTTCCCACCGGCAGTCGAGGATCGTCGACCAAGGCACGTACGGCTTCGGCAATCCCCGGATCCAGCAGGGGAAACGCAGTAAGGAACATGCGACGTCCCAGCGGGTTGCGCAGCGCGCTGGTGGCTTCGATCCAAGGCCGTGCGCCGGCTATGTGAACAACCGGCTGGTCGAAGATCGTTGCCTGCCGCCCGAAGACGCGACAAAGGCCCGCAAACAGACCTTTCAGCATGTCCTGTCCCAGCGGGGTGAATGGATCGAGCACTCCTTGCACCGTGCCGAGGGACACGAACACCCGCAGGTGGTCGGTCTCCGCCATGCGCGGCAAAGGAAACAGCGTGGTAATGGGACGGGCTTGGAGCAGGAGCAGTTCCCCATTGGCAAAGGCCCACTCAATGTCCTGGGGAAATTCGTACAGGGCCGCCACCCGTTTGCCCAAGTCCACCAGCATGTCAATCTGCGCATCGGTAAGGGCCCGTGTCCGTTGATCCTCCTCGTGGACGGTCTCGGTACCGCCCCCTGCCAGTCCGCGAATGATCGTGGCTTTGGCGCCTACATGTTCTTCGAGCACGCGGCCGGTCCCGGTCTCCACCACGTAGTGGTCCGGTTCCACCTGTCCGCTGACCAGGGCCTCGCCAAGCCCCAACGTGGCGTCGATTACGGATTCGGTGCGCCGGCCCGTCACGGGATTGGCGGTGAACAGGACGCCCGAGGCTTCGCTCTGCACCATCCCCTGCACGATCACCGCCAAGGAGACCTCGGACTGTTCAATGCCGTTCCGGGCCCGATAGCTGATGGCGCGTGCAGACCAGAGGCTGCTGAAGCAATCGATGACTGCCGTCAACAGCGCGTCTTTACCCAGTACGTTCAGGAAGGTGTCCTGCTGTCCGGCAAACGACATGCCAGGCAGGTCTTCGGCCGTGGCGGAGGAGCGTACCGCCACTTTCGGCCGGCCCAGATCATCGTAGGCGGCACGGATCCGTGCTGCCAGCTCCCGGGGCATGGTGCCGGCCCGGAAACGGGCCCGGATGCGTTCGGAGAGTGCCGCCACCGCGTCCGGATCCGACATGTCGATCCGGTCGGCTTCCGTGGTCATCCAACCCGCAATGCCGACACTTTTGACGAAGGCCTCATAGCCGTCGGTAGTAATGATAAAACCATCCGGTACAGGAAATCCGGCTTGGGTCAACTTGGTTAAGTTAAGCCCTTTTCCACCAACACGGGCCAAAGAAACATGGGCAGTGTTTAGGGGAATGCAGTACATGGGGTTGTGGCCAGGAAACGATTGAAATTCCGAATAAAATTCATGGTCCGTTTTCTGTGGACCTGTCCTTGGAAACAGTGTGTCACAGTCAATCCCATGTCTTCGTACTCCGTTGCTTTATTGAGTCCAACCCATTGTCAAGGGCTCCCTCGTCCGTTTCGGATCCCGGACCAAGGTCAACGAAACTGAAACAGGCCCGGTCGGGACAACCCGCCGGGCCACGGCATCCCCGGGTATGGCAGAATTTCTGGCTGATCAGGTTGCGGCCGGACAGTTCGGGGCAACCTTGTCACCG
>DAOUIC010000317.1:0-1796 GCA_034428255.1 Anaerolineales bacterium
CTGGCAGCCCTGGAGCGGACCCATCTCACCGGTCGGCTGCTGCGCGGCGGCGTTCGAGTCACCATGTGGGACACGCGGCAGCCGTTCTCCGAGGCCGCGCGGGGCATCTTTGGCCATCCGCACCAAATCCAGGCCTTGAGGATCTGACGAGAGTGCGGGGGCCGAATCGGCAACGTATCGCCGGCCGACTGGAAGTGCCGGTGCGGCAGGCAAGGACATCGCGTAGCAGCCATACGAACATTCGGGAAGGTTTCGCACAATGGCAGTCCAGCAAGATCCCCACCTTTCCCCTCGCAGGATTCGAGTTCTGCGTGCGCAGAATCTCATGCGCATCGAGTGGCAGGACGATTCCGTCAGTGAGTTGTCGCTGACGTGGCTGCGCAGCAACTGCCCTTGTGCATCCTGCCGGGCGGTGCTCGGAGAATCCGGCACGGAGGTTGATCCCTTGGCCTTGTCCAGCGGCCCCATGCCAAGCGATCGGGTGGCGGCCGTCGAGCTGGTGGGCGGATACGCGGTGCGCATTACTTGGGACGATGGCCATGACACGGGGATCTACGCGTTTTCCTGGTTGTGGGAACATCGGACCCGGGAAGACGAGGGGGATGCCGACTGAGTGCCCCGGCCGCACGGCATGCGAGCGCCGAAGGGTTCACAACATTTTGCACGTCTGGAAGATTTCCGGTTTCACCAACCGCGTTTGATATGCAATGCCTCTGGGTGGAATCCGACTTCTGGCCGCCTGAATTTGGTCAATCCTCTTTTGGATCAATTGGTGAAATTGTTGGACGATTTGGTTTTGGTCGGTCCGGGCAGCTCAGGTGTTGACGGGGACGCATCCCGCGGTTTCGGCAGTCACGGGGCCCCGGCAGCAGCCGCCTCGAGAAACGGGATCGCTTTGGTTCGCTTTTTCATCCGTGCCCGATCCAGCGGGGTGCAGCCGGACGTGTCCTTCTGGTCGAGTCGGGTTCCGAAGTCGAGGAGGAGCTGGAGCATTCTGTTGCTGGCACCGTGGTGCACGGCCACGTGCAGGCAGTTTTCGTTGGCCTGGCTCTTGATGTGATTGGGATCCTGGCCCTGCTCCAGGAACCATCGGACGCCCTGAAGGCTGCGGCACGACACCGCGCAACCCAGCGGAGTGTAGCCGCCGTGATGTTCCGTGCCGCGCGTGCCGTCAAGCCGTGTGCCGTGCTTTAGGAGCATTTCGAGCATTTCGAACTGGCCGTCGCAGGCGGCGTGGTTGAGCGTGTCGTCGTCTGCCACGGAGGCCCCGGCTTCAAGCAGTGTCTCCATGATCTCGAGGTTGCCGCTGTGGATGGCATGTTCGATGCAGCCCTTGGGATCCGCTCCGCGTGCCAGCAGGCATCGGGCCGTGGCGGCCAGCTCCTTGGCTTTGGCCGTGTCGTTCCTGCCCAGACAGGATCGGGTGCAATAGAGGAGAGCGGACCAGCCGCGCTCGCTCGTCCAGATCCGGGTGTCCGGGTCGTGTGACGCGGCCAGGGCAGGATTGTCCGCGAGCAGTTCCTCGACTCTTTGGGGATGTCCCAGCAAAGCGGCATGGAAGATGTCGAGGTCTGCCGGGATCCGGTCCAGCAGGAGGGGCAGGAACTCGGTTGCATCACCCGTGGCGCAAAGGGCGACCGCACTGATGAGCCAAGGGCTGCCCGGCAGGAGGGGATCGGCACCGGCGTCGAGTAGGATTTCCACCACCTGCATGTGGCCTTCGTGCTTGGGCATCGTCTTCTTGTGTTCGACGGTTCGATGCAGGGGCCGATAGTGGTGCGAGGAGCGCGACTTCA
>DAOUIC010000318.1:0-5553 GCA_034428255.1 Anaerolineales bacterium
CGCAACCCGTACAGGCGGCAGGAGAAGGCAGGCACGATGGACATCCAATCCTCGACCATCTCCTCCTGCGGCGACAGGCTTTCCTGGTTGACGACCGTGATGGCGCAGCCGTGTTGCGTGGCGAAATGCTCGAACCAGTCGAATCCAAACCGGGTCAGCCGGTCCTTGTGGGCCACCGGCAAGTGGGTGATCTTCCGCTTCTCGATGCATTCCCTCAGCGACAGGAACACCTTGCGCTTGAAATGCAGGCCGCTCCCGATTTCCGACAGCCACTCGTCCACCGCCACGCCTGCACCCGGGCAGTACGCTTCCATCGCGGAAACCTGACGTTTCAGATCGTCCCGCTGCCCCCGACTGGACACCCGGCAGCAGACCGCGGTCAATCCCTGCGGGGCAACGTCGCCCCTGCCCGGGAACCGCAGTGCATCCGCCTCGGTGTGGTACCGCCTCCCGGTCGCGGTCCAGCGGGCCGGGAATGTGCCGTTGCGATCCATGACGCGCAACGGGTGCGCCGAACGCCCCACACGGGCACCAAACTGCGGGATGCGGTAAATCTCGTCCATGTCAAATATGGCAATTATACAATACAATTCAATACAAATTGAAGGCTTAGCGAAGCACCGGTCCCATGTGCGTCAATTCCGTTTGCCCGGTCCCACTCCCCACACTCACTCAATGCTCGACGACCAAGAGCAGGAGCACGTACGGCCGTACGGTGCTCCGCCGAATGCGGGACAGGCGGAAACAGCGTCCCGCCAACCTATAATGGAGCCGTCTGCCAGCCGACCGGCACTCCCGCCGGACATCCGCCGGCCGGCTCCTTCCCCTGGATGCATCCGCCATGCTCAAACGATGGCGCGGTTCCCTTTCCGCGCGGCTGGACAATGTCAGTCTCCTGACCGCGATCCAGTTCCTCATGTTCATGGGGATGGGCACTACCGGGCCGTCGCTGTCCATCTACCTGAGGGAGTTGGGGGCCAGCTTTTCCCGCATCTCCGCCGTGCTGACCACCAGCAGCCTGGTTTCGCTCGGCGCCAACTACGCCTTCGGCCGCTGGTCCGACCACCTTGGCCGCCGCAAGCCGATTGTCCTCGGAGCGCTGGCGGTCCTGACCGTGGGGCTGGCCCTGCTGTCCCGGGCCAAATCCGTCGAGCAAATTTGGGCCATCATGGTCATGGACCACATTGCCATTGCCGCCTACATGACCGTCGGACTCACCTTGATTGGCGACTGGGTGGCCCAAAGCGACAATCAGGGACGCCGCATTGGCACCTATCGCGGATTTGGCTCCATCGCGTTTGGCGCCGGAGCCCTGGCCTCGGGCATCGTGATCAACCGCCTCGGCCTGCAACAGGCCTACCTGTTCGCCTCCGGGGGGTATCTGTTGGCCACGCTAATCGGATTCCTGGTCCAGGACCTGCCGCCGCAGACCGCCAGCGAAGCCGCGGCCAAGGAAGCCACCGCCTCCCGCTTCAGCCTGCGGGACCCGATGGCACTCCTGTTCCTGACCGGAGTCGTGCTCTGGAACGTGGCCCACTCGGCCCAGACATCAATGTTTCCCAATTTCCTGCGGAGCCTTGGCATGCCCAGCGAAGCAGCCAACTGGCTGTGGGGCCTGGCCGCCTTGGTGGAGGGGGTGCTCATGCCCTTCATCGGTGTGATGGCCGACAGCTTCGGCAGCCTTCTGATCCTGGCCTCCAGCGGCATCAGCCTGGCCTTGACGATGGCCGGCTACGTGTCCCTCCGCAGTTCCACCATTGGACCCACGCTCATTTCCGCCCAGATTAGCCGGGGTTGGGGCTTCGCCTCCTACACGATCACGTCCATGCTGCACGCCACCCAACTGGGAAACCGCAAGAGCCGGGGCAGCAACGTGGGCATCTATGGCACGGCCATGGGAGCCGGCAATATAATTGGCCTGGCCGTTGGCGGCACACTCGTCGACTGGCGCGGCTTCACCTTCCTGTTCGTGGTCTGTGCCGTGTCCTACTTCACCAGCAGCGTGTTGTTCGCCCTCATGCGCCGCGGTGCCGTACTCACACCCCAGGTCGCCGGCCAGTCCACCTGACTACTCACACCGTGCCGACAGCCAAGCGCGTCGGACCAACACAGCGGGGAACCACATGGCAGAAGAACTGAAGATCGGCGTTCTGGGCCTGTCCCACGACCACGCCTGGGGCAATCTGGCCGAACTGGAGGCATCGGACCTGGGTCGCCTGGTGGCGGCCGCCGATCCGAACGCGGAACTGCAGGACAAGGTCCGGGCGGACACTTCCTGCGAGCGTGTCTACGACGAAACGGAGGAGATGCTGTCCAACGAGACCCTGGATGCCGTCTACGTTTTCGGAGACAACCTTAGCGGTGCCCTTAATGCTGCCATGGCTCTGGCCACGGACCTGCCCGTACTGGTGGAGAAACCAATGGCAAGCACCGTTGCCCTGGCGGACGTGATGCTGCAGGCCAGCCGCGAATCGGATCGGGCCCTGATGATCAACTGGCCCTTCGCCTGGTGGCCGTCAATGCAGCAGGCCCTCGCCATGGCGGAGGCCGGCGACATCGGGCGGGTATTCAGCACGCGGTATCGATCGGCCCACAACGGCCCGCGGGCCCTGGGATGTTCGGAGTACTTCTGCGAGTGGCTGTACGACTCCGAACTCAACGGAGCCGGCGCGCTCATGGACTATTGCTGCTACGGTGCAGCCCTGGCCTCCGCGGTCCTGGGCCGCCCCGCCACCGTCACCGGCGTGTCCAACAGGCTGGTTCACGACTTTTCGCCACAGGAAGACAATGCCATCCTGATCCTCAACTACCCCGATGCCATGTCGGTGACCGAAGCCTCCTGGTCGCAGATCGGCCACGTGACCTCCTACGTCGGGGTCCTGTACGGCACCGCAGGCACATTGCAGATCACCAGCGACCGGCTGCTGCTGGCCACCGAGGAGCACGACATGGGCGTCGAAGTCGATTTGTCCCCCGTGCCGGACCACTGGTCGTCCGCCACCGCCTGCTTCCTCAACCATCTGGTCAACGGCACGGACATCATCCCGTTGTGCACGGACACCGTGGGGCGCAATGCCCAGGAAATTCTGCAGGCGGGCCTGGAGAGCTGCCACACGGGCAAGGCAGTGTCCCTGCCGTTGCCGTTCCTGAATCCGTACGCATAGACAACCGGATCCACTGTCAATCAATCTTCAAGGGGGACCGATGATTCGACTCGGCATTGTGGGATGCGGCCGCATCCTCAACGCCCACCTGCAAGGCCTGTTGCGCCTGATTGAGAAGGGTGTGGACGACTTTCGTGTTACAGCCTTGGTCGCGCGCAATCGCGACGATGCCCTCATGTTCGCCCGGCGCGGCGAAGGTCCCACCCCGCGCCCGCCGGTCCTGGATCCCTCGACCGGCGATCCCCTGGCGGCACCGCACACCTACGTCACCGATCTCCACAGCGACACGGACGCGGCCATTTTCACGGACTTCCGCGAAATGGTGGCATCGGGCACGGTGGACGCCGTCATCGACCTGACGGCATTGGATGTCCACCACCTGGTGGCCGACAGTGCCCTCGGCGCCGGCCTGCATGTGCACACGCAGAAGCCCCTGGCCATCTCCGTGCGGGCCGGCCAGCGGATGATCCGCCAAGCCAAGGACAACAATTGCGTGCTTGGGGTCTTCGAGAATGTGCGGCAAAGCCTGTCCGGCCGGGCTGCGGCCTGGGCGGTCGCGACGGGACGCATCGGGGCACCGCAGTTGGTGATCTCCGGCTCCCTCGGCGGACTTTGGTCGCCGACCAAGGTGGTGGCGGAGACTCCGTGGCGACACCAAAAGGTGCGCGGAGGCGGCGGTGGCACCATCGACATCGGCGTCCACCAGTTCCATGGTCTGCGCCATGTGTTCGGCGAAGTGGCCTGGGTGTCCGCCCACACCCCAACCCTCGAATCCAACCGCTACATGCCCGGGGACACCAACCACGCGAACCCGGTGGCCGTGGATGTGGACGACACCCACCTTGCCTGCTTCGGCTTCGAGAACGGGGCCATAGGCCAACTCCTTTGGTCGTGGGGCCTGCACGGGCCACCGGTGGAGGTGTCGGGCGCACCGGCCTTCTACGGCACCGAGGGGGCAATCGTGGGCGGCCAACTGCATTCCCCGTCGGGAACCGAAGTCAACCTGGTTGAGCTTTACCAGCAGGAGATCACCGCGGAGGAAAGGGATCGACACTTCCCGCTTGGCCTGACGGACGGGTTTGCCATTCAGGGCCTGGACTTCCTGACCGCGATCAAGGAACAGGGGCAGATCGAGACTTCGGGCCATGAAGGGCTGATGGACCTCGCCTGCAGCTTCGCCATGATCGAATCCTCGCACCTGAAGCGGCAGGTGTCCCTGGACGAAGTCCTGGACAACTCCGCCGACGGCTATCAGCGCGAGATTGACGAATACCACAAGTTGATTTGACCAAACT
Source organism: Anaerolineales bacterium (assembly GCA_034428255.1). Classification (GTDB taxonomy): domain Bacteria; phylum Chloroflexota; class Anaerolineae; order Caldilineales; family Caldilineaceae; genus Bin34. Next base: position 4,460 of record DAOUIC010000318.1, read on the forward strand.
CACCAGAGCGGCTCCACCGCCGGAAGGACACACCGCATGCGCAAGAACAGGGTTCTCGAACTATTTCGCCAGGGTGACCTGGTAGTCAACGGCTGGTGTGCCCTGGGCCACTCCTATGCCGCGGAGGTCATGTCGCACGCAGGCTGGGACAGCCTGACCATCGACATGCAGCACGGTCCGGTGGACTATACCCAGGCGGTGCCGATGCTGACGGCCATTTCCACGACCGACACCGTGCCGCTGGCACGGGTGCCGTGGAACGAGGAAGGCATCATCATGAAGCTGTTGGATGCCGGCTGCTACGGAATCATCTGTCCGATGATCAACACGCAGGAGCAGTGCGAGAAGTTCGTGGGGTCCTGCCTGTACCCGCCCATCGGCTACCGCAGCCATGGTCCCAACCGCGCGCGGCTTTATGGTGGCGCGGACTATCCGTCGGAAGCCAACAACGAGATCGTGGTCATGGCCATGATTGAGACGAAGCAGGCCGTGGACAACATCGACGCGATTTTGTCGGTCGAGGGCCTGAACTCCATCTACGTCGGTCCGGCCGACCTGGCGCAAAGCTATGGCCTGCCGCCCACGTCGGATCACCGCGAGGGCACCGCATTTGACGCTGTGGTGAAGATCGCGGAGCGTTGCCAACACCATGGCGTCTTCGCCGGCATTCATGTGGGTTCTGCCGAATATGCCTTGTACGCCCAGGAACTGGGGTATCAGTTCACGACCCTGCTGTCCGATGCCGCCTTGTTGGGCGGATCGGCACGCGATGTCGTCACCGAAGTCAAAGAAGGCAAGGCGGCACCTGGCGGCAAGCGGGATCTGTATTGACCGGATCCAAGTCCAGGTCTGGTGGGTGTCCGGCTGTCGCATGTAAGCCGTCAGGCCACCACCGCTTTGGCGCATGCTGCACGGAGCCTGGCGGAAAAGCGCGACTTGCATCTTCCCCGTATTCCCTGCTTGCCCAGTCACCTAATCATGAATACGGTCCCAGCACAAACCGAGCATATGCAGGCCAACTTAGCTCGACTTTGTACAAAGTCGAGCTAAGGAAGGTCCCAAGACAGCACCAGCAGGATCATGTCGGCATCGCC
>DAOUIC010000319.1:0-2669 GCA_034428255.1 Anaerolineales bacterium
GCCATGGCGTGGAGGGGGTTATGGATGGTGCCGCCGAAAATCCCCGAATGGACATCGGACGACGGCCCCCGGACTGTAATTTCAATCCCCGCCATGCCGCGGAAGGAGCCCAGGATGGTGGGCTTGCCCACCCCGTACTGAATTCCGTCCGCGTTGACGCAGATGTCCGCGGCCAGCCGTTCCTTCTCGGTACCCAACAGGCCCAACGAATAGGGGCTGCCAATCTCTTCCTCTCCCTCCAGGAACAGCTTGACATTGACCGGCAGGGATCCGTCGGTCTGCAACACGGCTTCAAGGCCGATCAGGGCGGCCAGCAGGTTACCCTTGTTGTCGGACGCCCCGCGTCCATAGAGGCGTCCGTCCCTGACCTCCGGGGCAAACGGTGGGGAATCCCAGGACTCGACGGGATCGGCCGGCTGGACATCGTAGTGCCCGTACAGGAGGATGGTCGGCCGGCCGGGAGCGTGTAGCCAATCGCCATACACCACCGGCGTGCCGCCGGTCGGCAGCTGAACCACATTTTCGAAACCGGCGTCTTCCACCCTGGAGGCCAGCCAGTCGGCCGCGGTTTCCACGTCCCCGGCATGCTCCGGCAGCGCGGACACGCTGGGGATGGACACGAACTCGCACAGTTCCTTAAGGAAACGGGTTTGGTTGGATTCGAGATAGGCAGCGCGTGACGTTTCCATGGCTGTTGGCATTCCTTGATGGTGAGATATCGATCTTACATTTGGGCGTACCGGGGAACCGCCACCGTGAGTGCCTGCCGCGCCACCAAGTCCGTCCGGCAGCGTTTCGGTATCCGTGATTTACGATTCCCCTGCCGTTCAAACGCCACCGCCCGGGGTACCTTATGTCGGAGACACAGTTGCGCAGCCACCAGTGGTTTGGCCGCCATGACCTGATGGGTTTCACCAACCGCAGCTGGATGAAGAACCAGGGCCACGCCGAACACCTGTTCGACGGCCGGCCGGTCATCGGCATCTGCAACACCTGGTCGGAACTGACCCCCTGCAACGGACACTTCCGCATCCTGGCGGAACAGGTCAAGAAGGGGGTCTACGAGGCCGGAGGCTTCCCGGTCGAGTTCCCGGTCATGTCCCTGGGCGAAGCCCTGATGCGCCCGACCACCATGTTGTTCCGCAATCTGGCCAGCATGGACGTCGAGGAAACGCTCCGGGCCAATCCCGTGGATGGCGTGATCCTGCTGACAGGCTGCGATAAGACCACTCCGGCCACGGTCATGGGAGCCTGCAGTGTGGATCTGCCGACCCTGGTCGTGTCCGGCGGACCGATGCTGAACGGCAAATGGGGCAACCAGGACATCGGGTCCGGCACCCACTCGTACCGTTTCACCGACGACCTGCGCGCCGGGGCCATGAGCCTGGAACAGTACATGGAGGCGGAAGCCTGCCAGTCACGCAGCGAAGGACATTGCATGACCATGGGCACGGCCTCCACCATGGCCTGCATGGTGGAGGCCTTGGGCTTGACCCTGCCCACCAACGCCGCCATTCCCGCGGTCGACGCACGGCGCAAGCGCCTGGCGCACATGGCAGGCAACCGTATCGTGGAGATGGTCCACGAGGATCTGAGGTTGTCCAAGGTTCTGCAACGGGAGAACTTCGAGAACGCGATTCGGGTCAACGGAGCCATCGGCGGCTCCACCAACTTCGTGATCCACCTGCTGGCCATTGCCGGCCGCCTGAACATCCCGCTGGACATGGACGACTTCGACCGGCTGGGCAGCCGCATGCCGCTGCTGGTCAACCTGATGCCGTCCGGCGAATACCTGATGGAGGACTTCTACTATGCCGGCGGTCTGCCAGCCGTGATCGAGGTCCTAAGGGACGTGCTGCACATGGACGCCCTGACCGTCACGGGCCGGACAATGGGCGAAAACGTGGCCGGTGCCGTCTGCCACAATCCGAAGGTCATCGCCACTCCGGACAACCCCGTGCAGCCGGAAGCCGGACTGGCCGTCCTGCGCGGCAACCTGTGCCCTGACGGTGCCATCATCAAGCCGTCTGCGGCCTCCCCCCACCTGCTGCAACACACCGGTGTGGCCGTCGTCTTCGAGGACATCGACGACTACTACGCCCGCATCGACAGCCCCGACCTTGAGGTGGACGAAGACAGCGTACTGGTGCTCAAGAACGTTGGTCCCAAGGGCTATCCCGGCATGGCGGAGGTGGGCAACATGGGGCTGCCGGCACGCCTGCTGCGCAAGGGAGTGCGCGATTTGGTGCGGATTTCCGACGGCCGCATGAGCGGCACCGCCTTCGGCACTGTGGTCCTGCACGTGACCCCCGAAGCAGCGACCGGCGGCAATTTGGCCCTGGTACACAATGGGGATCGCATCACACTTGATGTGCCGGGCCGCTCCCTAACCTTGGATGTGCCGGAGGAGGAGCTGGTCGCCCGGCGCAACAACTGGACACCACTGCCGGCCCATACCGACCGCGGTTATGTGTCCCTCTACACCTCGCACGTGCAGCAGGCCAACCTGGGCGCGGACTTCGACTTCCTGCGGGGCGGATCCGGGTCTCCTGTGCCCAGGGATTCCCACTGAGGTCGGTGCAGGTGCTCAGGTCGGTACCGTGGTCGATACGAACAACAACATATTCCTGCTTGCCGTGAAATAGGGGAAACACCGCATGAGGAAACAA
>DAOUIC010000320.1:0-10892 GCA_034428255.1 Anaerolineales bacterium
GGCACGTCCGCAATGCCCAGCATCGCCTTCACCTGACGCCGCGTCGCGACCTGCCATGCCAGCAGGGAACGGGGGTCATCGGAGGTGCAGGCCAGGTCGGCAGTCCGTCCGGCGTAAAGAGTCTCCAAGGAATTGTCCAACCGAAATCGGGTTTGGGCATCTGACATGGTGCACGCGGCCTTTGGTTGTGGAATCGAGGTCTTTTCCCCGAACGGTCACCCAATGTTAGATGGCACGGGGAACCGCCCGTTGTCGGGGACGGGACGGGGCCAGGTCGCGGTCAATCTTTGCTGCGCATCAGCCGCCACGTGCCGTGCCTCCCGTTCTGGGGTTGTTCGTCCACTTGTTCCAGGACGGTGATGAATTGCTCACCGAACAACGCTTCCAGTTCCCCCTCAAGGAAGAAACTGCGTTGTTCCGGATCGGGTGGTGCCGGCGACAGCCGCTGGAAGCAGAACAGGTGATACCAGGCTCCGGGTTTCAGCACGCGTGCTAGTTCAAGGACATAGGCTCTTCGCTGGTCCGGTCCAAGTGTGTGCAGGCAGCCGACATCGAGAACATAGCTGGCCTCCGATGTCCGGCACGGCCAGGCAGTCGCGTCCGCGACGGCGGCACCCATCCGCAAACCGGAAGCCCGAGCGTCCCGGTATCGCTGCAGGCCCTTAAGCAGGGCGACCAGGCTCAAGTCAAAACCGATGGCACGGACGCCCCGTTGGGCCAGGAACCCGAGGTTGGTCTGTGTGCCGCAACCTACGTCCACAACCAAGGCGCCCGGGGCAAAGTGGTCGCCGTGGGACTCCCAGAATGCAACAACTTCGGGTGGTGTGATGCCGGTGTCCCAAGGCGTACTGCCGTGGGTGTACCGCTCATTCCAATAGGCTGTTCCCTCGTTCATGATCGGTTTCCGGTTTGCACAACCCCGTACGGGGTGGGGGATGGGCTGTCTTCGTCTTCCCCATTGGCAACGTACTGATAGACGGGCAACAACGGGCCGCGTTGTTCGCCACCCCTTTCGTTGTAGTCGCAGTGCAGAAGCCACACGCAATCGCGGGTGCGCCGCGCCAGGCCCATCACGAAGCGGCGCAGAAGAATCCCGCTGACCAGGCTTTCCTCGCCGTCCCGCCAGGGGCCGCCCTGCGTGCGCGTGGGGGACAGCACCCACGGATGGGCCAGTTGCCCGCGCAGACGTTGTCCCCAAAGTTCGCTGCCGATGTCCAGCCATATCTGGTATCGCCACGACCGGTACCGCATTAGCAGGGATGTTACGGGGGCCAGGAAAACGGCGTCGCCGGGCGGATCCTCGTCCGGGACATAGGGATCGCCCAGCAACCCCTCTTCCACGAGATCCGTGAACAGCGCGGCGGCTCCGTTTTCCGGGTCGGTAGCCAAGTCCGCATGGATTCCGTGCTTGAGTACGAGTTCCCTGAACACGGCCGCCGAACGCGCCAGATGCGCGGCCACTCGCATATCCTCCGGATCACGATCGAATCCATACTGGGGTTTACTCAGCACTTCGTGGATCAGACGGGCGAGAAATCCGTGCAGTGAAAATGTACTTTCCTCGCTCCGGTAGGCAACCAGCCAATGCCTTAGTGCGTCCCAGTCCCGGCCGCGGGTTGTGCCGATTTGCTCGCCAACGTCGGCGGGCAAGTGAATAAATCCCGTTTCATCGGACTCCCAGTGGGGGAGCCAGGCCCTGGCCAAGTGGTACGCCTGCAGGCCGGTTAGTCCCTTGATGGACTTCATCAACGCGACGCGGAGATCAAGTTCACCGGACATTCTCACAGCAAGCCCGGGATAGGCGATCCGGGCAAGAGACAACAATGCCCTCGTGGCTGGTTCTTCGTGCAGGGCGCGGCTGGGACGGTGCGAGTACAGGTTCGCGCCGGCATCGGCAAGGTGCTGCTTAAGGGTCACTCTCATTTGATTGGTGACGATCGGGGCCACCAGGGCAATGTCGCCGGGTTCAACACCGGCCGCAATCAGACTCGCCGCGAGATCCGCGGCCCCGGCGAGCATGTCGATGTTGTGCTGGTGGCTGGAGTGGGCCAATCGTCTGCCATGCGGTTCCTTCGCACTGCCATCTGTTGCACGCAATTCGATCCGCCCATCCACGTCCCAGTCGATGCCGTCGGACGGGGCAGGATCCCGGTTTCTGTGCGCCGCGTTGAGCCCTTCGGCCAGAAGGGACTGGATCGGATTGGACGGATTGGCGGTCCGAACGCGCAGATCGCACAATGCGGCGACGTCGCCGCAGCCCTCGGGGTATCCGCCGTCAAAGTACCTGACACCGGCATCCTCGTCCACCGTGACCAGGAGAGAATCCAGATGGGGCGCCAGTGTTCGAATGAGCGCGTGGGTGTTGTAGGTCTGTTCCTCCAGATTCTCGACCAGCAAGTGGCGACAGGTGGGCAACACGCAGCTTTGCAGGAGGTCTTCACGTTCAATAACCCGGTAAAACAGGCTGATCAGCAGGCTTTCGTCAATCAGGCCCTGTGCAAGGCAGAAGCGCCGGAAGTCTGCCAGGAGGTCCGCGACATTGGTCAGGGATGCCGCAACCCCTTCCCGATAGGGTCCAGGTTGAAGACCGTCGATCAGGCGGTCCCGCGCCTCCTGGAACGTCAGCCCGTACATGGCGGACGCCCGCAGGATTTCAATCGCCTCCCGCACCACCCTCCGTTCCCTGCGGCTGTACTTGGCTGCAGCCCCCGCTAGCCTGCCCTCTTGGAACAGGGACTTCACACGGGGGATGAGAATGTACTGCACATGTTCCCGGGTGATGGGGACAGGTTCGTCCAGCGGCTTTGCGAAGCCGGCTTCCGCCGCCAGTTCGGGCCAGGCCAGGGTCACCGCGGTGCTGGCCAGGCGATGGGGTGTCAGTATCCGCGGCTGGTTGGCGGTCCGGTTGGCGAATGGGCGCCACCGTCTTCGGAACTCGGGCCGCGACAGGTTGGCCGGCAGGAGGACCACCGTCCTGAAGCCCTCAGCCGGAAAGGTTTGTTGCAGCCAGGCCAACCTGTGCAAGGACAAGGAAGTCTTGCCGGTGCCGTACGGACCCTGCACATAGAGCTTCAGCGGTGATCTGGCCTTGGCCGCCGCCCTATCGGCCAGGATCGGCAACCCGGTCACAGCCAGCCTCTCCCCGGAAACGCGCAACTTGCGGGGCCGATGCGGAGGCCCCCGTCAACAAGATTCTCAAGTGGCGTCGCGCCAGCCGCTGCGGTACCCGTGCGCGGGCAACCCGGCGATGCCGCTGTCAGTGCACCTGGAAGAACTCGATGCTCTCTCCGCTGGGACCGTTGAAGAAGGCGATTGTCACGGTCATGTCGCCAAGTTCAACCGTCTTGGGTTCCACGGTCACTTCGTAACCGGCGGACCGTACGTGTTCGATGCTGGACTTGGTGTCCGACGTGGCCAACGCGAAATGGAAGATGGGATCGTTGGCGGCATCGGTGCCGGGCGCCGGGGTGTCCGCAGTGGGTTCAAACAGTTCCATGAAACTGCCGTCACCCATGTCGAGAAGCCAAACCCTCCGTTCCGGTGTACCGAATTGAGCGGACACCGGCATGCCCAGCACATCCCGGTACAGCTTCAGCGAGGCCTCCCAGTCACGGGTCTGGAGGGCGATGTGGTGGCAGCCGCCACCGGCGATGACTTGGTTTGCGGTACCCAGGGGCATCTGGTCTGATTCCTGTGAACGTAGTGGCGATGACGGGTCCCGCCAGGTTGTCTACAAGCCGAACAAGAATTGGCTGTGGACGGTGGGACACCAAAACTTCTCTATGTAGTCGATGACCAGACCGGTGCCTGCATCGTGACTGACATAGGGAGGACAGGCCGGATTGTACATGCTGTCGGTGAGGTCCCGGACCAGGGCCACAGGTACATTCCAGCGGGCCATCTGTTTGATGCCGAAAGTTCGGTTGAGAATGCACATGTTGGTGTGGACACCCAGGATGAACAGCCGACGGATTCCGGTGTGTTGCATCCAGCTCCAGATTTCCGGTCCGTTGTCGGATACCACATCCCGGTCCTGATCGATGGTCAGGGCCGGGTGTTGGCGAGTCCAAACGGCAGTCGGCGTGTCCTCGCCCGAATCGGAACCACCGTCCTGGTCGTTGATCGGCAGGGGCGGATCTTCACGGACCGAATCTGCCGGCGGGGGAATCAGCGGCAACTCGGCAATTCGTTTCCGCGCCGGGGAGTCTGCGTAGAACGCCAACGTGTCCGAAGGCGCATGGACAATGTGGAAGCCGCGACTGCGTGTACGGTGCAGGAGGTCTTCCATCCGCGGCAGCAGGGCCGCCAAGCGCAGGTTCGCACCATTCGACCAGTGCCGATCCCATACGTCGCAGACCAAAATTGCGCTGTGGGCTGGTTCGATTTCGGTTTCCCTGACATCCCTGACCCACTCCGACAGTCCTTGGGAATTGGTCCGGAGTGACTGGGATTGAAGGTTGATGCGCATGTTGCAGGGAATTGTATGTTCAGGCCATGGTGACCAACATGTCCCGCGTGACTTCCTGCGTCAGCGGCTGGCCAGCCGCGTACAGGTGCAGCTGTTCGACAATCAGGGCTCCCTGCCGCTCGCGGGCCTGTTCGCTCTTGCCCGCCAAGTGCGGGGTCAGCACCAAATTGGGCAGCCCGCGCAAACGGCTGTCGACAGCCAGGGGTTCGCTGTCGAAGACGTCGAGTGCGGCCTGGAAACGGTTCGTCTTCAGGGCTTCGTAGAGGGCATCGGCATTCACGGCATGGGAACGGGCCGTGTTGATGAACAGGGCCCCGTCCTGAATCATGGCCAGATGCTCCTTGGAGATCATGTGGTAGGTCTCCGGCGTGGTCGGAGCCTGGACCGTGATGACGGGACAGGTGGACATCAGGTCCTCCAGTGACACCCGGGTCACCTTCAGTTCGGCAGCCCGTTCCGGGGACAGGTACGGATCGTAGACCACAATGTCCGCGGAGAACCCGTGTAGGAGCTTGATGACGTTGCGGCCGGTGTGACCGGCTCCGATGACCCCGACCCGGGTACCCCCCAGCTCGAAGCCCAACTCGGATGATTGGGGCCACTGCTCTCCCGCATGCATGCGACTGCTGATGTTGTGCACGTCTCGGCGGCACATCAGCATCAGCAGGATTGTCATCTCGGCCACGGCCGGCGCGATTGCGGCTGCGGCGTGGACAACCTTGATTCCTCTGTTCCAGACCGGATCGGGAAGTAGACGCTTGATGGTGCCGGCGGAATGGGCCACCAACTTCAGATTCGGGCAGGCATCCACCACGTTTTGGGAGAACGGAGGCGTGCCCCAGCCGGTGATCGCCACTTCACAATCCCGGACCAGTGCGATCATGTCGTCCTCCGAAAGGCGATCGTCCTCCTCCTGGTAGCGCAACGCGGCCAGCGATGCCAGATCCTGCTGGCTCCGTTCGGAGAACAGAGCGTTGAAAAGAGTTGGTCTGACTGCCACGGCAGCCGTGAGCTCACGTCGGGTCATGGACTGGGAATTGAGTGGAGGGATGGGCAGCATTCTAGCGCAGAATCCGCGTGTCCGCTTTGCCATGGCCGAGACGGCATCGGTGTGCACCGGGCGCTCTGTGGCACACTGGCGCGCCGGCCGGAGGCCGACAAGGGGATGGCGGGGAGCGGGATTACCGACCCCGGCCGTTCAGGGAGCAGCTGAAATATTCTTGCAAGACAGGAGCACGGTCGTGCCGTTTTTCGACTCCGACAACCGCCCGGCGCTGACACCGTTCGGCGACCAGGGTCCTGCGCTCCGGACGTTCTGGGGCGACGACATCATGATTTCACTCGTGGACATGCAGGCCGGATCGGTAGTGCCCGTTCACAGTCACCCGGAGGAACAGGCGGGCTATGTCGTTTCCGGAACCCTGGAATTCACCATGCAGGGCGAAACCACAACCGTAGGTCCCGGAGGTGTGTTTTTCGTCCCCGGCAACGTGGAGCACAGCGTGGTTGTCAAGGGGACGGAAACCGCCAGGGTGGTGGACATTTTCAGTCCGATCAGGGAAGACTACAAGTACTGACAGGTGGTGGTACCGTGTTGCCTCTATCCTTGCGCTTCCGTGCCAAACCATGAAAATTACGGACGTCAAGCCCCTGCTGGCAGCCGGCGCGAGCCGGGTATATGTGTTTGTCAAAGTCGAGACGGACCGGCCCGGTTTGGTTGGATGGGGCGAAGCCTCCCTTGAAGGCAAGCCGCGTGCTGTGGCGGGTTGTCTCCGGGACTTCGCATCCATGATTCAAGGCGAGGACCCTCTGCGCACGGAGTTCCTTTGGCAACTGATGTATCGCAGCGGCTTTTGGAGACAGGGCGTGATCGGCCTGTCGGCGCTGTCCGGCATCGACCAGGCGCTTTGGGACATCAAGGGCAAGGAGTTTGGGCGGCCGGTGTACGAGTTGCTGGGGGGCAGGGTTCGAGACCGAGTCCGGGCCTATACCCACTTTGGTGGCGACACCGCGGAATCGGCGGCGGAATCGGCGGTGTCCAAAAAGGACGCGGGGTGGTCCGCTATCAAGACCGTACCGGTTCCGATCACCGGCATCGTGGAGGGTATCCCGAAGGTGAAACAGGCTGCCGCGTCCCTGAAAGAAGTTAGACAGGCGGTGGGCGATGAAGTTGACATTCTGTTGGACTTGCACGGTCGTCTGACCCCGCAAATGGCTGTCCGCTACGGTCGCGCATTCGAAGAGTCATCGCCGTTTTTGCTTGAAGAGCCTTGCCAGGCCGAAAACCCCAGGGCCATGGCGGCCGTCCGCGAAAAGCTGGATACGCCGATCGCCACTGGCGAGCGGTTGTTCACACGCTGGGGCTTCCGGGAAATCCTCGACGTCAATGCCGCCAGCATTCTGCAACCGGATTGTTGTCACGCAGGCGGCATCACGGAACTGATGAAAATTGCATCGATGGCGGATGTCCACTATGCCGGCATCGCCCCCCACAATCCCTACGGTCCGGTGTCAACGGCGGCGTGTGTCCACGCGGACTTCGCCATGCCGAACTTCGTGATCCAGGAAATGATCGACCCGGTTGACAATCCGGATGTCTACGAACTGGTTGCGGATCCGCTGCCGGTGGCGGACGGCTGGATCGAGCCCCCGACCCGGCCGGGGCTCGGAGTTGAAGTCGACGAACAGGCCGTAGCCCGTTGCGCACCCGATTTCGATAGTGGAACGGCCGGTGGTCTGACGCGCCGGGTGTACGGCGCATTCCACTTGGACGGCGGGGTGGCAGACTCGTAGCCTCGGACATTCACCGCCCGGCTGCGACACAGGATGGACGCGGTCGCCCGCCAGGCCCCGAGTCCGTTCCGTGCAAGCCCTTGTTCCCCGCCGCACCTTGACCGCCATGCGTTCCCTGCTCGACCTGTCTCGCGATGACTTGGTGGGGTTGCTGGCCGCATGGGGATACCCGGCCTACCGGGCCAGGCAGATCCACAGTTGGGTGTTTGGACAGTATGTTGAAGCCAGCGAGCAGATGGTTAACCTGCCGGAACCGCTGCGACGGCAACTGGCGGATTGGGGGTCCGTTTGGCCACTGGAGATCGCGGACAGTCGCCTGTCGAAGTCGGGCGATACCCTCAAGGTACTGTTCCGGCTTGCCGACGGTGCCACGATCGAGGCGGTCCTGATGCTCTACGATCGGCGGCGAACCCTGTGCATCAGCAGCCAGGCCGGCTGTGCCATGGGCTGCACGTTTTGCGCCACGGGCCTGGATGGCCTGACCCGCAATCTGACGGCAGGCGAAATCGTGGGGCAGGTCCTGGCCCTGTCGGGTTTGCTGGCACGGCACCGGGATTTGGCAACCGATCGCGCGCGGGCCGACGGTTCGCGGGTCACCAACGTTGTCTTCATGGGCATGGGCGAACCCCTGCACAACTACGGTCCGGTGCGGGATGCAATCGGCATGCTGACATCCCCCGAGGCATACGGACTGGGTGCCCGCAACATAACCGTCAGCACGATCGGCGTGGTGCCGGCCATGCGCAGGTTGGCCGGCGAAGGGCTCCAGCTAAGGCTGGCCGTCAGCCTCCACGCTCCCCATGATCACCTGCGTACCCAGCTGGTGCCGCCGGGCAGGCGATGGCCCATCCGCGACATCATGGCGGCGGCGGACGAATACGTCGAACGCATCGGACGCCGGGTCACGTACGAATATGTGATGCTCGACGGCGTCAACGACACCCTTGAACTTGGCCGACAACTCGGGCGGGTGCTACGGGGACGGCGCTGCCACGTCAATCTGATTCCGTTCAATCCGATTCCCGGACAGCCCTACCGGCCCACACCGGCAGGGCGGGTTCGCGCGTTCGCCGCACAGGTGGAGGCGAGCGGCGTACCGGTCAGCGTTCGGGTGCGCCGCGGTGTCGAGATGGATGCCGGCTGCGGCCAGCTCAGCACCAGGTTCAAGTTGGAATCGGCACCTGTCGCGCTGCAAGCCGGGGACAGGGCAGCCTAACGACTCAGGGACTTGATGCAGGACGTGCACAGCCGCTTGGTTACCCTGCGGCCGTCCTCGATCACCTTGATCTTTTGAATGTTGGGGTGCCACTGCCTTCGGGTTGCCTTGTTCGACCAGGGTCTGTTGTTGCCGTACAGGGGGCCTTTGGCACAGTTGTCGCACTTTGGCATGGTTGCGTCCTCTCGACAGTCCCGCTCGTGTTTCCTTCCGTGTGTGCGCCGCGTGGACGCCTGGGAGGCAGGCAGACAGTCTACTCCAACTTGCCCGTTTGGGCGGAGGTTTGACCCAACCACGGCAGTGGCAGGGGTGTGTGGCACGTTGTCGAGGCCGCCGGGACAATCTCGCTCCGTGGGTTGCGGAGGTTGGCTCGTGGCCGATCGGCTCCGAGGGTGCCAGCCGGGCTCTGTGGACCAAATCCGCGGTTTTCGAACCCGGTGTCCTACCGGGACTACCACACATCGGGCATAACCGGGTCTGAATGTCTATAATTCGCACTCAGGGCACGGTGTCCCCGCCGTCCGGCTTGGCGGGCCTTGCCTGTTCGGTGCGAATTCAGTGAAACCCCCGTGCAATCCCAGACAGGACCCGTATCCCGCGACGTGGCCGTTCGCATGCTTGGTGCGGCCACCGCTTGGGTTGCGCGGCACCAGGAGCGGTTGAACCGCGAAAATGTTTTTCCGGTCCCCGACGGCGATACCGGCACCAACCTGACACTGACGTTGCAGGCGGTCGTGGAGGTTGTCGACAGTTCGGGTCCGGACGACGCCCGGGGGGCCATCTGGGCCCTGGCCGCGCAAGCTGCCCTGGCCGGATCGAGGGGCAATTCCGGTGTCATCCTCAGCCAGTTCATGGATGGCTTCGCCGCGGAGGTGACATCGGCCGGGTGTCTGGATGCCTCCGTATTGCCGCAGGCGTTGGCGGCGGGAGCCGGAAAGTCGCAGTCCGCCGTGGCCGAACCGCGGGAAGGCACGGTGTTGACCGTGGCCCGGGACGTTGCGGAGCATGTGGCCCGCCTGCCTGTGTCGGTCGGCTTCGACGCCATGTTGTCCGCGGCGTGCGAGGAAGCCAGGGCTTCGGTTCAACGCACCCCGGAACTCCTGCCTGTCCTGAAGGAGGCAGGCGTCGTGGACGCCGGTGGATGGGGCTTGGCACTCTACCTGGAAGGCCTGCTCAAGGGTTTCAGGGGCGTGCAGGTTCCCGAATTCGATCCGCCGGCCGAAGCGGTTGCTCCGGCGCCCGTCGGTTATGCCAAGGGCGAAGTTCCGGCTGTTGAACACGGCTTTGACATCCAGTTCCTGGCACACCATCCGGTTCATCCCGTGGACCAAATGCGCGCCGAACTGCAGGCCATGGGTGAGTATGGGTTGGTTGAAGGCAGCGAGGAACTGGTCAAGGTGCACGTGCATGCGCGCGATCCGGGCGCCGTGTTGTCATGGGGCTGTGCCGGTGCTTTCATCACGGATATCGTGGTCGAGAACCTGGACGCCCAGACGGCGGCGACGGCGAAGGACCGGGCATCGACACGAGACCAAGGGACAGTGCATTTGGTTCAGTCGGCCCGATCCGATGAACTGGCCCTGGTCGCGGTGGCGGCCGGTCCGGGGTTCGCGGAATTGTTCGAATCACTGGGAACCAATTGCTTGATTCGGTGCAACGATACCTACAACCCCTCGGTGGGCCAGTTTCAGGAGGCCATCCGGACAGCTGGAGGCAGCCACGTGCTCGTGCTGCCCAACCACAGCAATGCCCTGCCGGCAGCACGGGCTGCCGTGGCTGGCTTGCCACCCGCCTCGGCGACCGTGATTAACACTCCCTTTGTTTTGTCCGGCGTGGCCGCGATGTACAGGTTCGAATCAAGCGGGAGACCGCGGGATTCGATTGTGGACGGAATGCAGGAAGCAGCCGATGCATCCGTGTACGGCTCCGTCGCCCAGTCCGTGCGCAATTCCGGTTCGGAGCGTGGGCCGGTGTTGGAGGGACAGTTCGTTGCGCTCGCCGGCGGCGAAACCGTGCTGGGGGGGTGGACCCGGGTCGAGGATGCAGTGGACTGTTTGTTGAGGGAGTACCTTGAGCCCCGGTTTGCAACGGTTCAGGCAGGACAGGCGGAGTTCCTGACCGTGTACCGCGGAGCCGACGCCGGACCTGAGCAGGACGCGGCCGTGGAGGCACTGGTTGCCGCTGCCACGTCACTCGACCTGGAGTGGGTGGACACCCGCCAACGGAACCACATGTACCTGTTCGCGATCGAGTAGCAGGCGTCCTTGGCCGGCGTCGAACATCTTCATGCAGGGCACCGCGATCATCACGGACAGCAATGCCTTTCTTTGGACGGGCCTGCCGGTCTTCACGATTCCCCATCGCATCCGCCTGCTTGGGCAGGAGATGGAGGATACGGAACTCACGGCGGATGCC
>DAOUIC010000321.1:0-2107 GCA_034428255.1 Anaerolineales bacterium
TCTGGCGAGTGGAGGATTTGAAAGCCGACCGCCTGGTTCGCCTCAGGGCCGAAATGAAGCTTCCCGGCCGGGCCTGGCTCCAGTTTGAGATGCGGGAAGCCCAAGACGGAACAACCCATTTGGAGCAGACGGCGGCATTCATTCCCAAGGGATTGACCGGTCTGGCCTATTGGTACGGACTGTATCCTGTGCACGCTTGGATATTTGGCGGGTTGGCAAGGGCGATCGCGCGCCGCGCTGAACACAGGATGACTTCGCGCGAACCCGATGCCGCGGACCATCGCTAATCCAAGCTACACCCCTCCACGCACAGCCTGCGCATGTTTCCGGTCTGGTCCAGAGGCAACATGGGTTTGAGCCGAAGTTGAAGCTCTTCCCGAGCAGTGGCGCGGGAGCCTGCCGGCGGAACTGATCACTGCCTCCGACACGGTCAGGTGCAGCCTCTTCTGTTCTGTTCACATTCGCGATGGGCAGACCCCAAAGCGGGAAATCCGGTTCCCCGGCCACCCTCGGAGCCGCCATTGTCGTACCATGCATGGACAGTGGCGTCATACCGCGCCGGACAATACTCCGGATGTAGTTCCAGGCCGATGAACCAAGATTCCCAGGACCTCTTTCAGGCCGAAGCCGCCGAACGCCGCCAACAGCAGTCGCCGCTGGCCAACCGGATGCGTCCGTTGACACTGGACGACTATGTGGGACAGGAACACATCATTGGCCCCGGCCGATTGCTGCGACGGTCCATAGAGGCCGATCAGTTGTCGTCACTGATCCTCTATGGTCCTCCCGGTACCGGCAAGACCACACTGGCCAGTGTCATTGCCAACACCTCCAGCAGTGCCTTCGTCACGCTCAATGCCGTCCTGGCGGGAGTCAAGGTGTTGCGCGAGGAAATCGAGGCCGCCGGGCACCGGTTTGCCTATCGACAGCAGCGGACCACCCTGTTCGTGGACGAAGTCCACCGCTGGAACAAGGCCCAGCAGGATGCCCTGCTGCCCCACGTGGAGAACGGCGCCATCATCTTCATCGGCGCCACCACGGAAAATCCGTTCTTTGAGGTCATCAAGCCCCTGGTCAGCCGCAGTCGGGTCTTTCAGCTGCGGCCACTGGACGACATTGCGGTCTCGACGCTCCTGACCCGCGCCCTCGAGGATCCGGTGAACGGATTTGGCGGCCAGCCGGTCGCGTTGGAGGACGAGGCGCGGCAACATCTGGTGCATATGGCCAACGGTGACGCGCGCAGCGCCTTGAACGCCCTGGAACTGGCTGTGAACACCACGGCCGCAGGCCAAGACGGTGTGATCCGGATTGACTTGGCCACGGCCGAAGAATCCATCCAGCGGCGGGCCGTCCTCTATGACAAACAGGGGGATGTCCACTACGACGCCGTCTCTGCATTCATCAAGTCCCTGCGCGGCTCCGATCCGGACGCAGCCCTCTACTGGGGTGCCAAGATGATCTATGCCGGCGAGGATCCCTCCTTCCTGTTCCGGCGCATGGCCATTTTGGCGAGCGAGGACATTGGACTGGCCGATCCACAGGCGGTCGCCGTAGTGGAAAGCTGCTGGAGCCTGTTCAACCGCATTGGTCTGCCCGAAGGCCTGTATCCGCTCTCGCAGACCATTCTCTATCTGGCCACGGCACCCAAGTCCAATTCGGCAATGGCAATGTTCGCCGCCCTGGAGGCAGTGGAACAGGAGAAGGATCAGGAGGTACCGACCCCGCTCAAGGACGGCAACCGCGATGCCACGGCCTTTGGACACGGGGCCGGCTATCTCTACCCTCACGCCTATCGCGACCACTGGGTAGCCCAGCAATACCTGCCGGTCGGACTGGAAGACCGAGTGTTCTTCGAGCCGGGAGCCCTGGGCTACGAAGCCGCCATTCGGGACCAGGTCTTGCGTCGCCGGGAGGAACTGTTGGCCGCGGCTCCCGAACAAGCCGATGCACCTGCCGAAGGCATCACCTACTCACCCGACGATCCGGACCGCGAGGACTGGCTGCGCCGCGCCGGCAACGCCGGCAGCCGTCATTTGGGAACGGTGCGGGATGCGATCTGCACCCGCGCCGGCATGCAGCGCCACGATCGGGTGCTTGTTGTGCGCGC
>DAOUIC010000322.1:0-3059 GCA_034428255.1 Anaerolineales bacterium
ATGGTCTGGTCGTCCTCTTCCTCGGACGGTGGCGACTGGGTGTATCCGTAGGCTGCCGCCTCCACCGCGTCGTTCGGGGCGAAATGGATCATCAACTTCGGAAACACGAACAGGACCACGAACAAGTCGTCGAAGGGCAGGCCGGGCAGCAAATCGATCGGGGAGAAGTAATATACGACCGCCAGCAGGGGCAGAAGCAGCTTGACCCAGGGCGACACCGCCGGATTCTGCATGAGTCTCCAAGCGATGCCGATATTGCGTAAGATTCCAGGCAGGAAGTTCAGGGGAATGCGTGACATGATTGTGTGCCCAATAGCTGAAACCGGCTGAACTCCTTTCTCCAACCAAGACCGTACGCACATGCCCACCACGGCGCAGATGCTCCGGGAGCATACACCGAAACTGATCGAGATTATCGCAGAATTGCGAAGTACCGATCTGGATCCCGATACTCCGGTCGGCCAAGCCGCCCCCATTCTCGCCGATTCCATCACCAGCCCGGCATCGGTCGCCAATGTGCTGGAGGAACTGGCGGAGGAGTATCCCGGCACCATCGCGGCCCTGCAACAGCTGAAGGGAGCCCACGGCGAAATCCTGGAATATCAGTTCGTGCGCAACCACGGCCCCCTCCAAATTCCGGGGGATGCCAACTTGGCGGAAAGCGAGGCCTGGCTGCACCCGCGCTCGGTCAGCGAGGTGCTCTACTTCCATGCCCTGATTGGCCGCTACTTCAGCGGCTCCGGCCGCGAGGCCGCCTCCAAGATTTACATCCCAACCGACATCCTGCAGCTAATCCCTGAACCGGAAGGCGACGAAGACGAGAAGGGCCTGGACATCGAACCGGCCCGTCCCCCGGCCACCGAACAGATCCTCGATACCACGGACTACCTGCTGTCGGACCTCCTCTCCTACCTGGCCGTCCTCCTCCACCATGCCTGGCGCCTGCGCGACGGCAAGCCGCACCCTGAGGACATCGAACTGCTGAAGGAACGCCTCCTGGTCATGCCGGACACGGACCTCCTGGCCGTGCGCCTCGAACTTCTCTGCCACTTGGCCGCCGAAATGGGACTGGTGGAGGATGGCCGTACCGAAGCCGGCCGGGCTGTCCGCACCCTCCACGGCAACAATGTCCACCGGTTCCTGATGCTGGACCGAGCTGCCCAGCGTCGGGCCCTGTGGGACACTTGGTTCCGGTCCGCCACATGGAGCGACCTCAGACACGTGCCGGTCCTGGACTGCCGCAACCTGGAACGGTGGGGCGCCCCCGCCCATGCCGTCGGCACGCGCGGCAATTTCGGACAGGCCCTGGCCATCCTGCCCCTGACCCGGTGGTTCCGGCTGCCGGACGTGGTCGATGCCATCCACCGGTTCAACCCGGACTTCCAGCGCACCACCGGCGACTACGACAGCTGGTATGTCTGGCACAGGGAGGAGAAGGCCTTCGTGGGCGGATTCGACAAGTGGCACCTGGTGGAGGGTGAACTGGCCCGGTTCCTGCTGGAAGGCCCCCTGTTGTGGTTGGATGCGGTCCGCCTGGCATCCAGTCGCGGCGGACCGCCCATCCTGACGCTGACGCGCAATGGTGCCACTTGGCTGGGACGGGATTTGGAACAGCTGCCGGTATCGGCCCGCCCCCGGGTTACCGTCCACCCGGACTTTAGGGTGGAGGTACCGGTGGCCATGGACCTGCAAGCCCGGTTCCGAGTCGAGCGCTTCGCCAACTGGGTGCGCACCGACCAGGTTTACCGGTACCAAATCAACCAGCGCAGCCTGGACCGTGCCTTTGGCGCCGGCTTGACCGCGACGCAGATTGTGGAAGCCCTCAGAGCCATGACCAACGACCTGCCCCCGGCCATCGCCAACGGCATCCAGCGTTACGAGGGACGCAAGGCGTCCACAGGCCGTTGATCACAGTGGAACCACTGTGCTATCCTGACACCATGAACACCAGTCGCGCGCCCTTGCCGAAATCGAGGAGGAGGTCAGGCTTCTAGTACCCGGACTCTGTCTGGACGGACCTGACGCGCATTGCTCCAATGGCAGTCAAGCTCTCCGGGCGGAGAGCTTTTTTTGTGCCTAATGGAAGTGAACCAATGATCAAAGCGGGAATTGCCGGCGCCACCGGCTACACGGGCCTGGAACTGGTCCGGCTGCTGGACCGGCACCCAAACACCGAAGTCGCCTGGCTGACCAGCGAGAACAGTGCCGGACGCCTCTACAGCGATGTCGTGCACGGTCCGTGGCCCATTGAACTGATTCCGCTGGCCGACGCCCTCGGGCGGACGGACGAGGTGGATGTCGTGTTCCTGGCCCTGCCCCACGCCCAGTCCGTGGAGCCGGTGCGGGCCTTCCACGCCGCCGGCGCGACCGTGGTCGACCTGAGCGCCGACTATCGCCTGACCGATACGGATGTCTACGCGCGCTGGTACGGCATCGAACACGCCGCACCGGATCTGGTCGACAAGGCCGTCTACGGCCTGTGCGAGGCTTATCGGGAACAAATCAAGGGCGCGACCCTGATCGCCAATCCCGGTTGCTACCCGACCTCCGTGAACCTGGCGCTCCTGCCCCTGGCCCGCGCCGGCTGGTTGCCGCCGCGCGTGATCGTGGACAGCATGAGCGGGGTCAGCGGTGCCGGCCGCACCCCCAAGCTGCCCTACCATTACGTGGAAGCCAACGAGAACCTGACCCCCTACAACGCGGGCCGACGCCACCGCCATCTGGCGGAGATGGAACAGGTGCTGGGCGAGGCCGCGGGCCGGTTTCCGCCCAGCCACATTACGTTCGTGCCCCATCTGACACCCCTCAGCCAGGGCATTCTAAGTACGATCCATGTGTCGTTGGAGCCGGGTTGCACGGAGGCCGCGGTACGCGCGCAAATGGAAGCCTGCTGGGGCGGCGAACCCTTTGTGCAGCTGCTGCCGCCAGGTGCGTTCGCCTCCGTGCGGCACACCAGCCACACCAACCGCTGCGCCATCAGCGTGACGGCCGTCGAACCCGACGATCCGGACTGCACCGACCTCGTCATCGTCTCCAGCATCGACAATCTGATCAAGGGG
>DAOUIC010000323.1:0-2011 GCA_034428255.1 Anaerolineales bacterium
GACGGCGACGTGGCCGCAGACGTGGCCGCCGCTGAGACCGCCCTCGTGCGGCTTGACACTGCCGCCTCCGCGCTTGCCAACACCGAGGCGCTGGCCCGGCTCCTGCTCCGCGCGGAGTGCGTCGCCTCGTCCCGCATCGAAGGCTTGGAGGTGGGGGGACGGCGATTGCTCCGCGCCGATGCAGCGCAGCAACTGGGTGAAGACCCCAGGGATGTCACGGCCACAGAAGTGCTCGGCAACATCAACGCGATGGTCTGGGGGATGCACGGCGTGGAGCCCAGCGGCATGATGACGGTGGAGAGTCTGCTGGAGGTGCATCGCCGTCTGCTGGCCGGTACCCGTCTTGAGGAACACGGGGGCCGCATTCGCGACATGCAGAACTGGATTGGCGGCAGTAATTACAATCCTTGCTCCGCAGAGTTCGTGCCGCCACCGCCAGAAAGAGTGGCCCGCCTTCTGGACGACCTGTTCACCTTCTGCAACGATGACTCGCTTCCGGCGTTGGCACAGGCGGCCATCGCCCATGCGCAATTCGAGACCATCCATCCGTTCGTGGACGGCAACGGACGCATCGGACGGGTACTGTTTCACTTGATCATGCGCCGCCGAGGGCTCGGACTGCGCATTCTGCCCCCGATTTCCCTTATTCTTGCCACGTGGTCGCGGGACTATGTTGCCGGGCTAACTGCGACCCGCTATGTCGGCCCTTCGGAGTCCGACGAGGCCCACGCCGGAGTCAACCGGTGGATCGCGCTCTTCGCGTCGGCGTGCCATCGGGCGGTTGATGACGCCAGCCGCTTTGAGGAGAAGGTACGCACATTGCAGAAGTCCTGGCATGAACGCGCAGGACATGTCCGTCGCGACTCTGCGGCTCGCCTGCTCATCGAAGCACTTCCGGCGGCGCCGGTGCTCACAATCTCCACCGCTGCGGAGTTGATTGGACGGTCGTTCCAGGCAACAAGCCAAGCAATAAATCAACTCATGGAGGCGGAAGTTTTGACACAAGTTACCGTCGGCAAGCGTAATCGCATATTTGAAGCCCCCGAGTTGATTGAGGCCTTCACCGCGCTGGAGCGACAGCTCGCGAGCCCCGAGTGCAACACGCGCGTTTCCAAACCCATCCGGCACGTCCCTCGACGGTAGGGGGAGAACTCGCCAGCAGGCATCCCGGGCATTGTACGGCAAGGAGGCAGGAGATTGACTGCCGGAAGCAACGGTCAGCCCATCCGACTTGAACCCGAGGAAGTCTGCCCTCCGTCGACCGCGCTGGTTGTCGGATTCCAGTGGGCCACACTCGTACTTGCCCCGACGGTGCTGAACGTGGCCATTGCGGTCCGTTCTTCTGGGCTCGATGACACCTACCTGACTTGGAGCGCCTTCGCTGCACTGCTGATCAGCGCGGCGGTCACGGCGTTGCAAGCGTTCCAGTTCCGGCGATTCGGCGCAGGCCACATTGTGCTCACCTGTCCCGCGGCGCTCTTCATCGGGATCATGGTGGCGACCGTCACCTCGGCCGGGCCGTCAACCTTCGCGAGCCTGATCGCCGTCAGCGTGCTGCCCATCGCGTTCGACAGCGTTCAGGACCTGCCGGCGAGTTCTCGATATTGTCAAGCCTGGTGGAGCTGGGGGGACTCGAACCCCCGGCCTCCACAGTGCGATTGTGGCGCTCTCCCAACTGAGCTACAGCCCCGTGCCGATGCATCGGCGTATCCGAATGGAGCTTATGGGACTTGAACCCATGACCTCCACAATGCCATTGTGGCGCTCTCCCAACTGAGCTAAAGCCCCTCGATTTGGGAAGGCGATTGTACAGAGGGCAGTACCCGGAGTCAAAGCTTGCTCCTGTCCGTTCTCTACATCTTTGGTACAACGCAACTGCCGTCGCGCCCTGCAAGTCATCGCTTGCCGGATCCGCGACCCGGTTAGGTCATGCCGAGCGAAAATTGGCACATTCCTCACAAACTGACCGGGGCACCAACCCCCAACGCATCAGGTAGTCGAACACAAAGCA
>DAOUIC010000324.1:0-6871 GCA_034428255.1 Anaerolineales bacterium
ACCCTTTGCTACGATTCCCCACCTTCATCGTTCTCCAAGTTACCGCCCTTGCCATGGACACGTCATTGGTTTCGCACACAGGGACCGCAATAGAACACGAGCAGACATTCGACGCGTTGACAATCCGGCAGCGCCAAGTGTTGCGCATTGTGGTCGAGGAGTTCGTGGCCCATGCCCAGCCGGTCGGCAGCAGACGAATTGCCAAGGAGCGGGATCTGGGTGTCAGTTCCGCCACCATCCGCAACGATCTTGCGCAGCTTGAAGCTCTGGGGCTGCTCACCAAACCGCACGCGAGTGCCGGCCGGGTGCCATCACTGTTGGGCTACCGCGTTTACGTGCTGCACCTCATCGGCAACCACCGGCTGCCCAAGGAACACCGCAACCAACTGCGGCGCAGATTCGAGGCCATCGATTCGAATTCACCCAGTTGGCTGCTGGAGGCAACCCGCCTCCTGTCGGTGGAGGCCAACAGCTTGGCGCTGGCAACCGACCTGCGTTATGTCAACCACCGGCTTCGCCACGTGGAGCTGATTTCGGTTCAGGACAATCGGGTCCTGATGATCGTGGTCATGGAGGACGGCCATGTGTGCCAGCGCATGCTGGACATCCCCGACAAGATGGCACAGGCCGATCTCACCGTGATCAGCGCAGAGCTGAACCACTTGCTGCCGGGTCTGAATCGAGTGCAGATTCAGGAGAAGGCCCTGGAGTCGTCCTCGGCCGCCAAGGAGTTCTGCCAACTGGTCAGCGATCTGATGCCGGTCGCGGAGGGAGACGGTTCCGCTTCCATCGTCCAGCAGGGCCTGGGCCACATCCTGGACGCCCCCGAATTCGCCGAAAGCCGCAGGGTGCGCAAGGTGGTTGACATCTTTGATTCGGGCCCGCGCATCGAGGAAATCCTGATGCTCGTCCCGCGACCCGACGATGTCCACGTCCTGATCGCCGGCGGCGACCGCAAGGAATGGTCCGACCTGGCCGACATCAGCCTGGTGCTGTCCGCGTACGGAATCCCCAACCAGGCCATCGGCATCGTGGGCGTGGTCGGCCCCGTCCGCATGGCCTATCGCTACAATATGGGAACGGTGCGCTTCATGGCGGCGCTCATGAGTGCCCGCGTGCGGGAAACCAAGAGCGACGACCTCCTGCCCGAGGTCATTGCTCCCTGAACCCGCCTCCTGTGGACCGCAATGCTGCTTCGACGATTGTCGCCAATGGCAAGGAACCGATGTCGGATACAACCAAGACCACTTCAGAACACGAGCTCACGGACGAACCAGGCCGGCCCGACGCGGCCGTCGCCGCTCCTGCGGACGCCCAGGCAGGGGAACCGGAGTTGCCGGCGGCGGAGGCAAGCCCATGGGCGGACTGGACCCGGGAGGATCTGGAAACCGAACTGGACAGCCGCAACCGTCGCATTGCCCAACTGGAAGAGGAAACGGAAGCCCTCGACACCAAGGTCGAGGCCGGCCAACGCGAGATTCAGCGCATGGCGGCGGAATTCCAAAATGCGCGCAAGCGACTGGACCGCACGGCGCAGGAGCGCATCGACAACGCATCGCAGTCCCTGGCCGAGAAGTTTCTGCCTGTCCTCGACGACCTCGAACTGGCCCTGGGCAACGTACCGGCCGAAGTGCGCGAGCACGGCGAGTCCTTCATGCAGGGGGTTCAGCACATACACGGGAAGATCCAGGGGATTCTGGCGAACGCCGGCATCGAGCCGATGGAACCCTCCGGACAGTTTGATCCCAACCTGCACGAGGCGATGCAACAGATTCCCAGCGAAGACCACGAGTCGGGAGAGATCATTGAAGTCATGCGGACCGGGTACCGCATCCGCGACAAAGTGCTGCGACCGGCGATGGTGCGGGTCGCAGCGTAACCTGTCCCACCGGAGGGATTCGGGTCCGCCATGACGTCAACCCATCTCAACGCCGGCCGGGCCGACATGGCCACCGGCATTCGGCCGTTCGACGTCGGCCGGGACCTGCCCCAGGTCACCGAACTGGTCCGGGAAGCGTTCGCGCAGGAACTGAGGGAGACCGGCTCAAGGCCGTTGCACAACGCGGGACTGTACAGCCGGCTGCACCGCTTCCTGCGTTCGGAACCCGCGAACCTGTTCAGCTTCATGCGGATGTTCGACGGGTTTGTCTACGTTGACCGCGGCCGGGTTGTCGGGAACGTGTCCATGCAAAAACTGGACTCCTTCGGGCACCGCTGGCAATTGGCCAATGTGGCAGTCGCCGCGTCGCATAAGCGGCAGGGGATTGGCAGCAGGCTGGTGCGAACCGCCACGGACAATCTGCGCACCCTGGGTGCCAAGCATGCCGTGTTGCAGGTGCGGACGGACAATCTTCCAGCACGCAACCTGTATGCCAAGCAGGGGTTCAAGCGTCTGGGCGGCATGGCGGACCTGGAAGGCAGGTGCCCATTGCAAATCGGCCCGCGACCGGGAAATCCAGCTCCCATCGCCGCCTTGCCCGGTGAGGAATGGCAGCAGATGCTCGACTTGGCGAAAGTTCAGGTGGGCGGCCACATGCAGTGGTGGCATCCCATCCGACCGGGCGACTTTGTCCATGATTGGCCGCGCCGGGCAGGCGAATGGCTGGGGGAAACGCTGGGAGTTTCGTCCGTGACGCGGTTCGGCATTCGCCTGGGAACCGAACGACTGGCCACGGCCATCGTCCTGCGGTCCGCCCACTGGAAACGCGTGCACAAGGTTTCCTGGTGGACCAGGCCACAGCAGTACGACCAGTACGAGGACGACATGCTCGACACCCTGGCCGGGCTGATGGCTGCACAGGACCACTGCCGGATCCACGTGCAGGTGGATGCCGACCACCACCAGGCAATCAAAGGCCTGACGGCCATGGGCCTGCGGGTCAAGCCTTCCCTGGACACCATGCGTTGCGAACTGACGCCGGAGCGGCGTGAACCGGCCGCGCATCGAAGATTTCGCCTCCGGCCGTGAAATTCAAGTTCATGCACATGGCGGATGCCCATCTGGGTTTCCGGCAGTACGGCCACGCGGAGCGGGAGTGGGATTTCGACGACGCCTTCCGCTGGGCCATCGACCAGGCCGTTGCCAGGCAGGTGGACTTCGTGCTTTTGGCCGGGGATCTGTTCCAGTCCGGTTCCAACCTCCAGGCGATCACGTTCAACAACGCGGTTGCCCGCCTTGAGGTTCTGCAGGAGGCCGGGATCCCTTGTCTGGTGATCGAAGGCAACCACGATCTGCCGCCGTACCGGGCCTACCGGACCCGCTTTGGCTGGGTCAACGCCTTGGCGGAAACCAACCGCCTGGTGTACCTGCTGGACGCCACTCCGCTTGATGCCGGTGTGGAACCTTTGCTGGCCTGCGACGAACGTCGCATGGGCCATTGCGCCGAACCCATCCCGGGCGTGCGCGTATACGGCATCGGGTTCAACGGCGCAGCCACGCGGACGGTGCTGGAACGGTTCGAGAGGTTCATTGTCGAACAACCTGCCAACGGACCCGACTACACGATTCTGATGTCGCACGCCGGCGTTGACGGGCGCACGCGGGAGCGAACATCAAGCAACGTCAGCTTGAGCGGCCTGCGGGGCCTGCGGCCAAGGATCGACTACGTGGCCCTGGGGCACTACCACATGAAGTTCAGTGAAGACAACTGGCTGTTCAACCCCGGCAGCCTGGAGTTGACCAGCCAGGACCTGGCGCACGAAGAGCCCGGTGGAGTCTTTTTGGTGACAGTTGACACGGAAGCCGAACCCAAGCACCGGTTCGAGCATTTGGCATGTCCCAGGCGCCCCTTCGTGCACAAGACCTTCAGCCTGGCCCGAACCCATGGGCCGGAGAAGCTCTACGACGAGATCGAGGAATTCCTAATCGGGGAACGGGCCAGGGGCGATTCCGAAGACGAAGTCAAACAGCCGATCCTGAGCATTGCGTTGGTTGGCGCCAGCCGGTTCGAACCAGGGTTGGTGGACCCTCACCGCATCGAGGAACTGGGGCGCGGGATCCTGGATCCACTGCTGTGCCGCGTCTCGAATGCGGCCCTTCCGCCCGGAACCGCCGCATTCGACGAAGTCGCGGACATGAGCCGGCGCGACCTTGAGGAGCAAGTACTGGAAGGCCTGTTTGAATCCCATCCCGACTTCAGCCAGGACCTGACCCACTGGACAAATGCAACCCTTGAAGTCATGGACGCCGGTCTCGAAAAGGGAACGGCCGACGACATCTGCGACATTCTGGGCCAAAGCCGTGCCGCGATGACAGGCTGAACATGGTCAGGCTGATCCATCTGAAGCTGGAGAACATACGCTCCTACCGAGCCGCCGACATCCAATTCAGGGAAGGGGTCAACGCCATCGTCGGCCGCAACGGAGCCGGCAAGTCGACGATCCTGCAGGCCATCGGCTATGCCCTGTTCGATTCCCTCGAGGGTCGCAAGCCGGACTTTGTGAGGGAGGGCAGTTCGTCCGGATCGATTGCCGTGGGTTTGGCGGAGGACGGGGAGGGCTCGTCCTACGAAATCGTGCGGGAGCTCAGGAAGTCCGGTTCCGCGGACTGGTTCGTGTTTGATCTGGCGCGCGAGGTTGAAGTGTGCCGGGGAAGCCAGGACGTGCGGTTCTTCGTGCAGGACCTGTGCCGTACCCGGATCGATCTGGAACTGCTGTACACGGGCATCATCGGGATTCAACAGGGGGAGTTCGCGCGTCCCTTCAGGTTGACCAGGGCCCTCCGCCAGGCCCATTTCAGTCCCCTCCTGGAAGTGGAGAAGTACAAGGAGGCGTTCACGCGCCTGGGACAGGCAAACGGTCCCAAAGGGGTGATCAGGAACAGAATCAACGAACTTGCCACCGAGATCGCCCGGTGGGAGGTGCGGCTTGAGAACCGGGAAGCCCTGGAACTGGAACAGCGGGCACTTTCCCGGACCCTGGCCAACCTCGCGGAGGAAGCGGAGACAATCCGGCAGCGCCTGCAGACGCTGGCCAAACTCTCCAAGGTATTCGAACTGGCGAAGCGCGAGCTGGAGGAGGCCAAGGACCGGCATGGGCAGGCCCAACACGAACTGACGGCAATTCGCCAACAGCTGGAGACTGCCGGCGAGGAACTTCGACGCAGCACCGACGCCCTGCAGATTGTCGAAGCCAATCGAGGCGGACACGACCGATACCTGGAAACCCAGGAGAAGCTTGACCGGCTGACACACGACCTGAGGACCATGAGGGACCTCTCGCGGCGAAAGGATCTGCTGGACGAACGGTGCGGCGCCGGCCGGGATCAACTGGCACGGAAGGGCAGCCAACTCCGGCACCTCGACGAATTGTCGAGCCGGCAATCCCTGCTGGCCGACGCGGCCCGGCAATACGAAACCCTGGACCGGGAACGCATTGCCCTGGAACACCGGGTCGGATCAACGGCCGACCTGCGGCAGGCCGCTTCCCTGGCACAAGACGAAGTGGACCGCAGGCAGTCCCATGTCGAGGAACTGACGCCGGGCCTGGATGCGAGGCAGCAGGCCCTGGCCGACGTGCAGACAGTGGAGGAAACACGGGACGGGTTGGCGGCACGGACTCGCCGCCTGCAACAGCAGGCGGAGCTTGCCGACCATCGCCTTGCACAAATCCACCAGCAACTCTCCATGCTGAAGGCACCCGACGACCAGGCGATGGAACCGGTCCACCTGTGTCCCGTCTGCAACCAGCCGATCGAGGAAGCGCTTTGGCTGGGCCTGGTGGCCGAAGCCGAGGCGGAGGAGCAGGATCTGCAAGGCCAGGTGTCCCGTCTGGCCCGGGAACTGGCGGACAACCGGCAGGATGCGCGGCGGGTCGAGACGGAACTTGATCGCCTCCAATCCATCATCGCCGGATTGCCGGACGAGACGGAACTGTTGCAGGCGCAGTCGGACCTGAAGATGGCCCGGCGCGAACTCCACCGGGTTGGGGCGCAGTTGACGGAGCGCAAGGAACAGGAGCAACAGCTTCAGGCGATCCAGGCGGAGCTGGCCCACCTTGAAGATGATTGGGCTGCTTACCGGGACAACCAGAGGCAGATCGAAGCACGCAGCGAAATCGAAGCCGAAACCACCAGGCTGGAGGCGAACATCGCCTCACTCGAAGCCGAATTGCAGTCTCTGGAAACGGAATTGGCCCCTTTGTCGGACCTTGAGGAAAGGGAAGCTTCCTTGACCGCGACCCTGGACACAACCCGCCAGGCCTATGAAGACGTTCTGAAGAATGAAAGGGCCGCGGCGCAAAAGCCGGCACGCGGGACACGGCACCGTGAACTGAAGGCGCAGACGGAGGCACAGGAAGCCCGTCGCGCGGCTGCCGCCGCCGAGCTCGACAGTTGTACGGTTGCCTACGATGAATGCGCCCATGTTGCGCACCAGGCGGAGGTGCGGCAGCAGGAACTGGATGCCCGGGATCGTCGGACACGTCTGGAGGGAACCCACCAACGACTGGGCGCGCTGGACGCGCACCTGGAGGAATTGAAGGCCCTCGATGACCGGCTGATCGCCAAACGGGCCGAGCATGCCGCCTGGGAACAACGCGAATCCGACCTGGAGGCCATGCGCCACGCCATTCGGGACATGCAACCCCTGATGACCCGGATTTTGAACCGGCGCATCAGCCAAGGCGCAAACGCCATCCACCAGGAACTCACCAACTCCGCAACCGCCGAACTGACCTGGGGCGAGACCTTCGACATCACCCTCAAGGTCCTGGGACGCGAGCGCGCCTTCAGTCAGTTGTCGGGCGGCGAGCAGATGACGGCAGCCCTGGCCGTCAATCTGGCCATGCTGCAGGAACTAAGCACGGTCGGTTTCGCCTTCTTCGACGAACCGACCGCCAACCTCGACGAGGACCGCCGGGCGGAACTGGCGGC
>DAOUIC010000325.1:0-2034 GCA_034428255.1 Anaerolineales bacterium
ATGTCGCCGCCGGCCGTCCCCGACTGATGCACCTGGACACCCATCACGGCAAGTCCGGGCATGGCCTGGGCATCGATTTCGACATGCAGCAAGGTCCTGTGACTCTGCTCAACCTGTCCCAGCACGATGCCGGCGACACGTTCAAGTTGATCTATTCCGTCGGCGAGATCGTGCCCGGATCCATTCTTGGCATCGGTAATCCCAACGCGAGGGTGCGGATCGAGCGTCCCTTGCACGAATTCATCGACGCCTGGTGCCAGCAGGGACCGTCCCATCACATCGCGCTGGGTATCGGAGACCATGGCGAAGCCCTGGAAACCTTTGCCGAAGCAGTGGGCTTCCCGACCGTCAGAGTTTAGGAGCCACCGCGGGAGTCCTTGGAGCCGCGCCTGGATCGAAGCGGCGGATTCCCGAATTTGCAGGCCTTGGTGTTGCGCACCGACAGCCTGCGGCGTTTCGAAAGTTGTGTGCCTACATGGCAGGCCGGGAAACGGTGCCGGGATTGGACGGATGCCTAAGCGGCGGAATCCAGTTGGTTTAGGTCGTCTTCATCCAGTTTCAGACGGCCCGCGTCGAGATTTTGGCGCAGGTGCAGGCGGTTGGTCGACATGGGAATGGCGGCCACCCAAGGCTTCCGGATCAACCAATGGAGGGCCACTTGCGCAGGCGAAGCGTCGTGCTTCCGAGCGACGTCTTGCACGGCGGGAAGGCTCAGGACACCATCCTTCAGCGGGGAATACGCCGTCACGGCAATGCGGTGTTGCTGGCAGTAGCGTAGGAGACCGCTCTGCTCAGGGTCGCGCGTGTGAAGATTGAAGCGTACCTGGTTGGTGGCAATCGGTGTTGCGCAAAGCGTCCGGGCCTGCTGCAGCAACGGCAGGTCGAAGTTGCTGACACCCACGCGCCGCACCTTGCCTTGGGTCACCGCCAGGTTCAACGCGCCGAAGGTTTCCTCCAGCGGCACTTCATCATTGGGCCAATGGATGAGGTACAGGTCGACATAATCCACTTGCAGTCGGCGAAGACTGGCGTCCAGGGCGCGCAGCAGGTTCCGATGGCGCAGATTGGTGTGCCAAACCTTGGTCGTGAGGAAGATCTCGTCCCGGGGACGGCTGGAGAGAACCCGTCCGACCAGCTGCTCCGCATGCCCTGCCCCATACATTTCGGCCGTGTCAATGTGTCGGTATCCCATGTCCAGGGCATCTCGAATGAGGCTGGTCATCTCCGTGTCGCGGGATGAATCCGTGCTATGGCGGCCACCCATCTGCCAAGTGCCCAGCCCGATGGCGGGGAAGGAGCCGCCATCGTCCAGCATGATGTCGTCCATGGCTACATTCTCCGAGTGTTTAGTACTCGACTCCGCCAACCGGCCGTGTGTCTTCAGGCGAACTGCCGGACGCCCAACCGAACCCTAGAACTCCCAGTTGCGGCCGCTCCGGGCCGAGCCGTAGATGCCTTCCAGCATTTCGTTAAGGTTCAGGCCATCCTCCACCGTGATGGTCATGGGGGAATCCGTCTCAATGGCGGATACCCACTGATCCATCGGCATGGGTAGGGCATTCGGCAGCCGATCGGGCGTAATGGTTCCGGTAATGCCGTCGGCCGCAAGCTTGCGGCTTTGGATTTGCACGGTACCGGGCCTGTGGTCCCAACCCAAATAGCCTTCCGTACCATAGATCTCGATGTGGTTCGGGCCGGCGCGATGCAGCCAGGAGACGTCGAGGATGCCCATGGCACCACTCTTGAACTCCGCGACCGCGATCGCCTGGTCGTCGATGTCGTAGGCACCGCTGTAGTTCTGAATCTTGGCCACCATCGAGGCCGGAGGCCCCAGGAGCCAGCGCATAATGTCCACGGTGTGACAGCCCAGGTCGAAGAGGGAGCCGCCACCGGCCAGCTCCTCGTCGCCAAACCAGAGGCTGCTGCCCTTGAACCACTTGTCCAGTGCCGCGCTGTGGGCGACGCGGGCGCGCATCAGGGTGATGTCGCCCAGCCAGCCCTTGTCGATCGCCTCGCGGGCGAAGAGGGTTTCCG
>DAOUIC010000326.1:0-3304 GCA_034428255.1 Anaerolineales bacterium
GTGGCGGGATGGGCACCCGCCATCTACGGGGCCTGGCGGAGTTGCAGAAGCATGGTCTGTCGGAGTTCAACCTGGTCGCGCTGTGCGATCCGGTGCTGGACAACGCCAACCTCTTGGCGGACGAGGCGGCGGAACGGTTCGGGACACGCCCGGCCGTGGTGCCCGCCCTGGCGGAATTGGCGGCCCACGAGGTACAGGCCGTGGACATCACCACTACGCCCCGGTACCACCACACGCTGGCGGTGGAAGCCCTGGAGCTGGGTTGGCACGTCATGTGCGAGAAGCCCGTGGGCCTGACGGTCGAGTGCTGCCGCCGGATCAGGGAGGCCCAGAGGCGTACCGGCCGGGTCCTGTCCGTGGCGGAGAACTACCGCCGCGATCCCATGAACCGACTGGCCCGGGCGGTGTTGGCATCCGGAGCCATCGGGGAACCGCGCCTCATGATCCACAACACGCTGGGCGGCGCGGACCGGATGACCATCTCCGTTTGGCGCCACATGAAGGATCAGAGCGGCGTATTGCTGGACGTCGGGGTCCACTTCACCGACATCCTCGAGTACTACCTCGGACCCGCGGTCACCGCCTACGGCCAGGTGCGGCTGCACGAACCCGTGCGGCACAACCCCGCCGCGGGCAAGGACAACGACATGAGCTCCAACCCGGCGGGAATCTACGGCCGGTGGCAGAAGGTGATGCCGGCCACCTTCGAACCCACGGCCGAGGACGCGGCCTACGGAACCATCACGCACGCCAACGGCGCGGTGACCCAGTATGTCGAGGACCACGCCGGCCACGGCCGGGGGGTGTTCCAGCGGCAGTTGTTCGGGGCGCGGGGCTCCATGGACCTGCCCAATGATCGGAGCGGCCAGCCGGTCACCGTGCATTTGGCCGACGGCAAGTCCCTGACCGGCGACGAAGTGCTGGATCTGGTGCCGGATTTTCGGCTTGAGGAGGCGACCGCCACCCTCTTCGGAGGGGAACGCCTGGGGGGATATGATCTGCCCTTCACCGAGATCGATCCCAGGATCATCGCCATCGAGTACGCGGAGTTGGGTCAGGTCCTGACGGGGCGCAAACCCGCCGTGGAAGTGGACATTGAACAGGGCATGCGCTCGGTGGCCCTGGTCTATGCCCTGATGGAGTCCAGCCTGCTCAACCGCATGGTGACGATGGATGAAGTCCTGGCCGGTTCCGTCAACGGCTATCAGGCCGAGATCGATGAAGTCCTGTTTCCTTGATCCCGCCCGGCGGGACGAATCAATGTATCCGGTACCGGCCAGGAGGTCGAGATGAGCGGTTTGCTGTCACCCGATGTTTCGCGATCCAAGTCCCTGCTCGCGCGTTCGGACGAACTCCTGGTGCGCGGGTGCCAGGGCCACAAGCGCAGCCACGACATGATTGCCCGCGGCTACCCGGTCTTCACCCGCGAGGCCCAAGGCGCCCGGTTCACGGATGCCGACGGCAACGAGTACATCGACTACCTGCTGGCCTACGGTCCCATCCTGTTGGGGCACAACGATCCGGCCGTGCAGACGGCCATCTCGGCCCAGATGGCGCAGGGCACGATTTACACCACCGCCTGGGAACGGGAGGTGGAGGTCGCGGAGAAGCTGATCGAGGCGATTCCGTTCGCGGAGATGCTGGGCTTCGTGATTGGCGGCAGTGCCGCCACCGCGGGCGCGGTGCTGATCGCCCGGTCCTACACCGGCAAGGATCGGGTGATTCGCAGCGGCTACCACGGCTGGCACGACTGGGCCCGGCCGGGCAGCGTGGGCGTGCCGGAACAGGTGGGTGCACTGACCGCGGAAGTTCCGTATGCCGATCTAAATGCCCTGGACGACGCGTTTCGGCAGCATCCCGGCGAATACGCCTGCGTCATCATGGAAACGGTGCGCGGAGAAGGTCCGCCGGAAGGCTTCCTGCAAGGTTGTGTGGAAATTGCACACAGCCACGATGCACTGTGCATCTTTGATGAGATCAAGGTCGGGTTCCGGGTTGCCTACGGAGGTGCTGGCCACCGTTGGGGTGCGACACCGGACATGTCCACGTTTGGCAAGGCCTGTTGCAACGGATATCCCGGCAGTTTCATTGCGGGCCGCAAGGAGGTTCTGGGACACCCCAAGGCCCAGGAGGCGTGGCTGGCGGCCACCTTCCACTGCGACACCCTGAGCCTGACCGCGATGGCCACGGTCCTGGACGAGATGGAGCAGCGGGACGGCATTGCCTACCAGTGGGAGATCGGGCAGCGTCTGATCGACGGCCTGAATGCGGTAACCCGCGAACATGAAATCGGATACCGGCTGGAGGGACCCGGCCCAATGCCGTCCCCCGTGTCGGATCCCGAGGACGGGGACAGGGTTGCGGCCATGCTCCGCGGCTGCCTGGCTCGGGGCATCTACCTGCCGCCCAGCCATCCGCTGTTCTTCTCCCTGGCCCACAGCCGGGAAGACATCGACCACACCATTGCCATGGTGGCGGAATCGGCCGAGGACGTGACCCGCACCATGTGATCCGGGGGGGGCAGCCTGTATGCGTACAGGCCGTCGGGCTTGGAACCAGGCGGCCAGTCGGGTTCGGATTGTTTACCGAACGCCCCCATGGCAACCGCCATGGGGGCGTTCAAGTTTGAGGGCGCGGTCCCGCTGCCCGCGGATACCCGAGGTGCTAGGGCTTGGTTCAGGCCTTTGAGGGGATTTCGGTCCGGAGCCAGCGGACCTTAAATCCTTCCGTCGGAACGGATTTCTTCAGTTCATTCCCATGGCCAGCTGGTTCTTTCGGGCCCGCCGGCGCGCGTGCAGGATCGGTTCCGTGTAGCCGTTGGGCAGGGACGCTCCCTGAAAGACCAGCTCCAGAGCCGCCTGCAGGGCCTGGCTGCCTTCCGGATCGGCGGTCATGGGTGTATAGCCCGGCTTGTTCTCGTTCTGGCTGTCCACCACTGCCGCCATCCGCAGGAACGTTTCACGCACCTGTTCGGGATTGGTGATGCCGTGCCGCAGCCAGTTCGCGATGTGCTGGCTGGAGATGCGCAGCGTGGCCCGATCCTCCATCAGGCCAATGCCGTTGATGTCCGGTACCTTGGAGCAGCCGACTCCCTGGTCAATCCAATGGACGACGTAGCCGAGGATGCCCTGGGCGTTGTTGTCCAGCTCCTGCTGAATGGCCTCCTTGTCGGGCACGTCCGACATCAAGGGCGGTGTCAGGATGTGATTGAGCGAGGCCCGGGGGCGGCTCGCCAATTCCTCCTGCTTTCCGGCGACGTCCACGACGTGGTAGTGCAGGGCGTGCAGCGTGGCGGCTGTCGGTG
>DAOUIC010000327.1:0-6617 GCA_034428255.1 Anaerolineales bacterium
CCGGCATCCACAACGATCATGAGTTGAGGGACGGGGCCGAAGGATTGGAGAAATTGCGACTGGGCCTCCTGCCCTTGCTGAAAGTGAGCAGCCACGGCAACCATGTGCCGAATATCCTGCCGCAGATGCTTGAGGCCAGGCACGTGGACATTGCCCTGTGTACGGATGACATCGAACCGGCCGACCTGCTGGAGAACGGCCACATGGATCGAGTGGTCCGCGAGATGGTTTCACACGGGGTGGAGCCGGCGCGCGCCATTCGCTGGGCAACCTGGATTGGTGCCCAGCACTACGGCCTCCGGGACCGCGGTGCCATCGCCCCCGGGTATCGGGCGGACTTCGTCCTGCTGGACTCGCTGGAGGATGTCTCCGTACGGGATGTCTATGCGGACGGGGAACGCGTTGTGGCTGCGGGCAAGATGACTGTGGAAATCCCACTCGACACCCTGGAACCGCCCGGAGGCAACACGGTTCACCTCAATCCGCTGACGACAAGGGATCTGGAACCGCGGACTCCGATCAAGAACGGCTCGGTTCGGATCAACACGATGCATCTGCTGCCGTCACGGTTGACGGAGCTGCGAACCGTTGAAGCCGAGGTGCGCGATGGTCGGCTGGTTCTGTCCTCGATTGCCGAGGATGCCTGTTTTCTGGCCGTGATTCCCCGACACGGCCAAGCCCATGCGCCTGGGCTGTCCATTCTCACGGGACTTGAGCTCAACCAGGGCGCCATTGCCACCACGGTGGCCCACGATTCCCACAACCTGATGGTGGCCGGCCGGAACACGGAGGACATGCTGACAGCGGTCCGGGCGCTTGAAGCAAGCCACGGAGGCATCGCCTTCGCCTCGGCCGGAGAAATCATCGGCCAGGTGGATCTCCCCATTGCCGGTCTGATGTCCGGCAAGTCCGTGGCCGCCCTGGCGGTGGACATGGCCGAACTGAACGATGTTGCCGTGGAGTTCGGCATCACCCACCACGCCAAGGCTCTGGCCACCACGGGCTTGGCGCTGACAGTCATTCCGGTGGTGTCCGCCTCGGACACCACCGGGCTGCTGGATGTGGCCTCGCAGGAATCAATTCCGATGTTTCCGTAGGCCGTGCCAGTTGGGTTTGTCGGGGCCTGCGGGCATCATGCCAACGCGTACCGCAACGCGGCGGTCAACATTCTGGTGGTGCAGGCGGACCTTCCCGCACCTGCCCGGCCCGCGGGACAGGATGTCTGCATGGCGAGGGGGCATTCCCGTTGGGAGCCCAACGACCCGTGAAAAAGGCACACAGGTCAACCATGGTGTAGTCAACCATGGTGTACAAGTTCCCGCATATCGACAATGGGCCTACCAGATCCCGGTCGGCCGGTTGCGCCAGGATTCCCCGTACCGTTGAATTTCCTCTGCATCCGGGCGGGCTTCGGAGGCTTGCCTCAAGGCTTGTTCCTTGGCGGGGTCGAGACCGCCTTGCCTATTGTTCTTGAACTCCGATTCGACAGGCAACGGCACCGGGGCAGGAGCGTACCGGGGATGCTCCCAGTCCGATTCGCACATGTCGTTCCACAGACGGCGAATGAAGTCAACCGCCATATCCAAACCGGGTGCGTTCCCCCGATGATTGCTGGGGTACATGTCCGACACGTACTGGGCGTAGTCTCTCCGGCACACGTCATCGTTTGCCAATGCCGCCAAGGTGGCGGGCAGGCCGTCCAACAAGGTGCTCACGCGCACCTCGGACAACGCCTGTTGAATCATGAGGGGGTGGAAGGATGGATTGTTTGCCACCCGCCATGCGCCCAAATCATGCACATGGCGCATGTCCTGGTGGTTTCTGCCCGGATGCATGAGGGACAGGGCATGCAGCTTCCCCAGCATCGTCGCCCATGTCGCAACGCAGGGATATTGGGGAATAAGGACTGAGGTTTCGCTTGTCATGGCCGGAAAGGATTCGACGGATCTGCTCAACCAATGGGGGACAGACTTGGCGAACATCACCTCAACTTTCAAGGTTTCCGACCGGCCGGGCTCCACCACCGACGGGTATTCCAAAAACACCCTCTGAACGGGTACGGCATCCCGCAACTGCGACAGGGGGCCATTGATGGAGGATCCCGGAATCCTGGGCAGAACCCACTGTTGCAGGCAGTGCAGCAAGTGGGTGTGTACGCGTTGTTGCGTATCGGCGGAGAGGTCCGGCGGAAATGTCTGTCCCAGGTACCAGAAGTCAATGTCTTCCGAAAATCGGGCGGACAATCGCCAAGCCTTGACCAGGCCGGTGCCGCCTGCGAACAGCAGGCACCCATCCTCCGGCCACGGCGCCAGGCCCATGCCCTGCAACACGGCATTGACCCGAACATCCTTCTCCACGCGATAGGGCGCCAGATCCAGTTGCTCAGCCCTGCGGCACAGCTTTTGCGGATCGTGTATCTCCGTGGCCGTGAAGCCGAAGTCCGTGGAAAACTCCATCAAGTCCCCT
This sequence comes from Anaerolineales bacterium, assembly GCA_034428255.1. Classification (GTDB taxonomy): domain Bacteria; phylum Chloroflexota; class Anaerolineae; order Caldilineales; family Caldilineaceae; genus Bin34. The sequence goes on from DAOUIC010000327.1 coordinate 2,467, forward strand.
TGCAAGTCCCCTTGATATTCGGTGTAGGCGCCGCCGCCATTCCACAGGAGGGAGAGGTGGACGGGCTCCTCGACCCCGATGGCCTCGAAGTTGGGCACACCCCAAACCCCTTCGCGCCCCTTCGTCTCCCGGAAGCGGAAGTAGTCGCGCTCCTGGCGACTGACACAGGTCGGCACCCCCTCGCGTTGCAACAGGGACAGGGTGAGCTTGCGCAACGACGCGTAGGGCAGGGGATAGTCGAACCCGGCTACGTAACGGATGGGGAACCAGATGTCCTCCGCGGGGGAACCCACCCGCCTTTCCCTGGCCAGGCGGTCCAAGGCTCGATCCACATCCGACGCGGAACCGAACCGATCCAGATCACTCCGTCGAAAAATGCGTTCTGCCGGGCACACGGCCTCCATGAAGGCCAGGATTTCTTCTTCCACACCGGACACTGCATCACCGCCGGCATCAAGCAGGGCTGCACGTCCCTCAGTGTACACCGGGCACTGCCCAGCCTATGACGGTCCCTGTCCGTGGCCGCCGAAGCTTTCGGGACGGCAGGCCGCTCCGTTCTCCGGGAGGGCTTGGCCTGATTGGACCCAATCCGTGCGGGCACCTGTGGCATGGGCCACCGCGCCGGCCACCGAAGTGGCCGATGGCCAACGCACACCGTTGCTGGGGAGAACGCTCCGGTTCGTTCAGCGCTCAGGGCCAAGCCGGCTGTTTCGATTTCAGCCGTGGGCAAACCCACTGGGTGATGGTTACGGGACCATGTCCGCAACCGACTCCACGTTGCTGGTGACGATGTTGTTGCCGCCGGTGGTTTGGGGGTCGTAGACACCGGTGAACCCGCCGAAGTACCTTTCGCCGGTGACGTCGGCCAACTGGGCGGCAAACAGTTCGCCGGGCACGGCGTTCACCATGGGGGAAAACAACGGCGATACCCCTGCGGCGACCGGCAGGTGATACTGGAACTGGGAAGCCAGCCCGTTCGAATCCGGCGCGATCAACACCCTCTCGCGCCCGATCCGTTGCATGGGCGGCAGGATTTCCGCGGTCCGCGTGGCTCCGCGCCCCCCGTCGGCAATCACGAATGTCGGAGCATCCGGCTCCACGCGGCTGAAGTATTGCAGGTGGGCCCATTCCTCGGTGTCCTGCCCCCAGGCATCGCGGCCGACCGCCTCCAGGATCTTGGCCGCGGAGAACAGGGCCGTGGCGTAGCCGGGTCCATCCCCCACAAAGGTGAAGTGCTTGCGCTCCGCCATCTGTTCGGCCAGTTCCCGGGCCGGACCGGTGTTGAGTTCGATGGTTTCGGCGATTTGGTCCGCCGTGGCGCGCAGATCGTCGCGGTGCTGCTGGGCTTCCTTCCCGGTCAGACGGCCTCCGACTTCGCCCAGGCGGATGGCCATCAGCCACAGGGCCAGCAGGGAAATCCGGTAGGAGCGCACGCCGGGTGCATGTACGAAGTCCGGAATGCGGCAGTTCAGGATGCGTTCCGCGGTCTGGCCCAGGGGCGCCTCCGGATTGCCCGTCACGGCAATCGTCAGGAAGTCCCGTTCCTTCGCCGCGGCCACGGCCTCGCGCGTCCTGCTCACCGCTCCCGAGACGGAAATGCCGATGGTCAGGGGGTTGCGCCAGACCCGGTCGGTGGCTTCCGGCAGGGCATACCTGGCCGCCCGCATGGCCGTGGCGGCATCGGTCGGGATGCCGCCCAGCCGCTCGAAGGCCCACTGGGTGGCCACCGCCGCCATGTGGGAGTCCCCGCATCCGGTGGTCACGATGCGCTTCACCGACAGCCATTCCTCGTGGCTTAGGATCGTTCTGGCTCTCTCGTCCAGACCCTCGAACTCGGTTTGGATTAATTCCGGCAGGCTTTCGACCTGGGCAATCATGGCGTTTGTGGTCATGTTGGTCCTTTTTTCTGGGCCACGACAATGGTGGCGGAATGTTCCGACAATTGGTCCGAAGCAGGAAAAAAGCGGCGGCTTGGTTCAGTGCGTTTCTGACTCGTACCCCGGAGCGTGAGGCCAACGAATACCGCGGCCCGCTGTGGGTTCATGTCCCTCGCTCGCTGAGGAACGCTTCCACCGTCGCGTGGTCCGGCAGCAGGCCCCTCGGTCCCAGGGCGGTCACGGACAGTGCGCCGGCCGCATTGGCATAGGCCAGGGCATCGTCCAGCGCAAGGCCGGATAAGGTGCCCTTGACAAACGCGGCGTGGAAGGTGTCCCCGGCTCCCGTGGTGTCCACCACCTCCACCTTGTGCCCCTTCACTTGCAGCGAGGTGTCGGCATGGGCACCGATGGCGCCACCCGCGCCTCGGGTGAAGAGGATTGTGTCAGGTCCCAACGAAGTTAGTTCGCGGGCCAGTTCGGGCGACGGTTCCCTGCCGGTCCAAGCCCGGACACCGAACTGGTTGAAGCTGGCGATGTCCACCAGTTCGAGTACCGGTTTAAGGAATTCGGCATCGTCGTCGCTGCCCGGCTCGATGTCCGTCATCACCTTGGCGCCCTTGGCTCGGGCCAGTTGGGCCAGCATGGGAAAGTTCTTGGCGTGCGGGAGCATGAACATGACCCGGGTGCGTTCGAGGGCGCTGCCGATCCGCTCCAGGTCGTAGTCCGGTTCGAAGGCGGAAATGAGGAGGATGACCTTTTCGCCGGTGGGGTCGATCAGGATGACCGTGAAGGGCGTGGCGTCCCCCGGTCTCACGTCGCACAGCGACGTGTCTACCCCGGCCTTGCGGTAGTCGTCCAGAACCTGCCTGCCGCCTTCGTCGTCCCCAACCTGGCACACCGCGTGTACGCTCAAACCCAGGCGGCTGGCGGCACACGCCATGTTGCCGACCGGTCCGCCGGACTGCCAGCCCTCGAAGTCGGCCCGCACCTTTTCGTCGTGTCCGGGAATATAGGGGACCCTGAGCACCAAGTCCGCGTCGATGCCGCCGATGGCCAGGACATCGATGTCCCGTTTCCGTTCGCTCAAGAGCCGTTGCCTTCCACTGGTGCCGGCCAATGCCGCCTTCGGCCTATTCCGGGTCGGCCGGATTTTCCACGGCCTGCCGGAAAAGGGTTCGGAAACGCTCCACGTCAACGGCCGTACTCACCGACACCAGGTTGCCCATGGGCGGCTGCCAGGCCGATTCCTTGTGCACCCAGGCACTGGGACGCTGGTCGGCGACCGTCATGCCCCTGGTCCACGTGCCGGTCAGCTCCACGCGCATTGGCCACTGCCGCGTCTCAAGTCCTTCCGGTTCAATCACACTGGCCACGGCGCCGGCATCGCCGATGGAGGTTTCGGTCCTGTCGTGGTTGCGCAGCATGAAGTCCATCAGCCTGCCGGCCAGCTGTGCACTGGGGCTGTCGCTGTCCATCATGCCCGCGACTTCCGCCGCCAAAAACGTCACCTGTGTGAAGACGTCCCACGTGTACAGCGTTACATCGAGGCCACTGGTCAGAACAATCTCGGCCGCCTCCGGATCCTGCCGGATATTGAACTCGCCCACGGCCGACGCGTTCCCGGACCCGACGGCACCGCCCATCAGCACAATCCGGTGAATGCCGGCAACCGCCTCCGGCCGCTCCCGCAACAGCACCGCGATGTTGGTCAACGGTCCCAGCGGGATCAGGGTTACCGGTTCCGACGCCGTGGCGAGGAGATTGGCCAGGAAATCCACGGCATGGGTGGGTTCGGGGTCTCGTTCCGCATTGGGCAACGTTGCGTTGAGGTTGCCCAGGCCGTCCTCGCCATGTACATAGGCCGCGCTGACGACCTTTTCCAGCAGGGGCTTGTCCCGCCCTATCGCAACCGGAACATCGCCGCGTCCTGCCACGGCCAGCACCTTCAGCGTATTGTCCACAACCTTGTCCACGGTTACGTTGCCGGTGACACACGTTACGCCCAGCAGGTCAAGCGCCGGCGAGCGGGCGGCCAGAAGCAGGGCCAGGGAGTCGTCAAGGCCCGTGTCCACATCAAGGATCACCGGTATGCCTGTCATCGCGTGCCGCCTTGTTTATTGAAGAGTGGATGTTCCATGGTTCCGTGACCGGGTAGCCGTCGGGCGCGGGCCCCGGAAGCACCTAATACCGGCCCAGGGCATCTATCAGCAGATCCAGGAAGCCGGCTTCGTCGATCTTCATGGCGACCTCGACGTTGGCTTCCTGGCGCAGAGG
>DAOUIC010000328.1:0-1939 GCA_034428255.1 Anaerolineales bacterium
ATGATGATGATGTCAAGGCCCGGAATTTGCCTCAGGCCTGCCGAGTACAGGGCGTTGACCAGCAGGAAGATGGCTACCCACAATGTGGCCATCCCGCTGGCCGCAGCCGACACGGAGAGGCTGGTCACTGCCAGCAGGGCGGCGAAGATTCGGGCGGCTCGGATCGATACGGAGCCATCGGCCACTGGCCGGCCGCATTTGCGGGGATGCAGCCGATCCAGTTCGACATCCTGCGCATCGTTGAATGCGTAGGCGGCACTTGAAGCCAGGCAAAACGAGACCGCCGCAACAACACTGGAGGTCAGTTCGCTGGGATCCAGCAAATTGCCGGCAAAAAACGGGACGGCCAGTACGAACAGGTTTTTGGTCCACTGCTGGGGCCGTACCAAGCGCAGCCATGGCCGAATCCGGTTCGCCGCGGTCCCTACGGCGGACACGGTCTAGGAACCGGCGTCGGCGGACACCGACGGCGTCTGCAACGGCTGCACGGAAACGCCAAAGAAGTCGGACAACGCGGCCCGGATGGTCGCTCGGTCCGGGATCAGGACCCACATGCCTTCCTCGGAGATGGCCTCTTCGCCATGGTGTCGATCCAGGATCAGCCTGCGTCCCGTTTGGGGGGTGTTGGCCGCGCCCTTTTGGGCCAGTTGCAGTATCCGGGCGACGTTCATGTCGGTGCCGAAGTTGCCCCGTAGCGTGCGGATGATGTCGGGCGCGGCCGCCAGCAGAGCGGCGGCGTTGTTGGGATTGGATACCTGACGGAGCACTGCACTGATGACGGCTTGTTGCCGGCCGATTCGGCCATAGTCGCCGTCCTGGGTGCGCGTGCGGGCGTACTTGAGGGTGGTAACCCCGTCAAGGTGCTGGTGACCGGCCGGCAGTTCGAAGGTTTCGACTCCGTAGTCGGGCGTCGGGTACTTCTCGTCGTAAATGGCCCACGGGACATAAATGTTGATGCCGCCCAAGAGGTCGATAATACGGACAAACCCGTCGAAGTTGACCCAGGCGTAGTGGTCAATGGGTTGATTCAGGAATGCGGACAGCGTGTCGGCCAGGAGGCGTTCGCCGCCGCCGGTGGAAGGCACGGTTTCACCGAGCGAGTAGACCAGATTGACTTTGGTCGGAGGAAATCCGGGCACCGGAACCCACAGGTCGCGGGGAATGGAAAGGATGTCAAGCGCATTGGTCTCCTGGTTCCAGCTCAGGAGCATCAGCGTGTCCGTACGCGGTGCAGACGGATCTTGCACGCGGGTGTCGAAACCGAACAACAGGATGTTCAAGCGATCTTCCCGTTGCACGGTGGCGAAGACCGGTTCCCGGTCAAGGGGTTGCGGCGATGCCGGAACCTCCGGCTGTGACGGGTTGTCGGCTTCCGGTGCCGTGGCAGGCGCGATTTCGGCAGGGGCCTCGTTGGATGGTGCCGGTATGTGAATCGCGGCCGTGGTCGTGTTTACGGCTTCCTCATAGGCCATGTTGAACACGAGCCTGCCGACAATGTAGACACAGACGGCCAAGACCGCACCCAATGCGGCGATGGCACCGCTCCAGACCAGCCGTCTGGGTTGAGACAGTCGGGCAGGAGGCCCGGTAACGGCGTCGGTCGACATGTCCATGGCAAACGGTGGGATTCAGCCTGGGGCGCGTGGAAACCCGGATGTTCAAGCACCGCCTGACAATCCTGGGAAGCAGCGGGGGCAGAGACTGGCCAACAAGTGGACAAACCGGCCCGTGACCTGTCTGTACGAGGTCGGGTCGGCTGATTGAGGGTGGCTAGGAGGTGTTGGACAGTGGACGGGACGGGAGGTGGGAGGCGGACGCGCTACACCATAATATTATCAGTTCCCCAAACCTTATGGGGGTGGGGTAATTCGCTCTCGGCCGTCAGGCGGCTTGCGCCGCCGGTGCGGACTCGAGTCCGGGTGGAGCCGTCCCCACCGTT
>DAOUIC010000329.1:0-7695 GCA_034428255.1 Anaerolineales bacterium
GCAGGATTCGATTGCGGGCACGCGGCGGTTCCGGCGGCAACCGGGGTGTTGAGTCCGTGATTGCACAACTGGGCACACGGGAATTCCATCGGCTCAGCGTCGGCGTGGGACGTCCGCCCGGTCGCATGGACGCCACGGCCTACGTGCTGCGTCCCTGGAACGCCGGCACGGAACAGGAGACGGTGGTTCCGTTGCGCAGCCTTGTGGGGGAGGCGATCGTATACTGGTTCCGGCACGGCCTTGAGCAGGCCATGAACAGGTACAACGGAGAGCCATGACCGAGACGCAACCGAATCCCCGGTCGGAATTCTGGCCGGGGCTCGATTCACTCCTGCCCGACTGCAAGTCGGGCTCTTGGCGCGCTCCGGGGATCCCGCAGGGCATTCCCGAAGCAGCCCATTCCTTGGCCCTGGCCCTGTGCGCGCAGCGCCTGCCGAGGCCCCTGCTGGTCGTCGCGCCCGACGACGATCGGGCCCATCAGCTGTGCCAGGAAATCCTGACCCTGCTGGGTTCCGGCAACGACTGGCCCAACCGGATTCTCTACCTGCCCAAGCCGGACGCCCGGCCCTACGAACGGATTCCCTGGACGGGTCAGACGCGGCAGGGCAGGCTGACCGCCCTGTCCGCGTTGCTGGGCTGCGGTGGCAGGGGCTGCCTGGTGACCTGCAGTGTGGAAGCCCTCATGCAGGTCACGCTACCGCCGGGAGACCTGTCGAATTCGCTGCACACCTACCGCGTCGGCGACTCGCATCCCGTAACGGCCACGGCGCGCCGATGGGTGGACGCGGGCTACACGAAAGTCAACATGGTGGACGGCGCGGGTACGTTTGCGCAGCGCGGCAGCATCCTGGACATCTGGCCGGCGAACCTGCTGGCCCCTGTGCGACTGGACTTTTTCGGGGATGAAATCGAAACCATCAGGGCGTTCGATCCCCAGAGCCAGCGCAGCACGGAGCAGCTGGACACGGTGGTGGTCGGACCGGCCAGCGAGGCACTGGCGCGGTACGGGGACGAGCTTCTGGAACGTGTCGGGTTGCCGGACGGCACCGTCAACGCCGCGGCGCTGATGGATGTGCCGCCATCGGAGCGAGGTCCGTTGCAGGATCCCTCCCTCTCCCTGTTTGTCCAGGAGGAAATCGCCGCCGAGGTCCGGAAACTGGCCGAACTGGAAACCTTCGACGGCATTGAGTGGTACCTGCCCTACCTGTACGCGGAACCCGCCTGTTTGTTGGACTACCTGGATCCGGGCGGACTGCTGGTCCTTGACGACGGGGCTGCCTGCGAGCAGGCGGTCGCGGCCCTGGAGCGCGAGCAGGCGGAATTGCGCTCCGAACTTCTCCACAGCGGGGATGTGCCCGCCGGGTTCGATTCCAGCCGGTTCTCCTACGACGACATGCTGGAGCGCCTCGAGGCCCAGCGGCCCCTGCTGCTGGGCTACGGAGACCTGCAGGGCGTGCGCGACAGCGCAGTTCAGGGCGTGGGCCGGTGTTGCCGAGCCCTGGATCTCCAGCAGGATCCCCAGGCTGCGCGGCCCCAGACCATCCGCACCCTGGCGGAGGAGGATGCCGCCGTCCTGATTGTGTCCCAGATGGGAGGCAAGGTGCAGGACATGCTCGAGGCCGCGGATCTGATGGCGGAGCCGGTGGCCCGCCTGGACCGGGAACCCGTGCCGGGACTGGTCCGGATTATGGAAGGTTCATTGCAGGGCGGATTCAGCCTCCACCGGCCCGATCGGGACGTGCCCATGCTGCTGGTGGTGACGGACACCGAACTGTTCGACGTGCAAAAGGTCTATCGACGGCGGCATCAGGTCAGGCACCAGGGCTACACTCCGGAACGCTTCTTTGCCGAAGTGGATCCGGGGGATCCGGTGGTGCACGTGGACTTCGGCATCGGGTCCTATGCCGGTCTGTCCAGCCGCACTGTGCGCAGTGTGCATCAGGAGTACATCCAGGTCGAATACCAGGCCGGGGACAAGGTGTTGGTGCCGGTGCATCAGGCCGATCGCGTCAGTCGGTATGTCGGCCCGGAGGACCCGGTGTTGTCGCGGCTGGGGTCCAGCCGGTGGACCACCGCGCGGGACAAGGTGCGCAAGGAAGTGCAGGAGATTGCCGAGGAACTGCTGGCGGTCTACGCCCACCGCGAAACGGCCACCGGCCGGGCGGCCGGACCCGACGAGTCGATGCAGGTGGCCCTGGAGATGGCCTTCCCCTTCGACGAGACCCCCGATCAGTTGCAGGCCGTGGTCGATGTCAAGGCGGATCTTGAATCCGAACGCCACATGGATCGCCTCATCGTCGGGGACGTGGGGTTCGGCAAGACGGAAGTGGCCCTGCGCGGGGCCTTCAAGACGGTGATGGACAGCCGCCAGGTGGCGGTGCTGGTCCCGACCACGGTTCTGGCCCACCAGCACCATGCCACCTTCACCGACCGGATGTGCGACATGCCGGTCCGGATCGAGGTCCTGAGCCGCTTGCGTTCGCCCGCCGAACGACGCCGGGTCAAGACCGAACTGGCGGCCGGAACCGTGGACATTGTGGTGGGCACCCACGCCCTGCTGGCCAAGGATGTGAAGTTCCGCGATCTGGGCCTCCTGATCATCGACGAGGAACAGCGGTTCGGCGTTCGTCAGAAGGAAAAAATCAAGCAGCTCAGGCCCACCGTCAACGTGCTGACCATGTCGGCGACGCCGATCCCGCGCACGATGAACATGGGACTGAGCGGCATCAGGGACATCAGTTACATCACGTCGCCGCCGGAGGAACGGCTGCCGGTGCACACCATCATGGCCCCGTACGACAGCACGCTGGTGCGGCGGGCCCTGGAGCGGGAACTGAAGCGGGACGGCCAGGCGTTTGTGGTGACGGACCGCATCCGCGGCCTGACGGAGTTGGCGGACGAGATCGCACGCCTGCTGCCCGGGGCGGTCATTGACATGGCGCACGGCAGCATGAAGGGGGACGAGTTGGAGGACGCCATGCTCCACTTCTCCCGCGGGGAGACCGACGTGCTGGTCTGCACCACCATCATCGAGAACGGCCTGGACATTCCCAACGCCAACACGATGATCGTCAACTATGCGGACCGCTTCGGCATGGCCCAGCTCTACCAGCTGCGGGGCCGGGTCGGGCGTTCCCATCGCCGCGGCCACTGCTATCTCCTCTTCGCGGAGCGGGAGGATCTCAACTTCAACGCCGCCACCCGGCTGCGCCACATCGTCGAATCCAGCAACGAGTTGGGAGCTGGATTCCGGATTGCCATGAGCGACCTGCAACTGCGCGGGGCCGGCGAGATCCTCGGAGCCCGGCAAAGCGGCAGCATGGGCACGATTGGCCTGGACCTGTACTCGCGCCTGCTGGCCAATGCCGTGGAGAACCTGCGCATCACCGGATCGACCGATCCGGAGGCGGCCACGGGCGCTTCACAGAACGGCGCGGAGCCGTCCGTCAAGGATCCCCTGGCCGACCCCGTCACCCTGTTGCTGCCCCTGGCCGCCCACATCCCGGACTGGTACATTGAGGACGGTGCCACCCGGTACCAGCTGTACCACCGGGTGGCGGGCCTGGCCAGCGTCGAGGCCGAGAACGAATTCCGGCGGGAGTTGATTGACCGCTTCGGTTCCGTCAGCCAACGGGTGGACGCCGTACCGGAGGAGATTGAGAACCTGCTGTATCAAATCCGGCTGAAGCGTGCTGCCGAGGAGGCCGACATCGAGTCCATTTCCACCCGCGACCCGGAGATCCTGATCAAGCCCCGGACCGGGTTCGAGGACGCCCGGCATCGCATCCAGTCGATGCTGAATCGGGTCATCCATGCGGATTTGACCATGGCCGACCTTACCCACCGTCCCTGGCGCGTGGGCCGGGAAGGCATCTACGTGTCCCTGAGCAACCGGGAGGGCTGGCAGGACACGCTTCTGGAGATCGTGGTGCAGCTGGGCGTGTTCCGGGCGGAGGCGCGTGCGCTGGTCCAACGCCTGGTGGCGGCGGCCTGACCGGATTCCGGCCGGTGGCCGCAACTGATTTTTGAACCATGTCGGATTCCCTGCCCCCCCGCTCCGACGACGCGCGGCCGCGCAGCTACCGCGACGCGTCGGAGTTCGACGACTTCGACCGAACCCAGGATGAAATCAACCTGGTCCAAACCCGGCGCGTGGTCGAAATCGACATGGAGGTGCACTCGGTCCAGACTCCCCGCACCCCGGACGCCGGCATCGAAATCCGGGGTCGCCTGCGCCGTCCCAGCCACGAAGTCTTCGGCGCTTGGCGGGAAGCCTTCGGCCGCATGAAACTGCTGCCCTTTCTGGTGCCGGACCAGGTCGCTGCCCTGCCCGGGGCCGTCCTGCTGAGGCTGGTGGCCGCCCCGCCCGGACCGAGGCCGGGGAATTCGACCATCAACCTGGTCCTGTTCATTCTGACCGTCCTTACGACTTTCTTCGTTGGGAGCCTGTACAGCCCCGATGTCCGGGCAACCGGGATGACCGACCTCTTGAATCCGGCCAACCTGATTCAGGGCTGGCCGTTTGCGCTCACGCTGCTTGCCATTCTTGGCGTCCACGAACTGGGCCATTTCTTCGCCGCCCGGTACTACGGCATCCCGGTCAGCCTGCCCTATTTCCTTCCGGTTCCGTTCGCCTTCGGCACACTCGGTGCGTTCATTCGCCTGCGGGGGCCCATTGACGACCGGAGGCAACTGTTCGATGTCGGGGTGGCCGGTCCCCTGGCAGGCTTGGCCGTGGCCCTGCCGCTGCTGTTCGTCGGCCTGCAGGCAAGCGAGCTGTCCACCATCTCCGGCCAGGTCATGCTGGAGGGCAACAGCCTCCTGTACTGGGCTGCCAAGTACCTGGTGTTCAACGAGTGGCTGCCGGATTTCGCCACCGGTTTGGACGTGCACGTGGGACCGATGGCCATGGCAGCCTGGATTGGTCTGCTGGCCACCGGGCTCAACCTGCTTCCGGTGGGCAGTCTGGACGGCGGCCACGTGGTGTTTTCGCTGTTCGGCCTGCGCGCCCGCTACTTTTTCCGCGGGACGCTCCTGTTGCTGGCCGTCCTGGGCATCGCCGGATTTGCCCCGCTTCAGGCCTACCTGCCGGCGTTGGAACACATCGGCTACACCGGCTGGCTGGTTTGGCTGTGGCTGATCATCCTGGTCATGGGACCGTCGCACGCCGTCACGCTGGACATGGTCACGGAGCTGGACGGCAGACGGCGCTGGATTGGATACGCGGTGCTGCTTGTGTTTGTCTTGACATTCGTGCCGGTGCCCCTGCGCACCTTTGTGTTCTGACCGGACCGGCGACGCGTTTCCATTGGAGCCATTAGTGAGCGATTCCACCTCCATGCAGGCGGTCATTCAGAGCCTGCACACGTTCTGGGCCGGCCAGGGATGCACGATTGGGCACCCCCACAGTGAAAAGGTCGGGGCCGGCACGATGAATCCGGCGACGTTCCTGCGGGTGCTGGGACCCGAACCGTGGCGGGTCGGCTATGTGGAACCCTCGTTCCGCTCCGACGACGGCCGGTATGCCGAGAATCCGAACCGGATGCAGATGCATACCCAGTACCAGGTCATCCTGAAGCCCGATCCGGGCAATCCGCAGGAGCTGTATCTGGCCAGCCTGGCGGCCCTGGGCCTCGACTTGTCCCGGCACGACATCCGATTTGTCGAGGACAACTGGGAATCTCCGGCCCTGGGGGCCTGGGGCCTTGGCTGGGAGGTGTGGCTGGACGGACAGGAAATCACCCAGTTCACCTATTTCCAGCAGGCCGGCGGCCAGGTTCTGGATCCCGTGAGCGTGGAAATCACCTACGGGCTGGAGCGGATCACCATGTATCTCCAGGGCCGCCGCGAGGTTTGGAGCATCGACGTGGACGGCCGGCACAGCTATGCGGACCTGTACCGCACGCACGAGGTTGAGCACAGCCGCTACAACTTCGACATCGCCGACATCGACCGGCTGCACCAGATGAATGCCCTGTACCGGGCGGAGGCGGATCGGTGCCTTGAGCAGGGCCTGGTGCATCCGGCCCATGACTGGGTGATTCGGCAGAGCCACACCTTCAATCTGCTGGACAGCCGGGGGGCCGTCGGCGTTACGGAACGGGCCCAGTACTTCGCCGGCATGCGCAGACAGGCACGCAGCGTGGCCGAGCTGTATGTGGAACAGCGACTCCGGGACGAGTACCCGTTCCTGGCACCCGGAGAGGACGGGAGCGCCGTCGTCCAGGCGGCCAACCGGGTCGCAACCAACTTCCCGGAGGAACCGGCCGACCTGCTCTTCGAGATCGGGTTGGAGGAGATGCCGGCCGCGTCGGTGCCTTCCGGCATTGCCCAGCTGGAAGCCCTGCTGGCCGAACAGCTGGCGACGGCGCGCCTGGAGCATGGAGCCCTGGAGGTGTCGGGTACCGTACGGAGGCTCGTGGCCCAAGTTCGGAATCTGGCTCCGGCCCAGGCATCCCAAACCACGGAACGGCGCGGTCCGTCGGTCAAGATCGCCTTCGATGCCGACGGTGCCCCCACGCGTGCGGCGATCGGTTTTGCCCGCGGCCAGGGCCTGCCGGTGTCGGGACTGGAAGTCCGGGGCGATCATGTCTATGCCGTACGCACGGAGGCGGGCCAACGGGCCGGCGAGGTTCTGCCGGACATCCTGGGTGCCGTTTTGGACGGATTCGGTTGGGGCCGCGCCATGCGGTGGGACGAATCCGGCAAGGAGTTCATCCGCCCGGTGCGGTGGCTGCTGGCGTTGTTGGGCGACTCCCCGATACCGTTTACCTGGGGCGAGCTGACTGCTGCCACCGAAACACGGACGCCGCGCTGGCAGGAACTGGGGGATGCGGAAACCCCGGGTGCGGTCCGCATGGAGCCCGCGGCCAGCCAGCAGGATTGGCACGATTGTCTGGCAGCCAGCGGGATTGTGCTGGATCGGGAGCAACGCCGCGCCGAGGTGCTGCGCCAGGTACAGGCCGCGGCCGCGGCCTGCGGCGGCCGCCTGGAGACGGACGACGACCTGCTGGACGAGGTGACGGACCTGGTGGAGGCGCCGCAGGCCGTCTCGGGGGAATTTCCGGAGGAATTCCTGGACCTGCCGGTGCCCGTCCTGATTACCGTGATGCGCAAGCACCAGCGGTATTTCCCGCTGTATGCCGCCGACCGGCCCGACACGTTGCTGCCCAGGTTCGTGACCGTGGCGAACGGCGTTTCGCTCAAGGATCCGGACTTGGTGCGGATGGGCAACGAAAGTGTCATCAATGCCCGGTTCAGCGATGCCGCCTTCTTCGTGGAGAGGGACTTGGCCACGCCGCTGGCGGAACGAACCCCCCGGCTCGGTTCCCTTGTGTTCCACGCCCGCCTCGGTTCCATGCTGGAGAAGGTGGAGCGGCTGCAGGGGCTGGTACTGGACATCGGCCGGCTGCTGGAGCTTGACGCGGAAGCGTTGTGCCATGCCGAACGGGCGGCAGGCCTGTGCAAGAGCGATCTGGTCACCAGCATGGTGATCGAAATGACGAGCCTGCAGGGGACCATGGGCGAGATCTACGCCCGTGCATCGGGCGAACCGGATGCGGTATGCACCGCCATCCGGGAACACCACCTGCCCAGGCAGGCCGACGATGCGGTGCCGGAAAGCGCACCCGGGATCGCGCTGGCGGTGTCCGATCGACTCGATTCCCTGACGGGGCTGATGGCGGCGGGGGTTGT
>DAOUIC010000330.1:0-3196 GCA_034428255.1 Anaerolineales bacterium
GCAATCTGGGCTTCCTCAAGGCCATTGCAAAGTTCGACCTGAACCGCACGACAGTCCTGTCCACCTATGCGGTCTACTGGATCCGGCAGGCTGTCCAGCAGGCTATCGCCAACCAGGACCGAACCATTCGCCTGCCCGTGCACAAGCGCGCCGAGATCCGCCACTTCCGCGTCGCGGCCGAGGGACTGCAGAATCAGCTGGGGCGAGAACCCACCGTGCGCGAGGTAGCCCTCCGGTTGCTGGCGGCGGACTCCGGCATGGAAGATGTTGTGGCCAGACTCCGGGGCAACGGGGAACAGGCCTCGGCCACGGACCGGGAACACCTGAGAAGGATCGAAGAAAACGTCAAGGAACTTCAAACGTACGGACGACAGTCCCCGTCCAGCCTGGACGCATTCGTCGACGACGAGGAAAGGGATCAGCACGAACTCCTGTCGGACGACCGGACGGAGTCCCCCGAAGGCGAGGCCCTGAAACAGGAAGTCATCGGCAACATTGACGAACAGGTGGACAAGCTGCCGGAACCCGACCGGACGGTGATGCGGCTGCTGTACGGCCTTGACGGCGAGGAACCCCGCAAGACCAGCGAAATCGCCGCGATGTTCAACCACAATCCGGCCATGCTGGCGCTGCTGCCGTCCAGGCAGTTCACTGGTTCCTACGTGGAGTCAATTCGGAAGGACGCGGCTTCGCGCAAGGCATCGGGGGACTCGCCTGCATCGGAACAACCCACCGAGCTGACAACCAAGATCTTAAATCTGCTGGAGGGAACCGAAGGCATGGCGCCCCGCGCACCAAGCGAAGTTGCCGACATGCTCAACCGGGACCCCGGCTTCCGGCACCCGCTGTCACCCACGAGCTACAACACGACCCGCATCAGAAACATCGCCGACAGAGCGATTTCATCGCTGAAAAACGTCAAGTCCGTGGAAACCCTGTCCTTGGACACCTAGCTGCCGGCAAAACAGCACAGGGCGCGGTTCACTCGGATTCCATAGTGCCGGCGACGGACGGACCGGGTACCGGTCCCGGTTGTCCGCATCGGCGACACCCTTCACCAGGAACAGGACCGACCCGCCATGGACTACGTACAACTGGGCAGCACGGACTTGTCGGTGTCCTCAATCGCCCTCGGCTGCTGGCCGTTTGCCGGAGGCGAGGTGTGGGGATTCCAGGACAGGGGCGACTCGATCAACACGGTCCATGCCGCACTGGACGCGGGCATCAACTTCTTCGATACGGCCCCGGCCTACGAGGCCGGCGAATCGGAACGCGTGTTGGGCGAAGCCCTCCTGGGCCGCCGACACGAGGCGGTGGTGGCAACCAAGCTGGGTGGCTCGCAAACCCGGCCGGATCGAATCCGGGCCGTCTGCCGGGAGTCCCTGCGCAACCTGCGGACCGACTACATCGACCTGTACCAGATTC
This sequence comes from Anaerolineales bacterium, assembly GCA_034428255.1. Taxonomy (GTDB): domain Bacteria; phylum Chloroflexota; class Anaerolineae; order Caldilineales; family Caldilineaceae; genus Bin34. The sequence goes on from DAOUIC010000330.1 coordinate 1,426, forward strand.
ACTGGCCCGGCCATGACGTTCCGGCCGCCGATACGGTGGCCGCGCTTCAGGAACTCAAGTCGCTGGGCTGGATCCGCCATTTTTCAGTCTGCAACTACGGAGTGCAGGATTTCGGCGAGATATCAGGCTTCGCCTCGATTCCGTCCAATCAATTGCCCTACAGCCTGCTCTGGCGCGTGGTGGAAGCCGAAATCCTTCCGCTGTGCCGACAGAGGAGTGCCGGTCTGATTTGCTACAGTCCGTTGATGCAGGGGTTGCTGACCGGCCGCTATGCCAGTGCGGACGAGGTTCCGGACGGCTTGTCCCGCACCCGCCTGTATTCCTGCTCCCGTCCCCTGGCCCAACACCGCGACCCCGGGTGCGAAGACCTGGTTTTCACCGTGCTCGACCAAATCAGGGATGTGGCATCCGCGGAAGGTCTTTCCATGGCCTTGTTGTCACTGGCCTGGGTGCGACAGCAGGCAGGCGTCGCGTCGGTCCTGGTGGGTGCGCGCAATCCGTCCGAGCTGACTCGGAACCTGCCGGTGCTCGACGTAACCCTCTCCCGGCAAACCCAGGCCCGTCTCGCGCGGATAACCGATCCGATCCGGTCCCACCTTGGTTCCAACCCGGACATGTGGTTCAGCGAAAGCCGCTTCCGCTGACCGGCGCCCATTCGAACCGGGTGCCGTGACAGCACCCGAACCGAAGTCTACTGAACTGCCATGCGCCGCAGCAGCTGTGCATACAGGCGCTGGCTGCGGCGGAAGCTGGACAGACGGTAAAATTCGTTGGGCGAATGGGCCAGTTCATCCTTCAGGCCAAATCCGAAGTTGACGGTATGCACGCCCAGATGATCCCGGAAGCATCCGGTAATGGGAATACTGCCGCCGGCGCGCAGGTACACCGGGACCTTGCCGTATTCCTCGGTGAGCACTTCGGCGGCAATGCGGTTGAAACGGTTGCCGGAAGGGATTTCGTACGGCTTGCCATCCATGGACAACCGTTGCACCTCCACCGCCACCCCTTCCGGGGCTGCGGTGGTCAAATGGTCGATTAGCAGCGTCCGAATCTCCTCTGGATCCTGATCCGCGACAAGGCGACAGGTGATTTTCGCTCCGGCCCGACTGGGCAGGACGGTCTTGATGCCAGCCTCCTGGTAGCCGCCCCAGACACCGTTGATCTCCAGAGTGGGGCGGTGCCAGATGCGCTCGCGCGTGGTGTAGCCCGGTGCACCGAAGACGGCGGGAGCTCCGGTTTCGGTCAGAAACTCCTCTTCGCTGAACGGCACCGCGGCCGTTTGCGCCCGTTCCTCCGCCGTGGCTTCGCGAACCCGATCGTAGAACCCCGGCACCGCCACGGAACCGTCCCTGTCGTGGAGTCCCGCCAGCATGGCGGCCAACTCGTGGATGGGGTTGCAAACGGCACCGCCATAGCTGCCGGAGTGCAGATCGCGGGAGGGGCCGGTGACATCCACCTGCACCGCACATATACCGCGCAGGGCCACCGTCAACGACGGCTGATCCGCGTCAAACTGACCCCCGTCGGAACTGACTGCGACGTCACAGGCAAACTTCTCCTTGTGGCGTGCCAGAAAATCGCTGATTTGAGGGCTTCCGATCTCCTCCTGGCCTTCGTAGCACAGCTTTACGTTGACCGGAAGCCGACCTTCGGACTGCAGGAGGCCCTCCAGCGCCACAATCGTGGGAAACATGTTGCCCTTGCTGTCCGAAGCCCCGCGGGCCGACACCCGGTCGGCGGCCAACCGGGGTTCGAAGGGCGGATGATCCCA
>DAOUIC010000331.1:0-5946 GCA_034428255.1 Anaerolineales bacterium
ACATCGCCCAGGGCCAGATGGCGCGGCACGTCGGCGTAGGGCATGCGTCCGGTCAGTGTGACGGCTTGGCCAATGCCCAGTGACCTCGCCTTGTCCCGGTAGCGGTCCACGAACGGATAGCCCATCAGCAGGAGGTGGGCGTCCGGTTCCCGGTCCAGGATCCGGGGCATGGCCTCCAGCAGCAGATCCGTGCCCTGATACGGAGCCAGCAGCCCCAGATAGACGATGAGGGGGCCCGCGGCCGGCAGCCCCAGTGTCCTGCGCAGGGCATGCCTGTCCGTCGGCGGGAACTGTTCCGGCTGGAACACATCGGTGTCCACGAAGTCGCCCAGCTGCTCCATTCGTTCCGGCGGGCATCCGTACCGTTCCACACAGAGGCGGCTGAAATGCGCGGTGCTTGCCACCACTCGGTCACCCTGACCGACAATCCACTTTTCCAGCGCCAGCAGCGGCCGGAAGAACCCGCTGCCGCGGGACAGGAAGCCGTGGTCGATCATCTCCTCGGTCAGGCTGCCCTGCAGGTCCAGCAGCATCGGCTTGCGGAACAGTCGGCCGGCGATGGCGCCAATCAGGCCCCCTTCATGCAGGTGGGCGTGAATCAGGTCGAAACGGCGGGTGGCCAGCAGCCGGAGGACGGTCAGGCCCAGCAGCAGATCGAAGGCCACCTTGTGCCGGCTGGAGCCGACCTCCCAGCCGCGCCGCCAAGGGATGGGCAGGGTGCGGTGAATGCGCAGTTGGTTGGCCGGCCCTCCGTTGCGGTAGGTGGCGATCTCCACATGGTGGCCGAGCCGTTCGAGGATACGCACCTCCTCCAGGATGCGCACGTGGCAGCCCGTGTCGCTGAAGAAGCTGGTGGGAGCGACCACCAGGATGCGCAGAATGCGGGATCCGGTCGGCATGGCGGGTTTGCCGGCGGGAACCGGACGCAGGCGGTTCAGGCGTCGCGGTCTTCCCGCACGTAGGCCCTTCCCAGCGCGGCGGGAGCGCCCCAGCGGCGGCCGATGTCGCCGATCGACACGGTCAGCAAGGCCACGATTGTGAACAGGTAGGGGAGCATGCCGGTGAAGTAGCCGATGGACGGATTGGCGCGGAAACGGGCAAAGTTCTGGAGGTCGATCGGCAGGCGTCGCAGGGCGCCGAACAGATAGGAACCGAACATGGCCCGGATCGGATCCCAGCCGGCGAAGATGACCAGGCCCACGGCCACCCAGCCCTGGCCCGAAATCAGGCCTTCGACCCAGGTCGGGGTCAAGGCCAGGGAGAGCGTGGCGCCGCCCAGGCCGGCCAGCACTCCGCCGAAGGCGACATAGAGGATGCGCTGCCGCATGACCTTGATGCCCTGGACATCGGCCGCGGCCGGGTTCTCGCCGATGGCGCGCAGTTCCAGGCCCTGCCGCGTGCGGTAAATCCAGAACCAGCAGAGCGGAACCAGCAGGAAGCCGATGTAGACGAGGAAGTTGTGGTCGAACAGAATGGGGCCGAGCACCGGGATTTGGGACAGGAAGGGCACGGGCCAGGTTGGGATGCGATCAACCTGGCGCACTTCGACCAGGGGCGAACCGAGCACGGCACTGAGGCCGCTGCCCAGGAAGGTGAGGGCCAGTCCGGACACCACCTGTTCCGCGCGCAGAACCAGGGCCACGAAGGCGTGCAGCAGGGCCATCATGCCGCCGACCACCATCGCCGCCAGCATTCCCAGCCAGGGATTGCCGGTCAGCCAGGTGACGCCGAACCCCGTCATGGCGCCCATCAGCATCATGCCCTCGACTCCCAGGTTGAGGACGCCGGCCCGTTCGGTGAAGAGTTCGCCCAGCGTGGCGAACAGTACGGAGGTGCCGGTGCGCACCCCGGACGCCAGTACGGCCGTAAGGAAGGCGATCATGCCGGCGTCTCCGGTGCCCGCAGGCGGATCCGGTACCGGATCAGCAGATTGCCGCTCACCATCACAAAGAGAATCACGCCCTGCAGCAGCGAGGAGATGCCGGCCGACTGAATTTCGTCCGCCCCCACGATCAGGCCGCCGAAGAGGAAGGCGACGACGGCCACCGCCAACGGGTTGAAGCGACCCAGCCAGGCCACGATGATGGCGGTGTACCCGTAGCCGGGCGAGATGTGCTCCAGCAGCCGGTGGACCACGCCGGACACCTCGTTCATGCCGGCCAGGCCGGCCAGGGCGCCGCTCAGGGCCATCACGATGATCATCGTGCGGCGCAGGCGCACACCCGCGTACCGGGCCGCGTCCGGGTTGTCGCCCACCATGGCGATTTCGAAGCCGAACTTGGTCCGGTTCAGCAGGATCGCAAGGAACACGATTGCCACCGGCACGGCCAGGATGCCCACATGGAGCGTCAGGCCGCGCAGGGCGGACCACTGGTCGGCGTATTCGGTCAACCGGGGCAGCCATGTGTTGCGCTCGAACATCGGCGTCAGGCCGAAGCCGCGTTCGCCCCAGGGCCCGTAGACGAAGAACTGCACGATTGACAGGGCAACGTAGTTCAGCATCAGGGTGGAGATGATTTCGTTGACCCCGAACTGGGCGCGCAGCCAGCCGGGCACGACGCCCCAGACGGCACCACCCGCAGCTCCGGCCGCTGCCATCAACGCCAGTGCCAGCCACTGGGGCATGTCGGGTGGCACGGCAAACAACGCGATGCCGGAAGCGGCCAGGGCACCCATCAGGAGTTGGCCCTCGGCCCCGATGTTCCACATCTTCATGCGGAAGGCGAGCGCCACTCCCAGGCTGGCCAAGGTCAGGGGCACCATCTTGACCAGGGTGTCGTTCAGGCCCCACTTGCTTCCGAAGCCGGCCCCGAACATGCTGCGGTAGACATCCAACGGGTTGCCGCCGACCACCGTCATCACGACCCCGGCCAGGAGCAGGGCCACCACCAACAGCAGCAGCGACACGGCCAAGTGTGTCAGCAGGCCCGGCTGATCGCGTGTTTCCAGCTTCAGCCGCGGCCGACCGGCAGGCATGGTCCCGGATACGGTGCCGCCGGTCATGTCGCCATATCCTCAGGCACCACGCCGGCCATCAGCATGCCGATGGTGTCGGCCTCGGCCCGAGCGCGCGGCAGGATGCCCATGATGCGGCCGTTGTGGATTACGGCCACCCGGTCGCTCAGCGAGAGAACCTCCTGCAAATCCTCGGACAGAAGCAGGATGGCCACGCCGCGGCTCCGCTGCTCCATCAACAGTTCGTGGACGGTCTGGATGGCGCCTACGTCCAGGCCTCGGGTCGGCGATTCCGCAACCAGCACCCGCAGTTCGGTGGACAGTTCCCGGGCCAGGATGACCTTCTGCAGGTTGCCGCCGGAGAGGAGGCGCACGGGTTGGTGGCGGCCGGCCGCGGCCACCCGGTACTTGGCCAACAGCGCCGCGGCCCGACTGGACTGGCCCGTCCGGTCGAGGAACGGCCCCCGGCGGGCCGACCGGTAGCGCTTGAGGTCGAAATTCTCCTGGATGGAGAGATTGGGTGCCGTGCCGGTGTGCTGTCGATCCTGCGGTACCCAGGAGATGCCCAGATCGATCATGCGCCGCTGATTGGACCCGGTCACATCGAACCCGTCCAGCTCGATCGTGCCAGCCTGGAGCTTGCGCAGACCGGTAATCGCCTCGGCCAGTTCGCGCTGGCCGTTGCCGGCCACCCCCGCCACACCCAGGATTTCCCGCTGATGCAGATCCAGGGACAGGTTGTCGACGGCGGTTTGGCCCCGATCGTTCTCCACCCTCAGGCTGCGCAGGGACAGCAGTTTGCGTCCCTGTTGTACCGATGGCACGGTGACATCGAAGAGAACCGGGCTGCCCACCATCATGCGCACCAGCTCGCGGTGCGAGACCTGAGCCTTGGGGACGGTGTCCACGACCCGGCCTTGGCGCATGACGGTCACGGTTTCCGCCAACTCCATCACTTCATTCAGCTTGTGGCTGATGAACAGGAGGGTGCGGCCGGCCCGGGCCATGCCGCGCATGCGATCAAAGAGGGTGTCCGCCTCCTGCGGTGTCAGCACGGCCGTGGGTTCGTCCAGGATCAGGAGACGGGCGCCCCGGTGGAGCATCTTGACGATTTCCACTCTTTGCCGCTCGCCGACCGACAGCTGCCAGATCAGGGCGTCCGGATCGATCTCGAGTCCACTTTCGCGGCCCAGCCCGGCGACGGTGTCGCGGATGGCCGAGGGATCCATGCGGAAGCCCAGCCGGCGGTCGCCCAGGACCACGTTTTCGGCGACGGTCTGGGTTTCGACCAGCATGAAGTGCTGGTGCACCATCCCCACGCCGGCCCGGATCGCGTCCAGCGGGGAGCCGAAGGCGACGGTCTGGTCCTCGACCTTCATGGTTCCCGAGTCGGGCCGGTACAGGCCGCTCAGGATGTGCATCAACGTTGACTTGCCGGCCCCGTTTTCCCCCAACAGGGCGTGAATTGACCCGGAGGCCACATCCAGATCCACCCGGTCGTTGGCGAGGACCCCCGGGAACCGTTTGGAGATGCCCCGCATCTCCACCATGTTCGATCGCGGAGCGGCCGCCGCATGCGGCCCGGGTTGACTGCGGGGTCGGGGCTTGGATGTGCGCGGCATTGGGCAGTGCCGGCGGAAGGCGCCTTCCGCCGGCATGCACCGGGCGGCGTCCCGGGACGCCGCCCGTGGTTTCAGGCTATTGCGGGACCTGGGCGTCGGCGACGAAGCCTTCCGCCAGCCAGCCCATGCAGTAGGTGCAGCCGGGGCGTCCCAACAGGGCGCCCAGCTCGTCGTCGATCCCTTCCAGATCGGACTGCGTCAGGGACTCGCCCTCCGGCACCACCAGGTTGCCGGCATTGTCATGGATGGGGCCCGTGAACATGTCGAAACGGGTGAACTCGCCGTTGCGCATCTGCTGCAGGACGTCGTCCACTTCCGGAATGACCCAGTCGGGCACGGCCGGCTGGGGTACTTCGCCTTCCATGAAGCCGGCGAATCCGACTATCTCGTCCGGGACGCCGAGGTAGTAGTCGTCCGGCTCAAAGGTGCCGTCCATCACGGCTTGGGCAATCTCGACATAGGTCGGTCCCCAGTTCCAGTAGGGAACACCCAGGCAGGCCTCGGGCGCGGCATCGCAGGCATTGGCGCTGTTGCCCGGCACACCCGTGAAGCCCATTTCCCCGGCCACCTGCACGGGGATGGCGGTGTCGGCGCCGGTAATGATCACGGTGGCGCCGGCATCGATCATGGAGACCGCGGCTTCGCGTTCGCCTTCCGGATCAAACCAGCTGAAGATCCAGCGCACGTCCATCACACACTCGGGGCAGGTGCGGCGCATGCCCATCGTCATGGCATTGCCCAACCGGACGATTTCCGGGATGGGGAAGGGAGCGACGTAGCCGACCCGGTTGGAGCCGTCCTCGGCGGCCCTGGCGCCGGCGACCATGCCGGCCAGGTACTTGGCCGATTCCATGGAGCCGAAGAGGTTCGCGAAGTTGTGGTCGTTCTTCTTGAGGCCCGAAACGTGGACGAACGCCTGGTCCGGAAACTCCTCGGCCACGGTGGCGGTCGGATCCATGTACCCGAAGGAGGTTGTATAGATCAGGTCGAAGCCTTTGCGCGCCAGGCTACGGATCACGCGCTCGGCATCCGCGCCCTCGGGCACACTTTCCAGATAGGCCGTGTTGACGTTGTCGAGGTTCTCCTCAAGATAGAGGCGGCCATCGTTGTGGGCGTAGGTCCAGCCGCCGTCGCCGATGGGTCCCACATAGACAAAGGCCACGTTGAACATGCCCTCGACGATGTCGGGAGTGGTCAGCGTCGGCTGTTCCTCCACCTCCGTCGGCATTTCCTCCGGGTAGGTGGAGGGCTCGGGCAATACGCAGGCGGCCAGCAGTGCGGCCAGAAGCAGGATCGAGGCCAATACAGCAAGTCGACGAAGCATGAGGTTCATCTCCTGGGGCCGGCACCCGTGGATCGAGTTGACAGG
>DAOUIC010000332.1:0-9279 GCA_034428255.1 Anaerolineales bacterium
GAGGAGCGCCTGCCCGTCCAGCCGTTCGTGGTTTCCAATCGCATGTTGGCCGTGAGTTACGACACCGAGGTCGGTCAGTACGGTGGGACCATGCGCCTGCCGCAGGATAGTCCGGGCGGCGATCCCCACTTCTATATTGGGTCGAACGAGTATCTGCTTTGGGCCCCGGGCGCTTTCAACTACGACATGGGCATTGTTGGCAATGTCCTGTTGGATTGGGAAGTCAATGAAGACAATGACTCCTTCACGTTCCACATGAGGGAAGGCCTCAAGTGGTCGGATGGCGTACCCGTGACCACCGCGGATGTGGATTTCGCCGTGAACGATGTGATGCTCCATGACGAAATCACACCCTCCAAACCGACGTTTCTCCACACGGCTCAGGACCGTGAGGCGGGATTCGCCACGATCGAAATCCTGGATGACTACACCTATACCGTTGCTTTCGACGGGCGGTATGGCAGTTTCCCGGCCGCGTTGGCTGTAGCCAGTTGGCGCGGTTACCAGGATTTCCTGAAACCACGCCACTACTTGGAGCAATTCCACGCGGATTACGCCGATGCCGATGAATTGGCAGCCAAACTGGATGAGGAAGGCATAGAGGAAGGGCAGTGGTACAACCTCTTCAATGCCAAACAGATGCCGGGCAATCTTTGGCGTGCCGTCGGCGAAGCGGGTTTCGGCCATCCAGTCCTGACCCCTTGGGTGTTGACGGAATTCGGTGGGGGTTCCTGGACCTTTGATCGAAATCCCTATTACTTCAAGGTGGACAGGGCCGGCAATCAGTTGCCCTACATTGACCAGGTCCAGATGTTGCTGATGCAGGATCGCGAGTCCACGGTCCTGCAGATTCTGAGTGGCGAAGTTGACTACCTGGGCGAGCGGAGTTCACTCAACAATCTGCCGCTGCTCAAGCAGGCCGAAACCGACGGCGTACTCAACGTCATCATTCCGCGCATGCACCGTACGCCGATCAATTTCATGCTCAATCTCACCTACCCGGATCCCGCCTGGCGCAAGGTTACCAACGATGTCCGCTTCCGCCAGGCCATGACGCTGGCGATCAACAAGCAGGAGATCATCGATACCTTCTACCTGGGAGAATTCGGACATTTGCCCGTCCACACCAACCATCCGGAATTCAACATCGAAAAGGCCAATCAGATCCTGGACGAAATGGGCATGTCCGAGCGGGACGCCAACGGTTTTCGGCTGGACCCGGACGGTGACCCGTTCCAAATCATTTTCGAACCGGGACCGCTGTCCCAGGATCACGTGCCCATGACGGAACTGATCGCCGAATACTGGAAAGCAGTGGGCATTGACACTGATGTCAAGGCAGGCGAATGGAGCTTGATTAATCAGAAGTACATGGCCAATGACCTGCAGGGCACGGCCATATGGAATGTCATGGACATGTGGCCCAGCGTCGGCTGGTTTGATTATCTACCCGACAGATGGGGCCGGGCCTGGGTCCAGTACATGAATTCGCGTGGGGAAATCGGCGAAGAGCCCCCGGACGAAGTCAAAGAGATTTATGACTTGCACAACCGGTTTTTGAGAGCTCCGCTGGGTTCCCAGGAGAACAAGGACATTTTGGAAGAGATATTCGTCAATCAACGGGATAACTACTGGACATTCAATCCGGTCGAATTTTCCTACTATCCCACCAGCACTTCGGCCCGCATCAAGAACGTGCCCAAGGGCCGTGTGGAAGAGATGGGCATCGTGTTCATGCACTCCATGGAGGAGTGGTACATCGACGAGTAGGAACAACCGGAAACATTCGTCTCTGGTTGATTCAGGCACGAAGGGGGGCACAGCCCCCCTTCGTGTTGAGTGCGTCCAGGACCGCACCGCAATTCGCCGGCCAAAACCGGGATTCCGCGTTCCCATGGGGTGCGGATGCGCCCAACGGCTCAAGTCAGGGCTCGGGCATGATCCGTGGCTTCATGCCGAGAGGGAAGACCGCGGACCGCTATGGGGCGCGACTTCTCAGCCTTGGTTCGATCACGTCCCACACGCGTTCCTGAAAGCGACGCGAGATTTGCAGCGCCACCGCCCATCCGGGCTCGTATCCGCCCTCGTCAAACGCGTCGAATTCCGGCAGGTAGAGCAGCCAGTCGTTGGCATAGCTGACGAGCATCACGGTTCGGTAACCCATGAGCTGGGCACCGGCGCGAAAACGCACCGCCGTTTCGCTGAAGACTTCGCCCGGCTCTGTAATGAGAACGGCATCGCCGATTCCCAGCAGGGCGATCTCGACCGATCTGAATCTCTCCCCTTCCATCGGCCGCTCAGCCAGAAGCTGCTGGTGGGGCGTGTAGGCCTTGACAGGTACGGGCTCGTCCGATCCCTTGAGGGCATCGACGCGCAGGCTTTCCGCCCAGACGGGTCCGGGTGATCCGGTGGTCGCAATGCGTCGCGACACACGGAGGACCTCGTCCCGAAAGGCTCGGCCCAGTTCCTCGCACTCCTGAAACGTCCCGCCACCCCTGTCTCCCACGTTGTATGCATCCGCGTCGTCCGCGGAGCCGTAGTAGGTACTAACCTCGCCAATGGCGCGTACAGTGCGCTCCCCCTGCAGTTGTTGGCGCACGCCCTCGACCAGCGGATTGATGTCACCCGCACCGCCTTGAAAGAAAAGACACGTCGTCCCCGGCCCCAAGTCCTCTTCAATGTAGCGCGCGGCATAGCCCGGCCAGTCCCCCGTGACCCTCAGGTTGTCATAGCCCATGACGACGGCATGGCAGGCGTAGTTGGCAATGACCCCCAGCGGACGGCCCCGGGCGTCATCTACGCGGATCACGGCCACAGCGGGATCCACCGGGCGATCCAGCCAGCGCCGATTGATGGAATAGCCATAGAGAAAGCCGGAGCCGCTGCCCAGGCGGCAGGGCTGCAGGGACGCGAGCGCAGCGCCCACGGCATCCCCTACGATTTCGGCCAAGGGGCGATCCCAGTTGTCCGACATGCGGTCATCCGGTCCCCCATGGGTGTGCGTGGTGGCCATGTGCACATGCTCCGCCACCAAATCAAAGCGCTGGCCCAGTGCTTGCCGGATGGATGTGACCGTTTCATCGTTGACATAGCAGAGTTCCAGCGAGAGCAGGGCGTAGCGCTCCTGTCCTGCCTCGATCACCAGGGCCCGTGCCAACAGTGGATCGTTGGCTCCGGTGTTGCCTTCATCCCGGCCGCCATACCCCACCAGCCGCCCACCCTTGTGGGGAGTGATGTCCGCGCGCCCGAATCCCGCCTTCAAAGTTGCCATGCCGATTGCTCCTTGTCCTGGGACTTCACCCCTTCAGGCCTGACACCACGACACCCTCGATGAAGTATCGCTGCAGCAACAGAAACACAATAACGACAGGCAGCGTGGCCACCGTGGAGACGGCCATGATGTAGGTCCAGTAGGGGGCCTGCATGGGCTGCTGGAATACGGTCATGCCGACCGGCAGGGTGAAGAGCTCATCCTTGGTTACCACAATCAGGGGCCACAGAAAGTTGTTCCAGCTGCCCAGAAAGGTCAGGATGGCCAATGTGGCGATGGCTGGTTTCAGCAGGGGCAGCACAATGCGGATGAAGATGCCCACTTCCCGCGCACCGTCGATGCGGGCCGCATCCATCAATTCGTCCGGCAGCGTGAGACAGGCCTGTCGCATGAGAAACACACCGAAGGCACTCAGCGCTCCCGGAATAATCAGGCCGGCGTAGGAGTTCGTCCAGCCCAGTTGGTGCACCACCACAAACAATGGAATCAGGAGCACCTGAAAGGGGATCATCATGGTGCTCAGGATGAAGAGGAAGGCGAGGCGGCGCCCCGGGAAATCGAATTTGGCGAATCCGTATCCGGCCAGGGCGCTGAACAGCACCGTGCTCCCCACCACAATCACGGCCACCAGCAGGCTGTTCCAGAAATAGCGCGGGAACGGTGCCGCCAGAAAAGCGTCCACGTAGTTCTGTGGCAGGAACGAACGCGGAATCCAGTGCACCGGCATGGCAAAGACTTCGGGCTCGGCCTTGAAGCTGGTGGTGAACATGTAGTAAAGGGGCACACAGAAGAACAACAGCCCCAGACACATGGCCGCGTAGAGGGCCGCGCCGTTGGCCTTCTGGCGGAAATGCGCACTGAAGATGCCGCGGGTGCCGGTGTAGGCCGCGGGCGCATATTCGGAATAGCGATCAGGGGAGGCCATGGTCAATTGCAGTCTCGTTCCACGATATCCCGCCGCATCCCCGTTGCCGGTCGCGACCCGGAACGGAGCAGGGCATCGCTGTCACGTGTAGCTGGTTTCCTCCGCCCGGACACTTCGAATGTAGACCAGGGTAATCAGGATTATGACGAAGAACATGAAGACCGACATGGCGGCCGCCTGGCCCATGCGGAAGTAATTGAAGCCGTAGTTGTAGACGAGCAGGGCGATCGTGGTGGTCAAGTCGCTCGGCCCGCCGCGCGTCATCACATATTGCAGGGCAAAGGACTGGAAGGAGTTGATGGTTGAAATCACTACGACAAACAGAATCGTGGGGCGCAGGAGTGGCAGCGTGACATGCAGAAAGGCCTGCCAGCGGGTGGTGCCGTCGATCAGGGCGGCCTCGTAGAAGACGCGGGGAATCCCGACCAGCCCCGCGATCCAGATGATCATGAAGAACGGGATGCCCGCCCAGTCATCCACGAAGATCAGGGAGATCGGTGTCAGAATGCGGTCCGACAGCCACAGGGTGTCCGGATCCCGGGTTATGGGCCTTGCCAGCGCGCTGATCACGCCGTTGGGATCCAAGAGCAGCTTCCAAACCAGGGAAACGACCACGGCCGACAGCAGGGTGGGGGTGAAGTACAGGGTCTTGAAAAACTCCCGGCCCCGGAACGGGGCAAGGAAGAGCATGGCCAGCGCCAGCGAAAGAATCCACTTGGGCACGGTCGTGCCCAACAGGAACCACAGGGTTACCTTCACCCCGTTCTGGAACTGGTCGTTGCCGGCGAGCTTGGTGTAGTTCTCGAAGCCAACGAAAACCGGAGGCTTGAGCAGGGTGTATTCGGTTAGGCTGAGATAGAACCCGTTGAGCGTGGGATAAAGGCTAAAGACAAGGAAAAAGAGCATGGCCGGCGCCACGAAGAGGACTCCGTACACGCGGCGCCGGTACAGGAATTCCCGCTGAATCCAGGAGCGCATCGGCGTCAATACAACCTTTGTCCGACCCGGACGGCCCAGGGCCTGCTGTCTCGAGGAGGGGACAGGGGACAGGCACGACTTGCGGCCGACCTGTCCCCCTTGGTTTCTAGCTGCGCGGCAGGGCCTATCTCGTCTCGGACAAGATGGCGTCAATCTCCTCTTGGCCAATGGCCATGGATTCCTTCAGGTCCATGCCCTCCACGATGATTCGATCGCGCACGCGGGCCAGGACATCCGCCACTTCCGTGAAGCGGGCAATGCGGGGGGAGTACATGCTCGTGGTCATCTGATCCAGGAAGACATCCAGGAACGGAATGTTCTGGAAAGTCTCCGATTCGACCACCTCGACCCGGGCCTGCAGCAGGCCTGTGTGGGCCAAATAATCGGCCGGATGGGAATCGAGGTACTCCGCCAACTGCCAGGCCGCTTCCTGAACCGCGGGCTCGGAACGGGAGTTCACCATATGGAAATAGGCGTAGATGTCAAAGTGATTCTGGTTGACCGCGTTTTCCCAGATGGGTACAGACTTGACCGTGTAGTCGATGCCGGCTTCCAACACCCCGGGCCGGGCCCATGAACCCATGTCACACTCTATGGCCAGTTCCTCCGCTATGAATCCGCTCATCTGGCCTTCGAAATAGGCCGGACCACCCAGCCCATTGGCTTCCCAGTCGACCCAGTACTGCATGGCCTTTTCGGCCTCCGGGGTCAAGAGGTTCAGTTCGGAGCCACCCAACTGGCGTACCATGGCCCCGTACTCCAGGAACATCCAGACGGAGTTGCTCCAGCTGAAGTCGAAACCGCGTTGCACGAGGCGACCTTCGTCATCCCGCTTGGTCAGCTTCTCCGCAACCACCAGCATCTCTTCCCAGGTGGCGGGAAAGTCGGTGTCCGGGTCCAAACCCTCTTCTTCGAAGAGGCGGTTGTTGACGTAGCAGCCGTAGATGCTCAGTTCATTGGGAATCCCGTATAGTTTCCCGTCGAACATGGCTCCCTGCAGCGTGTTTTCCGGGGCTACATACAAGTCCATGAAGGCTTGTTGCGAGTCGTAGCCAATCGCTTCAAAAGCCACGGGCGCGATTGCACCCTGGGCGTAGAAGGTGCCGATGTCCCCGTTCCATTGGGCAAAGAGATCCGGCCCCGTGCCCGCAGCGAGCGCGGTCCGCAGCTTCTGGTCGAAGTCGGTCGGGATGGCCTCGTATTCGACCGTGATATGGGGGTTCAACTCCATGAATTCAGCGATGTACTTTTCATCCAGTTCGACCCTGGGGGTGAAGTTGTGACCCCAATACACAACCGTAACCGGTTCGGGTCCAACGTCCTCAACCTCGGTGGGTTGACTCTCAGGGATGGCGACACAGCCACTCACCGCAGCCGCCAGCAGTATCAAGGCAAGGATGGCGGGCAGGGTTAACCCCTTAACAGACACTCGTGACATAACGGCCTCCTTCTCGCGAGGTTACGCAGAAGCAGCCAATCGAAGCGAAACGTCGTGTAGGGGATCTGCTTCCGGCAACCTGACTGTAGCACCATTCGCCTTGCTTGACAAGGCGGCCAGGCGACTGCCTCCAATTGGCTTGGAGTCGAGGTTAAATTGGTCGGCACAGGCAATCTTTTGGGAAATCGCCGCAACACTGCGTTGACCATCAAGCAGCTCCATCTCTGAAGAAAATGCTGCCCCGGAAGATACCTTGGAGTCTGAAACTATTTCTTGGCTGGACAGTTGCCGCGGAATCCGATGTCTTCCGGGCATTCCGTCGGCCTCGATTTTTTCTGACCAGGACTTTGTCGGAACGAATAGTCTTGGGGGCTATACGGGCCGGGCGGACAGGATCGCGCCCGGGACCGTGAACGAGTGATCGTCCTCGATGCGAAATGCCTGTCTGACCTCGGCACTGGCTCCGTCCAGCAGTTCCCGCAGGGCCGCGACACGGGGTTTCGGGGTTTGGATGCGCGCAACCCACGGGTCGAACTCCAGCCTCAGGTTCCAAGCGAACTCCGGTACGGCGGCCAAGCCCGCCTCTTGGCAGATGGCTTGCCACTGGGCCTGTGAATGATCCCGCACATGCGAAGGATCGCGCAGGATTTCGAGGGCGTTGAGAAAGGTGTCCAGCAGCGGATTGGGATCCGCCATCACGTCAACCAACAGTAGCCGGCCGCTGGGCGACAGCAGCCGGGCCAACTCGGTTACCACGGCCTGTGGGTCCGGCCAATGATGGGCCGCGTAGCGGGAGACGATGAGGTCGAACGACGCATCCGGCCACGACAGGTCGGCCAGGTTGCCGCGATGGAACTCGATGTTGGTCAGCGAACGTTCCGCGGCGGTGCGCCGGGCCCTGTCCAGCATCGGTTCCGACAGGTCGACCGCTGTCACCCGGGCGGCCGCCGGTGCCAGCAACAAGGAAACCGGACCGGGACCACAGCCGGCGTCCAGTACGTGCTCGGTTCCGGTCAGGGCCGCCAGTCGCTGCATGACCGGCAGGTCCTCGCCTTGGGCGTGCACCGTGCTGACGGCATACTGTTCCGCGACCGCCGAAAACGTGTCGTGCACCAGGTGTGTGGTGGACCGGGAAGGGGTGGGTGTGGACATGGGCATTCGAAGTTGCCGGGTGGCATGCCGTCCGCGGATCGCAGGCTGCCAGCCGGGCGGTTGAAGTACAGTACAGTATCCGACGCACGAGCCGTATCCGTTTCAATTTGGTCCGCTTCAGATATTCATGACACAGCCCGCGAACGCGTTGAGCGTGACCAGGATCACGCAGTTGATCAAGGAGCTCCTCGAATCGGACGACGTGCTGCAATACGCATCGGTTGCCGGCGAGCTCGGCGACTACAGGCAGGCGGCCAGCGGCCACGCCTATTTCAGTCTCAAGGACGACAACGCCGTACTGAATTGTGTGATGTGGAGGTCCAACGCACGCCGATTGGACTTCCGGCCCGAGGCCGGGGACGCGGTGGTGGTCCAGGGCGGCGTCGAGGTCTATGCGCCGCGCGGGGGATACCAGCTGATCGCCAGCCGGATGGCCAAGCAAGGGGTTGGCCGGATCTACGAGGAGTATGAGCGGCGCAAGCAGGAGTTTGCGGCCCGCGGCTGGTTCGCCGATGAACTCAAACAGCCCATTGCCAGGTTTCCGCGGCGGCTGGGCGTGGTGACCAGTGCCTCCGGTGCCGCGCTCCGCGACGTGCTGCGCACCCTGCAGAACCGCTGGCCGGCCGTGGAGATCGTGCTGTTCCCTTCCTTGGTGCAGGGGCGGGAGGCACCGGACGAATTGGCCGCAGCTCTGGCACAGGCGTTGCACTGCCACACCGCGGGTACGCCGCTCGACACGGTCCTGCTGGTGCGCGGGGGCGGATCGATGACGGATCTGTGGGCCTTCAACGATGAACGCATCGTCTCGGCCATGCACCAGTGTCCGTTGCCCATCATCACGGGCGTGGGCCATGAGCCCGATACCACGCTGGTGGACTATGTGGCGGATCTGCGCGCCTCCACCCCCACCGCGGCGGCGGAGGCGGCGGTGCCGGATCGGGTCGAGGTGGGGGAACTGGTGGACGCACAGGCACTGCGGCTGACCGGGCGCATGGACGACCTGCTTGCGCGGCAACGCACGCGGCTGGATGCCCTGCAGCACCGGACGGAGCAACGGCATCCGCGCCGGATTTGGGAACAGAGGATGCAGCAGTTGGACTATGCAACCGAGGCGTTGCAGGGCAGGCTGAAACTCCGCCTCGACCAGTCCCGGGCCAGACTCGGCGGGTTGCAGGCTTCCCTGCGGGCCCTGGATCCCGAAGCGGTCCTGACCAGGGGTTTCAGCATCGTGCGGAACCGGAAGGGCGTGCTGGTGACTCGCCCGGACCAGACCGCGCCCGGTGATTTGCTGGAGGTCAAGGCCCGGGGCGGCTCCTACGCCGTGGTCCGGCAGGCCGAATCAACCGACGGCGCCGCGTAGTCCGGTCGCAGCTGCCAAGACCACAGGGTTCTTCACAGGACTGGGCCCAGTTAGAAGAGAAGAGTTTCGCCATGTCCACTGTCAGCGTTCCGATTCGGCAAATCACCCACGGTCCCAGGCACCACTGGTTTGGCTACTACGACAAGTTTCAGTTC
>DAOUIC010000333.1:0-19350 GCA_034428255.1 Anaerolineales bacterium
AAGCCCTGCACAGGTACTTCAGCCACGCCCAACCCGCCATGTTGGAGTCCATCCGGACTCTGGTGGAGATGGAAACACCCAGCACCGACATCGACCGGCTGGACCGGTGTGCGGACCACCTCCATTCCGTGTTCGCACCGGTTGTCGACCGGGCCGAGATCATCCCCGTTGACGACGGCGGCAATCACCTGCGCTGCGAACTCCAGGCCCAGCGGGAGATTCTGCCGCCGATCCTGGTGCTGACGCACTTCGACACGGTCTGGCCCGTGGGAACCTTGGAACGCATGCCGTTTCGGGAGACTCCGGACGACAGAGCCTACGGGCCGGGCATCTTCGATATGAAGAGCAGCCTGGCCATGATGGCGCACATTTTCAGGGCTTTCAGGGAGCTGGACATCGACCCGGGGCGGAACGTTGTATTGCTGGCGACGGCCGACGAGGAAATCGGCAGTGCCACGTCCCGACAACCCATCGAGGATGAGGCCCGCCAGGTGGACTGTGTACTGGTTCTTGAAGCACCGTTGCCCGGTGGGGTCCTCAAAACCGCCCGCAAGGGCAGCCAGCACATGGACGTCCATGTCAAGGGCATTCCCGCCCACGCCGGGATCGAAATCGAGAAGGGAGTTTCCGCCATCGAGGAGGCCGCGCATCAAATCCTGGCCATCCAGGCCATGACGAATCTGGAAACAGGGCTGACAGTCAACGCCGGAGTCATCCAAGGCGGCACGCGTTCCAACGTGGTGGCGCCCCATGCCGACATTCAGATTGATGTGCGTGCCTGGCGGGACGCGGATCTGCAAGATGCCGAGGCCCAACTGCGAAATCTGCGCCCGCGGCTGCAAGGGACATCCATCGATGTGGTCAGCGCCCGATCCCGCCCGCCCCTGGAGGAAACCGCAACCCAGGATGTCTTTGCCAAGGCCCGGACCATTGCGTCGGGCCTGGACATGGAACTGGTCGCGGGCCGCACCGGCGGCGGCAGCGACGGCAATTTGACCGGAGCTCTGGGGGTGCCGACGTTGGACGGTCTCGGTGTGCCCGGCGCCGGGGCCCACGCCGACCACGAACACATCGAGACGGATCAGCTCGTGTCCCGCTCCTGGCTCCTGTCGGAATTGCTTCTGGGACTTGTCGTTGGAGGCTGACCGTCCCCGAAGGCCTCGCGGTGGGCTTCCTTTACCGCGCTGTCCGCCAACTTCGCGTAAATCCTGGTGGTTACTGGACTGGCATGCCCCAAGGCCGTCTGGGTCACGGCCAGATCGGAAGTGGCCCGGTACATCCGCGTGCCGAAGTAGTGCCGCAGCGCGTGCGGAGTGACGTCTTTCAGGTCCAGGCCGGCGCGCTGGGCAAGTTTGCGGAACATCCGCTGCACCGCTCCCGTACTCACCGGAAGCACCTCGGTGCCCGCCCGGCGGTCGTGCCGTGCAAACACCGGCTGGTCGCCCAACGGGCCGCGATAGGTCAAACCGGCGCTGTGGCGCTGCCGCAGATACTCTGTGGTTGACTGCCAGGCAAAGGCGGCAAAGAACACCTTCCGCGTGCGACCCCTCTTGCCGGTGACCCACGCGGAACCGTCCGTCTCGTCCAGTGCGCGTGTTCGGAGCGCCACCAGCTCGCCGACCCGCATGCCTGTTGACAAGAGGGTTTCCAGGATTGCGATATTGCGAGCCGCGGCCAGACGCTCGCGCGGGTCCGCACTGGTCGCCGGCAGCCGTCGAGCCACCAGCAGCAATTCGTTCAGTTCCGGGTCTTCCGGCGGATGCGGGACCAGTTCAGGGGGTTTCTGGTTGCGCCGAAGTCGGCGCATGCCCTCCTGCAAACGGGCATAGTCACTGCTCGCAATGGGCTGGAGATCCCGAACCTGCAGCCATGAGATGAAACTCATGATCGCGGACAGATAGGTCAACAGCGTGCGCCGGTTGACGCCTTGCACGTCGGTAAGCCAACTGGCCCAACCCAGCACCAGACTCGCCTGCAGGACCTCCAGTTCCTGGACCTCCGGATCCAGGTCGTTCGCCAACAGGTACTCCTGGAACCGATTGAGGCCCGTCCGGTAGGTGCGGCGGGTTAACGGCGCCCCGGCGGCGGCATCGGCCAGAAACCACTCGATTTGGGTACGGATGGTCATACTGCGTAGTGTAGGTCACCACGCGGGATCGTGCAGGTCCGTCATCTGGAAGGGCCACTGCCGAGCGGACCGTTCTTCCAGCTCCGTTTCAGTCCATGTACTCCATGCAAGTCGCGCAGCCTCTCGACCACTACCAGTACTCCAGACCGGCCAAGCCGCTTGGACATGTGCAGGGCGTCGGGCATTGTGCACCCCGCTTCGTGCTTCGTAACGGCTTCGGTGGTCTCGGCCAGCCAACACGCCACCAATAGCGACTTCATGGCCGGCCGCGGATGCCGGCATGTCCTTGTCAACCCTCGAACTGGTGCCGCAAGTGGGGCGGAAAACCGAAGCCCGGGCCATGGGAGGGAGAATCCGGATTCAAATCGTTATGATACGATTCGACTTCCTCACCGGTTGCGCCGCGAGCATGAACCCGTCGAACTGCGCAGCATTCAAAGGATCTGGTGAATGAGCCTCAGAAATCTCTTCTCAGACCGCCGGCAGCGGGGGCAGCCCTCGGCTCCGGAACTTGCGTCGGATTCGGTGCTTCAGGCGAACCCTGAACCAGCGACCGCACAAAACACAGGTATGCAAGTGGAACCTTCATCTGTCAATCTGGCCTCGCACTACGGTGTGGCCATCGATTCGATGCTTCCCCAAGGGGCTGGCCGATACTGGAAAGTACGGCAGGTCCGACACTTGTCCCCCGAGGAAAACCAAGGGCGGCACCATATCTTCGTCCAGGCTCATTTCCATCCGGACAGCACGTCCGACGAGGTCCTGTTCCTGGTCGAATGGGAAGACGGCAGTCAGGAATACAAGTTGCGCCGGAGCCGCCGCGAATCCATCGGCCACGTGGCCATGTTCACCTGGCAGGTTTGCAACGTGCAGATGCTGGGCGCTCCCAGCGAAGTCGTATCAGGTCTTACGGCCAACCACCCGGACGAATTGCTGGAGGACGGCACACGCAGCGGCAACACGCTCTTCCACCACTCCTTCCAAGTCGAGTTCGAGGAAGTCATCGAGGAAACCGAGGAAAGCGTCATCCACGGCCTGGTGTCCAACGGCGTTGGGCTTACCTTGAGGCTGCTGGCCGACAACGAAATCCTCGGCGAGGGAACCATTCCCCGCAGCGGTTCCTATCGGTTCAAGTCCATTCCGGCCGGCGACTGCGTGCTGCAGGTGATCGATCCCGACAGTGGCGACCTGGTCGTCGAGTCGCAGGTCATGGAACTGGATGGCAGCAATGAAATCGAGTTGGACCTGGATGTCCCGGAGGCTCCCGCGGCCAGTGAACCGGCGCCGGCGGCACCGGCAGCCGACCCCCCGGAGAGTCCGGTGCCACCCTTGGACAACAACCTGCCACCGGCCCAGGTTCCCAGTGCCGAACCGTTGACTCCCGCCGTGCCTCCCGCCCCGGCGGCGTCTTCACCCCCCGAATCGCCGCCGGTTCAGGCCACGCCGCCGGTCCAGCCCGTTGCGCCCGTCCAACCGGCAGTGCCGTTGCAGGCCACGGGCGTCCTGCCGGTCAAGACCATGGAGCACTACATTCTGTTCGGACCCAGGGAACACTTCGCAACCAAGGTGTACCTGCCGCTGTTGGTCGGCGAACTGACGGCCATCGGCGCAACGTTCGGCTTCAGCGCGGACGAAGCCGCCTATGCACGACGCGTCACCATTCTGGCCAGTCCGGATGTTGTGGGTCCGGAAGTCGACCAGAACCTGCAACAGCAGGGCACGGTGGTGCAGCGAGCCTACGGGGATCTGGCTACGATCCGGGCGGCTATCGGGTTGGCGGCGTAGGGACCTGGGACCCCGGAGGGTCACACTCGGTTGACATCCCGATTCGGTTCGACCCACAGCTTCACGCCCAGTTCCTCCAGTTGATCGGACAGGTCCCCGCTCTCGGGGTCCAGCGGCATGGGTTCGGGGTACCTGAACCCGGTTGACAGCCCGTTCACGTTGACAATCAACTCCACCGTCCAGCGGTCCGACCCTTGGGCCGCGTTCAGCGTGTCGTTGAGTTTTTGCACCGCGGCTACCTGTGCGCCCGCAGGCTTGCCCTCGTCGAGCCGCAGATAAAGGGCCACGCGGCCGGCCTCCGCCTGCATGTCCGCGGGAGGCTCGGCCTGCTCGTGATGGTCCACCTTCGTCGGCGACGCGGTGGCCGTGGTTTCGCGTGCAGTCGGCTCCGGCTCAGACGAAACTTCATCCGCTTCGCCGATCTCTTGCCGGGGTTCCGGTTCCGACACGTGTCCGGCCGGTTTGGATGGCGCTTCGTCCACAACGAACGTCTCGGCCGGCCGCCCCGCCGGTTCGGAAGTGTCCGGTGGTTCGTCGCTCCGCCCGGCGGGGGCAGGCGACACCGGTGATCGCTGGATGGCGGGCCGTTCCTTGGACTGATAGTCCGCCAGGTCCGAGTAGGTCCTCACCTGCTCCAGATGGAGCGACTGTTCATCCCGCGCCTGGTTGTAGCTGAGTTTGCCGTCGCACAGCAACTGGACGCCCTCCACAACGGTGCGTGCGAGGCGGCGCCAGGCATCCGGAAAGGCGACACAAGGCAACTCGCCGTGGGCATCCTCAAGCGTGATGAATGCCATCGCATCGCCCTTCTTGGTCCTGATGGTGCGCACCTCTCGAACCAGGCCGACAATCTTGATGGGCCGCGCTTTTTGCCTGACCGTCGTATCGCCCGTGGCCCTGGCGGTCGTGACCAGGGTGAAGTGATCCTTAAGCCGGTTGTACAAATCCGTCACGGGATGCCTGCTGCTCAAGGACACACCCAGCAATTCCTTCTCAACACCCAGATACTCAACCATCTCCGCCGGTGACGGTTCCGCCTCGGGCAGAACCACGGACGGCGGCTTGACCGCCTCTTCATCGTCTCCAAACAGGCTGTTCTGCCCCTCCAAACCGGCACTGTGGGCCACTTTCGACCGTGCCATCATGGCATCCAAGGCGTCCATCAGCTGCTTGCGGTTCCCCCAGCGATCCAGGACACCGGCCTGAATCAGGGTCTCGACCGAACGACGGGAAAATGCGTGGAGATCACACACCTCGCAGAATTCGTCCAGGCTGGCGAATCCGTCCGGCGGCCTGGGAGCAACGACTTCGCCTGCCACCCCCTCGCTGGAGATGCCCTTGACGGCAGCCAGGCCGAAGCGAATGGTGGAACCCTCGGGCACCGGAAAAGCGAAGTTCGACTGGGCCGCGGTGGGGGAACCTGTGCCATCCCGAAGTTGCGGCCGCACCTCGATGGTGAATTCGTGGCTGCTTTGGTTGATGTCCGGAGCCGCCACCTGAATCCCCATCCGCTGGCACTCGCTGATGATGCGGGTCACCTTGTCCGGTTTGTTCCGCTCCACGAGCAGCATGGCCAGCATGTATTCCTGAGGATAGTTGGCCTTGAGCCACGCGGTCTGGACTGTGATCTTGGCGTAGTCGGCGGCGTGGCTCTTGTTGAAGCCGTATCCGGCGAACAACTCGATGTCCTGCCAGATTTCGTCTGCGATCTTCTCGCCGATGCCGTTGGCGGCGCATCCCGTGATGAAACCTGCCCGGGACTCGTCGATCTTCTTGCGCTCCTTCTTGCTAATGGCAATCCGCACCAAATCGGCCTCGGCGGCCGTGTAGTTCGCCAACTCCTGAATAATCCGGATGATTTGTTCCTGATAGACGATGATGCCGTAGGTTTCGGCCAGAATCGGTTCCAGCTGGGGATGCTTGTACTCCACCGAAACCTCTCCGTGCATCCGACGGTTGTACAGGTCGATGTAGTCCATCGGGCCGGGCCGATAGAGTGACAGGGCCGCGATGATGTGCACGTACTGGGTCGGCCGCATGGATCGCAGCGTGTCCTGGAACCCCTCCGATTCAACCTGGAACACCCCCGCGGTTTCGCCGCTGGACAGCAATTCAAAGGCCTGTTCCGTGCCTTCCCCTTCATAGGGAATGGTGTCGATGTCCCACTCTTCCCCGTGATACTCCTTGATCAGCCGGCAGGCCTCCCGCATCACGGTCAAGGTGCTGAGGCCGAGAAAGTCGACCTTCAGGAGGCCTATCGATTCCAGGACCGGAAACTCGTACTGCGTCACGTACTCCGAGATGGTGTTGCGACCGCGCTTCAGCGGGGTGTAGCGCCACAGCTCCTGCTCGGACATGATCACCGCCGCCGCGTGGATGCTCTCGGTGCGCGCGACCCCCTCCAGTTCCGGTGCGACATGCATCAACTCGGCCAGCGGCTCGCTCTGGGCGGCCGCCGCCACGTCCGGATCGTGGGCTTCGTGCTGCGGGTCGATCAGCTCCTTTAGCTTGGCCGCGCCCGGACCGGACGGAACCAAGCGGGCCATGCGGTCGACATCCCCCAGATCAACGCCCAGAACGCGGCCCACATCCCGGACGGCGGCCCGCGACTTCATGCGCCCGAAGGTCACGATCTGGGCCACGTGATCCTTGCCGTACCGATCGATGGTGTACTGGATCATCTTTTCCCGCTGGTCGTCGGGAAAGTCCAGGTCGAAATCCGGCATGGTCAGGCGTCCGGGATTGAGGAAACGCTCGAAAATCAGGTCGTACTTGAGAGGGTCGACACTCGTGATCCCAAGCGCACGGGCCACGATGGAACCGGCTCCCGAACCCCGCACGTTGAACCAGATGTTCTCCGCCTGGGCATACCGGCAAATATCGGCCACGATCAGGAAGTAGGCCTCCAGCTGCATGTCGAAGATCATGTCCAGCTCGGCCCGCAGGCGGCCCTGTGCGGTGCTTGCCTCCGGAAGGCCCCCGTACAGCTTCTGCAAACCCGTGCCGGTCAACTCCTCCAAATAGGATTTGTCCGTCTCGAATCCCTCCGGCAGCGGGAACCTGGGCATGTGATAGGCATCGTCCTCCGGATTGACGTTGCACATCTCGGCAATCTCGATGGTCCGGTCGAACACGTCGCGGGGAAGGTCCACCTTGCTGCGGAAGGCATCCTCCATTTGGCTGCGGGACCGGAGGAAGTAGCTGTCTCCGGTCATGCGCATCCGCTTGGCATCGCTCCGTCTGCTGCCCGTCTGAACGCACAACAGAACATCCTGGTACTTGCCGTCGGACTCGCACGCGTAGTGCACGTCGTTGCTGGCAATCATCTTCAGGTCGAATTGTTGGGCCAGGCGCAACAGGCCCTTGTTGACGACATCCAGTTCCGGGATGTCGTGCCCTTCCAGTTCCAGGAAAAACCGTTCCTTGGTGAAAGTCTCCACGTACCACGCCGTACGCTCCGCGGCCTCGTCATCGCGCCCGTGGGACAGCAGCCAGGGGATTTCCGCCGACAGGCAGCCGGACGTGCAGATCAGGCCTTCGCTCAACTCCCGGAGACGGTCGTGATCCACCCTGGGCTTGTGGTAGAAACCCTCCAAATGGGCCTCGGTGCACAGTTTGAGCAGGTTGCGGTAGCCGGTGTCGTTCTGGGCCAACAAGAGCAGGTGGTGGCGCTGGGCATCCAGGGACTTGTCCCGACCGCCCATGGGCCGGCCCCACTTGGTCAGGTAGGCCTCGATGCCCAACACCGGGTGAATACCGTGCCCCCGACAGGTTCGGTGGAAGTCGATGGCGCCATGCATGACGCCGTGGTCGGTCAGCGCCAAGGACGGCTGTCCCAATTCGGCTGCGCGTCCCACCAGCCGATCCAGGCTGTTCAGGCCGTCCAGGAGGGAATATTCGGAGTGGGTGTGAAGATGGACGAAGGAATCAGACACGGAACACGGCTCCGATTGACAGTTGAACAACAGCTAATGGGGAGACGACGGAGTGTCGTCGGACGCCTCGTCGAAGACCACGATGGTTTTGGTGCCCCGCCCGGTGCGGACCCGGTCCACTGCCGCCACGATGTCGTCAAGCCGACAATGGTGCGAGACAATCGAATTGACGGGATCCGGATCCTCCTGCAGCCGGATCCAGGCTTCCCGGAAGTCCTGCACGGACGAGGCGAAGGTTCCGGTCAAGGTTATTTCCCCGTAGTGCAGCCAGCGGGGATCCACCGTCATCATATCGCCGCGCGGGGTGCCCCCGAAAACGTTGAGGATACCTCCCGGACGCACATAATCGAAGGACTGGCAGACCGCGTCCACGAAACCCACGGCGGCAATCACGATGTCGGCTCCCAGGCCTTCGGTTGCCTCCAGCACGCCTTCCCGGATCGAGTCGCGTTCGGGATTGAGGGCTGCCTGTGCCCCCAGCCGCCGAGCATGTTCCAAGCGTTCCGCATTCATGTCCACGGCCACAACCTCGGCGCCCAGTCGCCGGCTGGCGTACACGTGCAGCAGGCCCATCGGCCCGCAGCCCACCACCACCACGGAACTGCCCTCTCCCGTACTGCATTGGCGTGCGGCCGCCAAGACGCAGGACAAGGGCTCGATCAGGGTGGCCGTGGCATACGGAGTGTCTCCGATGTCCACCAAACCGCCCAGGGACAGCACTTCGGAAGGCACGGCCAGATATTCGGCGAAAGCTCCGTCGGCACCGCGACCCAGGCCGTACTCGCGGAGGCAAAGGCTGTGGCGTCCGGCCATGCAGTAGAAGCATCCGCCACAGGCCGCGATGGGGTACACCGCCACTCGTTGGCCTACCTGCCAGTCATCCACGTCGGTTCCGGTCTCGACAATCAGACCGGCAACTTCATGGCCCAGGATTGCCGGAACGGTTCGGGGCGGACTCAGGCCTGCCAGGGTCTTGACATCCGTGCTGCAAACCCCGGCGGCACCCACCCGCACCAGCACCTGCGCGGGCCCAATCTCCGGCATCGGCACCTCGTCGATGCGGATGTCGTTCAGGCCGTGCACCACTGCCGCCTTCATCCCACCGCCTCCCCGTTGGGTTCCAAGGCATGCCAGGCCGCCAGCAGTTCGGCCAGACGCTGCGGATCGCGGCGGCCCACCTGTCGCTCAACCCCACTGCACAGATCGACGCCGTCCGGCCCGGTCTGCCGGACAGCCTCATGCAGGTTGCCGGCATGGATGCCGCCGGCAAGCATCACGGGGACTTCCCGGATCCCGGCCATCCATCGGGCCATGCGACCCCAGTCCCCGACGCGGCCGGTCCCGCCAAATCGCACCCCGGCCTCCCCTGCCACCTGGGAATCAAGCACCAGCCTGTCCGCTCCGGCCCGCACATAGGCCGCGGGTGATGCCTGGGACGCCACAGCAGGCAGGTGCACCGCCTTCCAGACTTCGCAATCGACAGCTGCCCTCACCCGGGCCACCTCCGCCGGCGATTCGGCACATTGCAGCTGAATGGCAAACGGCCGCACATGTTCGACGACCATGGCCACAAGATCGGGCGGCGGTTCGCAAAGGAGGACCACCACATCCCGATCCGTTGCCGTGCGGATGGCGGCCGCCTGTTCGACACTCAGCGAGCGCGGCGAAAATTCAGCTTCCACCACGATGCCGCACCACCGGACGGCGGTGCCGTTCAGCAGGGCGGCGTCCGCGGGGCTGGTCGTGCCGCAGACCTTGAGTTCAAGGGGATGCCCGGTCACAGTAGTACCCGGCAACCGTGATTGTCCGCCCTGGTAATGAAGGCCGGCTTCCCTCCCAGGTCCGTCAGCCAAGGATCCAAGTCGTTCTTGAGAGGTGCCAGGTTCCGGCCAAAACTGAACACGACAGGCCCCCAACTGCTCATGCCGACCCCCCGGGCATCCAATGCGCGCAGCCGGTCCATGCATTCCTGGACGACAGGCAGCTGCGTCCGGACTTCCGCCACCTTGAACCCCAGCCGTTGATAGGCCTCGAGTCCGTCACAGAACTCGTCCAGGTCCTCCTCCAACACAGCAGGGGCGATCCGAGTCAGGAGCAGGCGGCACATCGCATCCACTTCATGGTCGGGTACGGGGCACACCTGATGGAACAATGCCAGTTCCTGCTTGCCGCTTATGTCAAGTCCAGGCGGCTGGGCAATGAGAATTTCCCAGGTTTCGGGAAACGGCTCCTGCATCAGCACCGGAGGCGGTGGCGCCGCCGCGGCGCCGGAGGGTTCAAACTCCTGCTTGGACCGCGGGCCGCGCCTGAATCGGTGCCCGCCGTCCAACACAAAACCGCCACCGTCCATGACTGCGGTGCCAATGCCGGACGTGCCGCCCCGTCTCATGCGGAAAGCCAGATCCGAGGCGGACACGGCGCGTCCCGCCAACAGGCAGAGAGCCCGGGCGGCACCCACCAGCAACTGCGTCGAACTGCCGAAACCCGAGTGGGCGCCCGGTCGTGCGAGCACTTCAACCTTGGCTCCCGGAAGCCCGAAGTCCTTCCGGACCACGGCCAAACCGGCCGCCATCCGCTCCCTGAGCCGGTCGTCCAAGTTGCCGGGACACACGTCCAAATCGTCCGACCATGCGACTTTGATGACGGAAGCCGGTTCCTGGATGGCCAATCCAATGCCACCGTCCACGCGGCCATGCGATCCGTTCATGTCCAGCAAACCGAAGTGAAGACGAGCCGGCAGGCGGCAGGTCAATGCGCGGATGTCCGACATGCTCGCGGAAAGCCAGGAAACAGGGGAAGGGAACGCCCATTATACTTTTGCAGTTCCGCCTCGCCCTGTGCCACAAGGACATCCGACAACGGATCGCGGGCAGCAACCGGGCCACCGACAGCCACCCCATGTGCAAACCCGCGATGAACGTTTCAGTTCCGGAATCCGACCCCCGGTCAATGAACCTGACAGAGGTTGGACAACAGGTGTCGGCAGCTCTGGTTCATCTCACCGACAAACTGGACATCGAACTCGCCAGCGTGACCATCGTCAAGGTGGAATACAAGCTGTGGCCGGACGCCAGCCTTGGCATCCCCGAGCCGGGTGTCGCATATGTCCAGGCATTGACGCCCGGCTGTATCGTGCGGATGCAGGCTGGTGACCGGACCTTTACGGTGCACACCGGCCCCGGGCCGATCGCCAAGTTGCAGGGGATTCCCGCCGCGACGGAGTTCAACGAGGACGTGCCCGTCGTGGCATCCGCCATGCTGGACCTGGCAACCATGCAGGGCCTGCGGTTCTCGGACGTCAAGCTGGTTGACGTGCAAACCGAACACAACCCGGCTACAGACCGCTCCCGACTGACCGTCACACTCGAGGCGGCAAGTCTTCGGTATGTTTGGACAGGTCCCGAAACCGGACCACTGGAACTGCTGGACCCACCAGCGGGACCCAAGGATGATTGACCGATTGAGTTTCAGGGCCGCCTGATCATCTTGCCGGGAACACTGTGACAGTTTGAACACCGGGCCTCGTAGGATTCCTTGCCGCCAATCAGGATCAGCGGCGAGTCGATGCGGGCCGGCTGCCCGTTGATAAGGCGCTGGGTACGCGAAGCCCGACGTTTGCACACGATGCAGATCGCGTGCATCTTGGTGACATCGGCGGCCACCGCCATCAGGCGCGGCATGGGGTGGAACGGGTTGCCTCGATAGTCCTGGTCAAGGCCGGCGGCCACCACGCGCTTGCCCCAGTGCGCCAGATAGATGCACACGTCGACCAGGCGATCGTCAAAGAAATGGGCTTCGTCGACACCCACGACGTTGGAGCCGGGTTCCACCTTGGCCAGCAAGTCCAAGGCGTCGTCGGCGTTGGTCGCACCTTGACTGGGCGTGCCGTCATGCGTGACCACGCTGTCCGAACTGTAGCGATCGTCAATCACGGGCTTGAACAACTGGGTGCGCTGCCCGGCCACACGGGCCAGACGCAGGCGTCGCAGCAGTTCCTCCGTCTTGCCGCTGAACATGGAGCCACAAATGACTTCGATGTCACCCTTGCGCCTAGGCATAGCAGATTCCTTGAACCATCACGCGCCCAATTTGAACATACGTGACAATCGCACCCGACATCAATCAGGGGTCAGGGAGATCGCATCCAAATGGGGCGGGCCGACCTGATGGGTCCAAGTGCCCCTTTCGCAAACCGCTTTGGGCAAATGGTCTTAAGGACGTCGTGACGCCTCCGATGCTGGTTGGCATCCAGGCACAACCGGAGATCCGCGTGTCGAGCGGACCAAACTACACAACCTGACGGTCCCCCGAAACTCGGACCGTCTCGTAGCCCTCACCCTCGTTGGCCGGTTCAACGAGGTTTGGCTACGCTGTTTCCCCTATCCGGATGCAACCGACGCGTACCCGTACCACAGCCTCGAGGGGTTCGGCCAAAAGACCTGAGCGTCGGCGGCACCGCTGGGTGACCACAACCCGCCCGCAGGCAGGCACTTGACGTCTATTCAGCCTGAAGCTCTTGGCGCACCGCTTCTCGAGCCGCTTCCACATCGTCTCCGCGGGCCCGCGCCCTGCGGACAGCCTGCTCCTCGGCTTCGCGGGCGGACACTATCGCCTGCCGGGACTGGTCCATGTCCTGCTTGATCTGCAGGCGCTTCATGAACCGCTCAACCTGGCCGGCCGTGTCGATGATCCGCTGCTCACCGGTGTAGAACGGATGACACATGCTGCACACGTCCGTACGTATTTCGGGCCTGGTACTGCCTGTCACCCAAGTGGCTCCGCAGGAGCACGTGACGGTGGCTTCCGGAAAAAATTCCGGGTGAATGCCTTTCTTCATAGCTGCTGGGAATCCTCCGCCGCCAGGACACTGACGTTCTTGCGGTTCTTGCGGGCCCAGCCATAGGACACAACACCATCCCTGAGGGCAAAGAGTGTGTCGTCCTTGCCGCGGCCGACATTGAGGCCCGGATGAATGCGGGTTCCGCGCTGGCGCACCAGAATCGAACCGGCCTGAACGGCTTCGCCGCCATAGTGCTTGATACCCAGTCGCTGTGCATTCGAGTCTCGATTGTTGCGGCTCGAGCCGCCGCCTTTCTTATGGGCCATGGCTGAATCGCCTCCTGTTCCGGACTTCTGCATGCGACCCCGGTGTGAAACCAGCAGGGCCGCGAATTCCCCCGCCTATGCGGCAGGACCTGAAATTCCCTCCACCTGCAGGCGGGTGTACCGCTGTCGGTGGCCGCGCCGAACCCGGACGCGTTTCTTGGGCTTGTACCTGAACACTTCGATCTTGCGCCCCTTGTGCTGCCCGGTGATGCGCGCGGTAACGGAAGAGCCTTGCACGACCGGAGTCCCAATGGTCACATTGGTACCGTCCGAGTGGAGGAGGACGTCCGTCAACTCAATGCTGTCGCCGATTTCGCCGGCCAGCTGCTCCACCTCAAAGGTCTGGCCTTTCCTGACCCGGTACTGCTTGCCGCCTGTACGCACAATGGCATACATGAAGATTCCTCATCGCTGACTAACGTTGTGGCGCGCTGGGCGCGAACCTGCATTATAGACTTGCCGGCGGCCATGGCGTCAAAATCAGGTGTCGTCGGCTTTGGTTGCCGGACCGCGGGGCTCCGCATGGGGCGGAGCCCCGCGGTCCCCGGCCGCCAGGCATCTCACGTATCAGGGAGCGTTTTTGTGAATCATCCGCTTGTGACACAGCTCGAGTTCACCCGCCGGGAATTTGCGCGTGTGATGGAAGGGGTTTCGGCCGAGGACGGGGAACGCGTGATGCCGCCTTTCAACAGCCTGAGTTTCGTGGTGGCGCACATGGCCTTCCATGAACACACAATGTTCGTTTTGCTGGGCCAAGGGGTGGACATGGACCTGGATGTCCAAGTGGCCCACTCCGGGGCCGATGCATCGGTTCCGTCCTGGAACGACATGTGGACCCAGTGGCAACAAATTACCGAACAGGCGGACTCCTACTTGCAGCGACTCGATCAGGAGGACCTGCACGTGCGGCTTCGCCACGGGGACAGGGAAGTGCCCGAGGTCCTCGGCCACACACTGCTGCGCGTGATTTACCACTACTGGTTCCACCTCGGGGAGGCCCATGCCATCCGACAGATCCTTGGACACAAGGACATTCCCGAGTTCGTGGGCGCGGTCGGCACAACGAACTTCGAGTAGGTCAATCGCTTGTCAGCGCGTTCCTTCCGGGCAGCGACCTGCCCGGAAGGAACCGGCGGGGTTTGGGTGCCGGACGAGATCCCATTGGTAATGAATGGCCGACGACCATTCCGCGATGCCCTTGAGGCCCTGAGGAATGCCAAGGATTCACCGGCACCGCCGTGATCATCGCCACGGTCGGCTCCCCACCGCCAGCTGCTTGGACCGGGCCCATCAATCCACGGGATCAAGATACGGTGCGTAGAGGCTGGCATCCTCAACTGGACTTTGTACAAAGTCCAGCTCAGAGGTCTCCTTGATCAGCTGCATTCCCTTCCCCGATACCGCGACACCCCGTTTCCGGCCGCGGGCCGGCACCGCCATGGCTGTCCTGTACGGAAACCGAGGACCAGGCAAGAAGAAAGCCCGGGACACCTGGAGGGAAGGCGAGCCCGGGCTTTCGGCCACGGCCCGTGAGCACGGGGTGGCGATGGTAGCGCATACGGGATTCGAACCCGTATCACCGCCTTGAGAGGGCGGTATCCTGAACCATTAGACGAATGCGCCCCAATGCCGAGTAGGAATTGTTGGCTCAGGCATGTAGGCGGATTCTAGGCCGCGTCCGGACGGATTGTCAAGTGGCAGACCGCCAACCAATCCTCGTTCCGGGCAGCCCGCGGCACGGTTGGAGCAGGTTGAATCCTTGAGCGAAACGAACCGAGGCCGGGACCACCTGTGCGTTCTGTTTCCGGGCCTCCGTCCCAGGCTTCGAGATTGGGATCGGACTGCGATCCGACGGCCTGTCAGCGTGCTACAATCGATGGTTGCGCCAGGGAGCCGTTCCTCTCAACCCCCTCCCTTGTATTCGGCGCAGGTTGGAATTCGACAGTCACTGCCAACGTGGTTGGAATTTTGCATGCTGGCCACACCTGAGGCGATCACACAAACCCTCGACCGAGTCTTGCCGCGCGTCAATGTGCCGGCCCGTTACACGGGTGGCGAGTTGAACAGCGTGGTCAAGGATTGGTCCGATCGCGGCCTGCGCGACCGGGTTGCGTTGGCCTTCCCCGACATTTACGAGTTGGGGGGCAGCAACCTCGGCCTGATGATCCTGTATGACCTCATCAACAAGCGCCCCGACATGCTGGCGGAACGGGTCTATTGCCCGTGGCCCGACTTTGAGCAGGTGATGCGGGACGAGGGCATTCCGTTGTTCAGCCTTGAAACCCGCCGTCCCCTGCGCGACTTCGACATCCTGGGGTTCAGCCTCCCGTACGAACAGCTGTACACCAATGTCCTGACCATGCTCGACCTGGCCGGCCTGCCGCTGCGGGCAGCGGACAGGGAACCCGACCATCCGGTCGTCCTGGCCGGAGGCTCGGGCTGCTACAACCCCGAACCCATGAGTCCCTTCTTCGACGCCATGGTGATCGGGGAAGGCGAAGAGGTGATGATCGAGGTCATCGAGGCACATCGCGCATGGCGGACGCGGCGGGAGGCCGACCCGGATCTGGATCGGCTGTCCCTGTGGCGAACACTGGCCGCCGTGGCCGGCGTCTACGTGCCCGCCCTGTACGAAGCCTCCTACCACGACAACGGTGCCCTGGCAGCCACCAAGCCCCGCGATCCGGCGGCGCCGGCCATGGTCATGAAACGGGTTGTCAAGGTGTTGCCGCCGCCCGTCACGCGGTTTATCGTGCCGTTTGTGGATACCGTCCACAACCGGGCCGCCATCGAGATCATGAGGGGCTGCACGCGCGGCTGCCGCTTCTGCCAGGCGGGAATGATTTTCAGACCGGTCAGGGAACGGCCCGTCGAGGAAGTGCTGGCCGCCGTCGACGAAATCTGCGAACACACCGGCTTCGAGGAGATCAGCTTCCTCAGCCTCAGCAGCAGCGACTACACCTATGTCGAGGAGCTGGTCCGGCGCGTCGTGGAGAAACACGGACACCGCAAACTCTCCATCGGGCTGCCCAGCCTGCGCATCGAGTCCTTCAGCGTGGGGCTGATGGAACTGCTCGAAAAGGGCCGCCGCCGGCCCGGATTCACCTTTGCCCCCGAAGCCGCCACGGATCGGCTCCGCGACGTTATCAACAAACCGATCGCGTCCGAGGATCTGCTGGCCACGGCCACCGAGGTCTACAGCCGCGGCTGGA
Organism: Anaerolineales bacterium; assembly: GCA_034428255.1. Lineage (GTDB taxonomy): Bacteria > Chloroflexota > Anaerolineae > Caldilineales > Caldilineaceae > Bin34. The sequence continues at coordinate 16,167 of DAOUIC010000333.1, forward strand.
CCACGATCAAGATGTACTTCATGATCGGGCATCCAACCCAGACCGACGAGGATGTGCAGGCCATCGCCGACCTCGCCAAGGAGGTGCTGGCCCGGGGCCGCGAGGCCATTGGCGGCAAGGCCCGGGTGCGGCTCGGCGTCAGCACGCTGGTGCCCAAGCCGCATACGCCGTTCCAGTGGGTGCCGCTGGAACAGGAGGACCGCATCCGCCGGCATGTGGACATCCTGAAGGCCAACCTGCGCGATCGCCACATTCACTTCACGTGGAACGACTTCCGCGAAACCATGCACGAAACCTTCCTGACCCGCGGCGACCGGCGCACGGCCGATGTTGTGGAGCAGGCCTGGCGGCTGGGCTGCAAACTGGACGCCTGGAACGAGTGGTTCCAATTCGATCTCTGGCAGCAGGCCTTCGAGGACTGTGGCCTCGACATGGCGTGGTACACGCACCGGGAACGTCCGATCGCCGAAACATTGCCCTGGGACCACATCTCGGCCGGTGTGGATCGCGAGTTCATGGAGATGGAGTATGTGCATGCCTTCCAGGGAGGCGTGGTCGACGACTGCCGCGAACACTGTTTCAGCTGCGGGATCCTGGGATACTTCAAGGAAGAGCGCCGGTCCACACCGGACGCAGCCTGGGCCTGCCCGCCCCTGGGCAAGGACAAGGCGCGCCAGCCGGTGGACATTGTCCCGGTGCCGATGTACTTCAATGACGAAATGTCGCCGGAGCTGACGGGCCAGTTCGGCGAACGGGTGCCCCAACGCCGTCACGGAACGGTCAGCCAGCACGTCGAACCGGGAGAACCGGTGGATGATGCCTGACCAGGAGACGGGCGGCCAGCACGAACCACAGCGCCTGCGGGTGGTGTACAGCCGCGGCGAAGCACTGCGGTTCATCTCCCACAAGGACGAATTCCGCATGTGGGAACGCGCCCTGCGGCGTACCATGCTGCCCGTGGCCTACAAGCAGGGATTCAATCCGCAGCCGCACATTCAGTTTGCGGCGCCGCTGGCGGTCGGCTGTTGCGGCCGGGCCGAGCACATGGATTTCCGACTGTCCGAACGGATGCCGGTGGTCCAGATCGAAGGCCGCCTGAGGTCGAAACTCCCTCCCGGGGTGTCAATTCGTTCGATGCGGGAAATCCCGGTCAAGAGCCGACCCTTGCAGGGACTGCTCACCGGAGCCGACTATCGCATCCGCGTCATCGCCCCGGAAACTGCCGCCGGCCCGCAGGCGGTACACGAGTTCCTGGCCCGCGGCACCGTGTGGCGGGAACGGGAGCGCAAGGGCCATCCATACCGGTACAACCTGAGGCCCTTGGTCCACCGCCTGGCGTGGACGGGGTTCGATGCCGCGGGACCGTGCCACAACCTGCTGCTCCGCGTTCAGATGGTGGAAGGCGCCACGGGACGTCCCGATGAAGTGGTGGACGAACTGGGCCTGTCCGAACACGCGCTGGTGCTCGAAAGAACCCGGCTGTACTTCGCGAACGAACCGGACACCGACATCGCCTTTCCACCGGACACCCTGGCTTCGCAGGCGGATGTCCGGGATCCGCACGAACCCCCGCGTCCCCCTCGCCGCCAACGACGGCGCGGCCGTCGCCGCAAGCAGAAAGGGGATGTTCAGGCACAACAGCAGATTCAGTCGTTCAGCGACAAGGCTGCCGACGAGTTTCGCTGATCGTCAACACCGGTCGAGCCCTTGCCCCGGCTGCTTCGCACCCCTTCCCATCGTCCATCCACCACCTATTTGCCAACATGCCCGATTCCCCCGCCATCACACCCGAAGATCTGGGCAAGTACTGTCCGGTACGCCAGCTGTCCTCCAAGGTGTACATCAACATCAACTACTTCACCTGCACCACCGGCTGCATCGTAACGCGTGAAGGCGCAGTCCTGATTGACACACCGCTGATTCCGCAGCAGGCCAAACACTGGCGCAGCCAGATCGAGGAGTTCTCCAAGAACATCCCCATTTCCTACATCCTGCTGACGGACCACCACCGCGGCCACGCGCTCGGTTGCCAGTATTTCATGCCCGCTTTGGTAATCGGCCACGAACGGGCCCACAAGGAGATGCAGGGTTTCTCGGAGAACTTCAAGGAACGGGTGAGGAACAGTTTCCGGAAAATGCCCGAGATCCAGGCCGAGATGGAGGAGATCACGGTGCATCCGCCCCAGATTACCTTTACCCAACGGGCCGGCTTCTTCATCGGCGGCACCAGCATCGAGTGTATTTTCGTTGGCGGCCACACTCCGGCCACCTCCATCATCTGGCTCGAGAAGGAGCGGATTTGCTTCGTCGGCGACACGATTTGGACCGACCAGCATCCCTACATGGCACAGGCCAATTCCGAGGAGTGGCTGGCGGCGCTGAAACTCATTCGGTCGCTGGACCCCGAGGTCATTGTGCCCGGCCACGGCGAACCCCTGCAGGGCCTGGAACGCATCCGGCTGATGGAGGACTACATCCAAAGCCTGCGGGACCAGGTTGCGGAGTGTCTGGCGGCCGGCAAGGACAAGAATGAGACCAAGAAGGAACTGGTCAAGGACCTGATGGACCGCTTCACCGTGCCCAACACACGCCGATCGAAAATCGAGAGCCAAATCGGTTCCGGCATCAACCGCGTCTACCGCGAGCTTCAGCGCGCGGCCCAGGTGCAAGCCTGAGCGCAAACCCGAATCGGACGGGATACCCGCCATGGCACAGCCCAACCCCAACACCGAGTCCCTCAGCGATGCAGCCAAGCTCAGGGATCAGCTCAACGAATTGGAGAAGCTGCTGGTCAAGGTCAATGCACACACGGTGGAGCGGACCCTGCAGCTGCTGGACTCCTCTTGGCTGCTCAAGGAGGACCTCCGCACACGCGGCGTCGATCTGAAGGCCGAAGACGGGCAATGGGCCGGATTCGAGTACCGGCTACGCGAAATTGCGGGCGAAATCGTGAAGGCGGCCAACGCCCACGGCGGCATGGCCCAGCTCCGGCAGTCGATGGCCCAAACCGACCAATTCTGGTGGACCCTGGACGAATTGCATGCCGCGCAAACCCGCCGCACCCTGTTCCGGTGGCTTCGGCTCGTCGGCGGCATCGCGGTGTTGGGCATCGCGGTTTGGGTTCTGGTCACCTATGTCTTTCCGCCCGACCCCAACGCCGTGCTCATCACCGATATTGGCTACG
>DAOUIC010000334.1:0-5958 GCA_034428255.1 Anaerolineales bacterium
GCAGGCCCCAGCGCTTGCCGTCGTAGGTCTGGGCGATCCACACGTTGGGCACGTAGTCGTCTTCGTTGAACGTCGGGTCGGCGGCCAGGTAGGGCTCGAGGTCCGTGGTCACGCCCTTGCGGGTCAGCATGCCCGTGGTGCGGTTGGCGTCGAACCAGCAGTCCGGACCGGTGCCTGCCGAAATCATGAGCAGCAGGGCTTCCTGGTGGGAATAGCCGGCCACGGCGTTGATTTCGAATTCAACGTGAGGGTTGCTCTCCCGGTAGAGGGCCATCTGCGTATCCATGACGCCTTCGATGAAGGCGCCGCCCCGGTTGAAGAAGTTGATCGTTACCGCTTCCGGTCCCATGTCCCCGCTGGGTGCCACGGGTGCCACGGCGCAGGCCGCCAAGGCCAACGAGCCGGCTGCCACGCCGGAAACGCGCATAAAGTCGCGACGACTGAGATTGTGTCTCGTCATAGTGATTCTCCTATCGGATAAAGACATCCGCGCCGGCAGGGCGAACCTGCCTCGGCGGATGCGGTAATCATAAAACAGGCAGGGTCAAGATCGGATCCCATGCGGGTGGTCTGCACCGAGTCTGACCTGTGGGATTGGTCTGCAGACACACTGGTGAAGGTGTCCCACGGATGCCAGTCAGTCCTGCTCATCCCGAGGCAGCCAAGCCTCCTTGTCGTTGCAGAGGTAACGCTTGAAGGTGTAGGAGGAATAGGGGGCGCAACCGGACTGACAATGCGCAGGCCCTTGATTGGTTGGGCTTCAAGGACCAAGACACGGGTTTGCAGGTTAGTTCTTTGGAGGGTGTGAAATACGGATGCGCCGACCTTGTAGCGTAATCACGGCGCGTTCCTCAAGCTCGGAACCGTAGGCTTCGACAATCTCTTCGACCATTTCGATCCGCTGTGACATCCGAACGTCAGGCAGGCGTATGAGGCCGGCATGGGACACTCGGTGCAGGAAAATCAGTTCGCCGAAGTCCTTGTCTAATGTGATGAGGACCCGATCCTCCGCTTCCGCCAGTTCCAACAGGACTTTGTCGCCAGGATTCGTGCCCAAGGCCAAGCCTTTAAGCGCATCATGTCCCGTGTTGTGGAGCCTCTGCCAGTCGGTGTCCAGCGCATCTGTCAATCAGAAACCTCATGCATCGGCTACCGAAACCGCGTCGAGCCTGTCCTTGGCAATGACAGCGTGGGCATAGGCGACGCAGGCTCGAATGTCGTCCGGTTCCAGCTCTGGGTAATCATCCAGCAATTCCTTCGTGGTAGCTCCCTGACTCAGCAGGCTGAGGATGAGTTCCACGGATATGCGCATGTCGCGGACAATCGGCTTCCCTCCGAAAACGTCGGGACGGGCCGTGATGCGTTTCAACAGGTCTTCGTTGGCAGGCATGGGTTTTTCCGGGGTTGGGGCCGTGATACTGCCAAGGCACGACCAAGCAGGCTTGCGTGTCGACTGCCGGGCAAGTACACAGCTAAGGTGTGATGATTGGAAACTGACAATGTAACTTGTTGGGAAACCATGTTGATGGTTGGGAACCGTTGCCATGCGTGTGGGCATGAAGACGATCGTGTGCAAAGGTACCAACATAGTTATGGAGAAGCGGTGCAGGTTGTGGCGGATTCAACAACCCACATCCTGTCGGTTGACCCCCTTTTCGCGCCACAGTGTCCATGCCCACATTCGTTGCAACAGTCCCTGCGCCTGTCAAACCGCGAACCAGGACCGCCGGATCGGGAATTGCTCAGTTGCGGATCATCCCGATCATGCGAATCCCTCGGACCGCGTCCACAGGTGGCCGGTTGGAAAGTGTGGTCACATCACGGAATTGGTGCAGTCCGACCGGGATTGGGTGTGTGTCACACGACAATATGATGACAGTCATTGGCCATGGACGGTGGCAATCAGGTCAAATCGGGTTGCCGCTGCCACGGGGTCCGCGTCCGGCCGAGTAGAATGGGGCCCTGTGAAACGGGAGGCGGCAATGAATGCGGCTGGAATCGCGGAACGGACACGGCTTCCGGCAACGGTGGAAGTCAACGGACGTGTGGGGGAGCCACACCCCGATGCCGATCCCGCCATGACGCGGGAAGCGCGGGAAGCGCGGATTGCCTGGCGGCTGGAACACCTCGACGAATGGCAGCGCGACCTTGAAAGCCTGGCCCACTACGATCCGGGCTATGCCTACGATGTCGCCCACGAATACGATGTCGATTGGACTACCGATCCCGACTATGGCCCCACGGGCATCCACCTCTTTGAATTCGACGAGGACGGTGTGCTGTACTCCGACGACGACCGGCCGCAGGCCATCGAGTTGTACATGCGCGACACCGCCCGGGACCGGGTTGGCTACCGCGTGGTGTACCAGACCCGCTACGGTTTCATGCCGGAGATTGCGGAACGCGTGGGGCTGCACACCCGTCAGGGGCGCCCTTCGAACACGGTGAAGCCGGATCTGATTGTGATGCCATCGGAGGAGGATCTGGATCCGTCCCGGTTTCCGGAGGATGGCCAGCCCCGGCCTGACGATGCCGTCCCGGAGTTGGTGCTGGAAATCCTGTCGGAGTCCACGGCGGTGCGGGACCAGGAAGGCAAGCGGCAGCTGTACGAGTATCTGGGGGTCCGCGAGTACCTACTGTATGACCTGGGCGGCAAGCGTTGGGACAATTCGCCGCGGGAACTGTTGGTGTACCGGCTGGAAGGTGATGCCTACCGACAGGTTCCACCCGACCCCGGGCTGTCCGAACCACAGGCACAGGCCTTCTGGAGCGACGTATTCGACACATACATCCGCATGCTGCCGGACCCACAGGAGGATACCGAGGAGTTTCGCCAGTTGCCGGCAGGGCGCAGACCGCCGCCGCTCTTTCAGTGGCGGGACGCTGTACAAGGCCGTTGGCGCGACCGCGCGACCGACGAACGGGACCGCATCAGGCAGGAAGGCAAAAACGAAGGCAGGACAGAAGAACGGTTGGAAGCGACCATTGACACGATGCGAGAATTCTTGGGGCCGGAACTGGCGGATGTGCACCTGGACCGGATCGAGTTGATCTGGCGTCGGGACGGCCCGCCGGCGGATGCCCTCCGGCGCGTCCGAGACGCATTGCGGGCACCGAGCGAATGGCGGTCCCTGCTGCTGTCGGGCGATCCCGACAACGACCGCGCAGCGGGACGCGAACCGCCAACGAATAGCCGCCAACAGTGAAGGCCGGCCATATTGGTCGGCCTGTTGCCGAACAAGGCAACCCCTGTTCCGCGGGGTTCCGGTTCTGGTGATCGAACGGCCGCTACGGAGGTTTGCCCGGACACTCCGGCCTCGCCGGTAACGGTGCTCCGGGCCTGAAGCGGGACTTGCGGGCAGCCTGACCTGGCCGCGTCATGCCCCGAATAATCCGTTCGCGGTTCGTACAGGATGGACAGGATCAGCCGTCGTGCTCCTCCGCGATGCGCACGAGGTCGTACAGGCGGTTCATCGCCTTCATGGGGGACAGGCTGTTGACATCCAGTTGGCGCAGGTGCAGGGTCGGGTGTTCCTTCAGGAACAGCGTGGACTGCACCGTCTGTGATCCGGTGCGGGGTCCTGAATCAGGTCGGTTAGGCTGTCGGACACGATGGCTCCACTCTCTTCCGGTTGTCCAAGGATTTCGGCTGCACGTTCATGCCTCCGAGGAGGTGCCGATGCAGGGATCGCAGCCATGTCAACGAGATTGAAACAGCGCCTTCAAGAGGCGTGTCGGTGCAGCTTCGCCTCCAGTTCCCGGATGCGTTCCGCGTCCAACCGGGCCTGCCGCTCCGCTGTGGCGCACTGTTCCGTTCCCTCGGCTCGGGTTCGGAAGCCGCGACCATGGCCGGTACCGATGCACTCAGGCCCCGCGTTGGCGCAGCTTCGCCTCCAGTTCCCGGATTCGCTCCTCCGCTGCCAGTCGTCCCTGTCGCTCCTCCTCGGCGATGCGCTGCATCTCGGCCAGATTCATGATGGGTTTGGTGGTTGTTGGGTCATAACACTTCAACTGTCCCTTCTCCCAGCGTAGTCTCAGCCCCAGTGCCTTGCTGTAGCCCTCCAGGTTGCCCCTGGGCAACTTCGCGATTTCGATCGGTTCGTAGCGGTCTCCCACCAGCCGGTCCCCTGCCAGCCGTGTGCCGTAGCTCTCGCCGGTTTCGTCGAAGCGCCAGTACTCCGGGATGCCCAAGGCCGCGTAGTCGGCCGGCTTGTCGCGGACATCGATGCGGCCGGTGGAGGGCGAGGCAACCTCCATTACCAAGTCAGGGGGCTTGCCCTGTTCGGAGATGACGTAGGCATTGCGCCGGGCGCAGGCCTCGGGGTCAGCGTCGAAGGCAATCAGCAGGTCGGGTGCGCGCAACCCCTTGATCTCCGACATGGGATTCGGCGCGATGTACACCTTCCCGTTAATTACGGTCGTCTCGGGGGTACCGAAGTGCCAGGCCAGGAAGTAGGAGACACCGGATAGGGCGAGGACACGGAACCAAGTCGCCTCGTCGGGATTCCGGGGTGGATCGGGGAAGGGCTCCAGGTGGTCAATGTCCGGTTCGGCCGGACCGTGGGGTGTGGTACTCATATCAAACAGGGTTGGTTCGGGCGGGTGCGGCCGCGCGATCCCGGACTGCATCCAATGGAACTGCCTGTCCTTGACGCGACAGGTCGCGGAGGCCAGTCCCCGGTATGCCGGAATGGACACGCTCCTGAAGGACCGATTGGGATGCACTCCCCGCGTGGATGGAACCAATGCCTTCAGGGCCCGCGTCGGCGTAGCTTCGCTTCCAGTTCCCGGATGCGTTCTGCCGCAATGCGTTCCGCGTCCAACCGGGTCTGCCGCTCCGTCTCCTCGCGTCGTTCCGCTTCCTCGGCGCGTTGTTCCGCTTCCTCGACACGTTGTTCCGCCTCCTCGGCGCGTTGTTCCGCCTTCAGCCGGGCCTGTCGCTCCGTCTCCGCCTGGCGTTGGGCCGCGGCCGCGATCTCTTCCATTTCGGCCAGCGTCATGATGGCCGTCCCCGTCTCGGGGTCGTGCCACTGGAGCTGTCCTTCCTCCCAGCGCAGGCACAGTTCCAGTACCTCGCTGTAGCCCTCTAGGTTGCCGTTCGGCAGTACCACGATCTCGATCGGCTCGTAACGACCCTCCACCAGTCGGTCCCCGGCCAGCCGCGTGCCGTGACTGGCCCCGGTTTCATCGAAGCGCCAGTACTCCGGGATGCCGAGGGCTGCATAGGCGGCCGGCTTGTCCTCAACGTCGACGCGTCCAGTGGATTCCGAGGCGACCTCGAGCACGAAGTCGGGCGGCTTGCCCTGTTCGGAGATCACGTAGGCGTTGCGTCGGTAGCAGGCCTCTGGGTTCACGTCGAAGGCCACCATCATGTCCGGTACGCGCAGTCCCCTGGTGCCCTGTCCGAGTTCCGGCACAAGATACAGCTCGCCGACAATCAGGGTGGTGGGGTCGCGGAAGTGCATCCCCAGGTAGTGCGCGCCGCCGGTGTTGGTGAGGTGTCGGAAGCTGCTCATCTCGTCGGGATGTCGGGGCGGCGGGTCGGGGTAGGGCACCAGAATGTCAGTGTCCGTCCCGACCGGGCCGAAGGAGGTGGTGCTCATGTCGATCCTGGTCAAACCGAATGGGTCGAGGGACCGGGCGGTCCGACGGAGATTATACCGTCGGGCACGACCTCCAGCAGGAGCGTTGTCGTTGGCTTTGGGCATGCCATGCGGCAGGAAAAATATGGGGCTTATATACCTGACTACGCGGTCGGTGCGACAGGCACAATACTGTACATCTGGGCTATAATCGTGTCCTGCAAACAAGAGAGCCCGGCGGACATCCGGACTCTCCACCGGACAGGAAGCAGTCGTTCCGTGCCCGACACCAGCCATCCTACAACAGAGGCCCCGGAGACCGTGCACCGCACGGTCCGCCTGCGCCTGTACCCCGGCGAGGCCGCGACCGGCCTCC
>DAOUIC010000335.1:0-1689 GCA_034428255.1 Anaerolineales bacterium
GTCCTGGCCTCGCTCCCTGGCATGGCGTCCGCTGAACGTGACATGCTCGACTTGGTCGACAAACTTTCGCACCTTGCCCTCGTTCCGGATGTGGAGGCTCCGATCCTCCATCTCCAGGTTGAGGCCGGCTGTGGTGAAGGTGCCGCTGAACACGATCTTGCGCGCATGGGCCGTGATGTCGATGAAACCTCCGGCCCCGGCCGTGATGGCCGGCCTGGCGGCGATCCGCGACACGTTGACATTGCCTTCCCGATCGATTTCCAGGAACGACAGCAGCGCCTGATCGAAACCGGCTCCCTGAAAGTAGGTGAACTGGTCCGGGGACGGCACCAGGGCCTGGGCGTTGACGGCGCATCCGAACTGGAATCCCAGCAGCGGCAGGCCGCCCACCGCACCCTGTTCAATGACCCATGTGACGGATCCGTCCAGGCCTTCCTCGAGCAGGATGTAGGGAACCAGGGCGGATATGCCGAAGCCGAGGTTGACGGTTTGGCCGTCGGCCAGTTCCTGGGCCGTGCGTCGGGCAATGACCTTTTCGGGCGACCAGGCAATCGGCTCCAAGTCGGAAACGTCGACCGTTGTTTCCCCGCTGATGGCCGGATCGTAGTCGGTTTGGGTGGTCTGGCGCTGGTCGGGGTCCACGAACAAGTGGTCGACCAGGATGCCGGGTACGCGGACGGTCTGCATCGGCAGTGCACCCGCCGGCACGATTTCACTGACCTGGGCAATGGTCGTGCCGCCGTTGTTGCGTGCCGCCAGGGCCTGTTCATAGGCACCCAGATAGGCGCCCTCGCGTCGAAAGGCCAGATTGCCGTTGGTGTCGGCCGTGGTGGCCCGGACGACGGACACGTCGGGGGTCAGGGCGGGATAGAACAGCCACTCCTCGCCCCTGAACTCCTCAACTTCCACCAGGGTCGCGGCGGTGCGGCGGTTCATGCGTCCGCCCTGCCGGCGGGGATCCACGAACGTTCCCAGGCCGACCTTGGTCAGCACTCCCGGTCTCTTGGCCGACCCTTCGCGCAGCATGTGGAAGATGATGCCGCTGGGCAGGTTCCAGGCCTCGATCTCGTCGTTGTCGACCATGGACCAGATTCTTGGGGTGGGCGCGCTGGACGGCCCGCTGGGGTAGGACCCGGCGATGATGCGCGCAATCAACCCTGGCTGGGCTATGCGGTCCACTCCCTTGACGCCATACATGTCCCCCGCTGCGATGGGGTGGATCAGCGACAGGTCGCGCGGCGTTCCGGTGTGGCAGAAATGTTCGCCCAGGGCCGCCAGCACGGCGTCCGGACAACCCAGTCCGCTGGAGGAACTGACGGACACCAGATTTCCGTCCGCGAAGATGGCACCGACCTCCGCTGCGGACTCGAGAATTGCGGGGCGCGGCATCCGCGTTGGGTCCAACCGTTGGCTCAGGAAGCCACCGGTTCCGGGGCCGGAGAAATCCGGAGCGCGTGGGCCGGTGCCCCGTCCAGGGGGGAGTCGGTGCGGAAAGCCAGGCCCTGCTCGGTTTGGTTCAGGGCTGCTTCCGTCCCGTCGGCCAGGACTGTGGCCCGGGTCTCGGGGGCTGCCACCAAGCCGTTGATGACGAACTCCCTACCACCGGGGCTGCCCATCAGAATGGCGTACAGGTCTCCGTCGCGGGTCGTGTAGCGGACGTCAACCCCTCCGTCGGTGGAGCCTTCCGCC
>DAOUIC010000336.1:0-24171 GCA_034428255.1 Anaerolineales bacterium
TGGTGGCCTCCACCAGCTCCGGAATCTCACGGCGGCACGGGTTGCACCAGGACGCCCAGAAATTGAGGACCACGGGCACCCCCACCCCGTTGACAACGCTCGCCACGGTTGGATCCTCCAGTGACACGAGTTGGATTGCTGGTGCCGCATGACCGATGAACGGACCGGCCGAGTCTTCCAGCACCGCGGATGTGCGGCCGGGGGCCGAGACCCAAATCCATGCCGAACCGAGAACCAGCGTCAGAAGCGTGGCCGCGAGCCAGAACCAAGTCGGAGAAGCTGTCGGCATGGAACCGGTGGTTGGGTGGGCCTGGGTTGACATGGGTTCACGACCATGTTGAGTGAAAGGTTCCGGGTCGATCGGTGCGCTCGTAGGTGTGGGCTCCGAACAGGTCCCGCTGGGCCTGAATTAGATTGGCGGGCAGCCGGGCGCTCCGGTAGGAGTCGTAGTAGGCGAGACTGGCCGACAGCCCCGGCACGGGAATGCCGGCCTTGACCGCCTCTGCCACGATGGTGCGCCAAGCCGGCAAACGCTGTGCCAAGGCGGCCTGGAACTCCCCGTCCAGCATCAAGTTGGGCAGGTGTGGATCCCGCTCGTAGGCCTCCGTGATGCGATCCAGGAAACGGGCGCGAATAATGCAGCCGCCGCGCCAGATGCGGGCAACTTCCCCCAGATTCAGTTCATAACCATATTCGTCGCTGGCCAGTCCCAGCAGTGCCATACCCTGTGCATAGGCACTGATTTTAGCGGCATAGAGAGCGGCGCGCACTCCTTCAACCAAAGTTGTCCGATCCATGTCCCCGGGAGCCGTGGCCGGGCCGGGCAAGACCCTTGACGCCGCCACCCGCTGGTCCTTGAAACTCGACACGATGCGGCCCACCACCGCCGCGTTGATGGTTGGAATTGGAGCCCCCAGGTCCAGGGCGTCCTGACTGGCCCACTTGCCCGTGCCCTTCTGGGCCGCCTTGTCCAGGACCATATCCACCAGATCGTTGCCGGTTTCCTCATCGCGGGTGTTGAAAATGGTGGCTGTTATGTCAACCAGAAAGCTGTCCAGTTCCGCGGCGTTCCACTCACTGAAAGTGGCAGCCAGCTCCCGGTTGTTCAATCCTCCCAGGTCGCGTAGGATTTGATAAGCCTCCGCGATCAACTGCATGTCTCCGTATTCGATGGCGTTGTGGACCATCTTTACGTAGTGCCCGGCACCCCTGGGTCCCATGTAGGCGACACAGGGTTTGCCATCCCGCTCGGCCTTGGCGCTGATCGCGGTCAGTATGGGCTCAACTTCGGCCCACGACTCCCTCGAGCCGCCAGGCATGATGGACGGTCCCCACAAGGCGCCTTCCTCGCCGCCGCTGACGCCTATGCCCATAAACTCCAGGCCGGCTGCGGCCACCTCCCGGCTGCGCCGCTCGGAGTCGGTGTAATGGCTGTTGCCGCCGTCGATGATCAAGTCCCCCGGCTCCAGCAATGGAACAAGCTCTCCGATCACCGCGTCCACGGCACCGCCTGCCTGGACCATCACGATGATCTTGCGCGGCGGTTTGAGGTCGGCCACGAACTCCGGCAACGCCTCCCAACCCGCGATGGAAGCCCCTACATGGGCATCCACGAACTCGGTCATGCGTGCAGTGGTTCGGTTGTAGACCGCGACCCGATACCCATTGCGCGCCATGTTCAGGACCAGGTTCTGGCCCATCACGGCGAGGCCAATCAGTCCAATGTCAGCTGTGGGCATGAGATTCCTTCAATGTTGGCACGGGCAGGGAAACAGCGGTCGAAGTCGGGAAACGGTCGCAGCTGCCGGTTGTCATCCTAGGCGCGGGAACAGAGTGCAGAGAACCTTTGTTTCCGAACGCGACGCGTCCCTTGAGTTGATCACATGCCGGTCGGTTCGTTGGGTCGCCGGGGGTTCCGGCCGACGAGGAGACCGGATGCCACTTCGCCATCCGGAGGAAACGCATCGGCACCGGTGCGGCAGTGAACCTGGACATTGCGCCCAATTTTGTAGCCGGGCGGCACACGGGAATCGAGACCAATCAATGTCAGACCCGTGTTGAGCACGTCGGGAAGTTGCCGGTTTGGAGCTTCGTCCTCTCCGTACCCGACCAAGGCACCCGCGCCGATTACGGTGTTGTCGTCGATTATGCACCGGTCCACTACGGCGTCGGCGCCAATGTGCACGTTCCGCAGGACCACGGAGTTGGTCACGCGGGCTCCGGCCTCGACTACCACTCCGGGTGACAGCACACTGTGCCTTACCGTTCCCCCCACCCGGCATCCATTGGAAACCAGGCTGTCGGACACGTCGGAATCCGGTTCAATGCGTGCGGCCGCCTGCGTTTCGCTGCGGGTCCGCACGACCCATTGGCGGTTGTACAGGTTCAGTGCCGGCTCGTCGGCAATCAGTCCCATGTTGGCTTCCCAGTAGGCCTGGACCGTACCCACGTCCGCCCAGTAGCCCTTGTACTCGTAGGTGTGGATCCTGGCTTTCCGTTCCAGGAACCACGGAATCACGTCACGGCCGAAGTCGTTCAGTTCCGGATGGGAAATCAAGGCGTCGGCCAGAGCGTTCACGTCGAAGACGTAGATGCCCATGCTTGACATGGACCGGCGACTGCGGCCCGGCTTTTCCTCAAACGCCAGCAATCGCTGCTCCTGGTCCGACACCAGCATCCCGTAGCGAAAGGCGTCGTGCGGCGACGTAATGTGGCGTGTTCCGACGGTGGCTTCGCTGCCCCGTTCCATGTGCTGCCGCAACATGGGACGGTAGTCCATCAGATACATGTGATCCCCCGCCAGGATCAGTACGTCCGTGGCACCTTGATTGCGAATGAAGTCAAGGTTGCGCCGCACCGCATCGGCGTTGCCGCTCTGCCATCCACCCCACATTCCCCCCATGTAGGGCTGCAGCAGGCGCACGCCGCCGGTGGCCCGATCCAGATCCCAGGGTTTGCCCACGCCGATGTGGTCGTTCAGGGAACGGGGCATGTACTGGGTCAAAACCCCGATGTTGTACAGCTCGCTGTTGGTGAGGTTGCTCAGCGGGAAGTCGATCAGCCGGAACTTGCCGCCGATGTGCAGGGCCGGCTCGGCCCTGGCCTCCGTGAGCGCGCCCAGGGTTTCGCTGGCTCCCCCCGCCATGATGAGGGACAGGATGCGGTCCGAGGAAGCCGATTTCATAAACCTGCCGTCCTTCAACCGATGGTGGAGCCGTCCGCCACGACTCCGTCCGGGGGAAAGTGCGACGCGTCGGCGTCCGCTGCAATGTGAACGTTGCCGCCGATGACGCAGTGATCGGGAATGAAGGCTCCCTTGCCCACCACGGTCAGTCCCGTGTGAAGCCGATCGGGGTGAATCTGGTTGGCATCGCAGTCGCCGGACACACCGATGCGGGCACCGGCGGCGACCACGACCGACTTGTCGAGGATCGCATTCTCAACCCGCACCCCGGGTCCAATCCACGTGTCACTCATGAGAACGCTGCAGACAACCTCGGCGCCCACGCTCACCTGCACCCCGGGGCTCAGCACCGAGTCGTGAACCTTGCCTTTGATCACCGACCCGTTGCAGACCAGCGATCGTGAAATCTGCGCCTGGGCCGACACCTTGGCCGGCGGGTGTTCGGTGGACCGGGTCAGGACGGGCCATTCCCGCGTGTACATGTCCAGTGGCGGGTCCGGTTTCAGCAGGTCCAAATTCGTGGACCAGTAGGAATCCAACGTGCCCACATCCACCCAGTAGCCATCAAAGTTGAAGGCAAACACCCGATCATTGCGCTCAATCATGGCCGGAATGACGTGCTGGCCGAAATCATCGCGGGGATCCTCCTCCGTACCCTCCCGCAGACGTTGCACCAACCGGTTCGTCGAAAAGATATAAATCCCCATCGAAGCCAGATTGCCCTTGTCCATGCCGGGCGGCTTTTCGTGGAACTCCAGAACCCGGTTGGCGTCATCGGTTTCCATGATGCCGAACCGGGGCGTTTCCTCCAGCGGCACCGGCATGACGGCGACCGTCAGGTCGGCTTCGGTGCGCCGATGCTGCTCCAGCATGGGTGTGTAGTCCATCTTGTAGATGTGATCGCCCGACAGGATGAGGACAGCATCCGGATCGTGATCCTCAATGAAGAAAAGGTTGCGCAGAATGGCGTCGGCGGTACCCGTGTACCAAGCCTGTGCATCCGGCGCGGTATAGGGCTGGAGTACGCGGATTCCGCCCTGCGCGCGGTCCAGGTCCCACGGTTTGCCGATGCCCAAGTGGTCCTGGAGGCTGTGCGGCTGATACTGGGTCAGGACCCCAACCGTGGAGATGCCGGAATGTACGCAGTTGCTGAGCGTGAAATCGATAATGCGAAACTTGCCCGCGAAAGGCACCGCAGGCTTGGCCCGTTGATCCGTCAGGGACATCAACCGGGTTCCGGCACCGCCGGCCAGAATCATCGCCAAGGTCTTGATGTCAATCGCTCCCTGCCAGTCGGCGTGTGCCACCGCGTGACATTATGAACGACAGGCTGCCCAATCTTGCAGTGCCAGGTGGCCTGAGGCGCGGCCGTTGCGGACCGGTGGTTCCGGCGACAGGCACCACAATGTTCCGGCAGTCGCTCGCGGTTCAGGACCGACACTCGCCCAACGGAAACAACGCCGGACCTTCGCGGGAGCAGGAACCAATTCCCGCTGATGGTATAATTTTCAGTTGCGTCGGCCGGCCGTCGGGGGTCGGCGCTGTGTTAAGCGAGCTTGTGATTTCCCCGCGATTCCGCCCTGTTGACTCGGAGTTCCTGATTGATGCTGCGCAAGACGTTGGACCCCCACTTCTGGACATCAGAGTTTACAGCCACCGACGGGGACCTTGACTTTCTGTACGAGCAACTGGCCACTGGCCAACTGGGTACCCCTGCACCGTTCGAAAAGCTTGCCATCAGCCTGATTGAACACTATCAAGCCCGCGAAAACAGCCAAATCGAAAAAATGCTGGAGCTGGGCACCATGTACCAGCCCGGCAAGAAGTTCGCCCAGGACCAAACCCTGGTGTTCACGGCCATGGACTACCGCACCGGCACGGTCATGGACATTCGGAACGGCTACAACCCCGAACACGGCAGGTTTTCCGTACTTGAGGTCCTGATGTCCAACCCCGAGGAAATCTGCGAATTTGCTGCTCAGCTCAAGACCAAGCATCCGCTCAACGACCTGGGCGAAGAGGACTTCAGCGCCACCGGCATGCTCACTTCGGAAGAAATCTTCGAACAGCACGAGGAAGAGATTGAGGATGCACTTCGGTATGCCTTGGAAGAGGGCCCGAGGTCCGGCGAATTCATCGAATGGAATGGCCGCTGGCTGTTGCGCGACCAGCTCGTCGAAGTGGATGAATTCAGCCTGAACATGGCGGAAGCCAAGATTTATGACGAGGAACGGCCTGTCTTGTCCTCGGAAATCCTGGGCGTCCTCGATTTAAAAGCCGACGAACTCAGCCCGGAACTCCTGCAACTGAGTCTGGATATCGGACTGTCACAGGATCCCCGGTTCGAGGAAGTCATGGTCGGTGGCGTTGCCTGTTGGCACCGCGCCAGCGGCCTCCCGGCGGCGGCCCGTTCCGTACCCGAGGCACTCCAGCCGGTCAGGGTCAACTACGTCTATTCGACATTCACCAACGATCTGCTCAGCTTGGAGGCAAACCTGGCGGACGAGTGGTCGGAGCGCCAACCGCAACTCGACACGCTGGGACAGGTGCACTTCGTGCTTCTGTACCCCCACAGGCTGCACGGCACATTGCCCGTCACCGGGCCGATGGAAGAGCTCCTGGATCTCGATCCGGACTTCAAGACCCGGATCGAGATGCGCGATCCGGTGCACGGAGGCACGATGGAATGCTGGTACGTTCCCGAGGGCCGCTACATTTGCGGGCTGGAGGAGTTCTACCTGAGCCACAACATCCCGGTCGGTGCCAACCTGTATGTCGAGCGTCGTTCGGACGGCACGATTACCCTCAACTTCAATACGCGTCGGCCAAAACAGGAGTGGTTCTGGACCCTGAACGCGGTTGAGGATCCCCTGCTGGACGGGGTCCCCGGCGCAACGGCACCACTCAGGCTTGAAATCGACCGGGCCAAGTCCATTATGACCATCGGCTGTGAACTGGACACACATCAGGCCGTTGCCTGCACGGACGAGGAAAAACTGGCCGAGTACAGGACCCTGTTCCGGAACCGCGAGAGCGGCAACTCCATCTTCAACTTGGTGGAGGAGGTTGCGATGGAACTCCTCAAGAAACCGGACAGCACCGTCCATGCCAGCACCGTGTACAGCGTCGTCAATGCCATCCAGCGCTATGCACCCGGCCTGGTGATCCACGCCCTGACATCCAATTCGCGCCTGCGCAGCCTGTCCGACCCCCGCGAGTTCGGACTGACCAACTGATCCCATCACAACGAAAGGCACCAACTGCGATCGCAGGGAGACATGACCGCAAGATGCTAGAACAGTCAACGCGCGTCCACGCATCCCGCCGCTTCGGTCCGGGTGTGAACACGGAGTTCCACATCGACCACGACTGGTGGGCCAACAGCAACCTCGACTACCGCTTTCACCTGTACCAGCAGCTGTGCGACGAATGCCGACAGCGGTTCCGCACCCATGTGGACACGGAGGAGGTCGACTGGGTGGACGCGGAAACCGGCGAGGTCCGCAGGGTGGACGCCCTGACGGAGTGCCTGCGGATCAACTGCACCCATCAACCGGATTTCATCGACGACACGCTGCCCCTGACGGCGGCATGCTTCAGGGTCTTTCTCTCCAACGACAACAGACCTTTGTCGCCCACCGAGCTAAGCGGCATTTTCGAGCAGTCCGGGGCATCCCGCCGCAGCCAGTGGACGCCGCAGGAAATTCTCCGGATCCTCAACGGCAAACAGGTTTTTCTGGGCATTCGTCCGGCCCCCGCTGCGCCCTGAGCGGCGCGGGGGCCGGCGCGCTGTCCTGCCCGCACCGCGCCTGACAGGCTCCCCCCTCCGGAGCCGGTGGGCAATCCGGGCCCGATTGCAAGGGTCTTGCGCCGTCGGCCACCGACAACTGGCAGAATGCTAGGCGATGTCCGCAAACGATGCCCAACACAGTTCCCTCCGTTGTTTCAACCGTTGCGGGAACACGGACGCGTACCCCGTCGACGAGGTCGTGTACCGCTGCCCGACGTGCAATGGACTGCTTGAGGTTCAACACGATCCGCAGCTGCTGACCAGCCGTTCCGGCCGGGAGTGGAGAAGCCTGTTGGACGGCCGCAACGGATCCAGCACCTATCCCGTGGGCAGCGGTGTATGGCGCTACCGCGAGTGGGTCATGCCGGACCTTGCCGACGATCACATCGTCAGCATGTACGAAGGCAACACCAACCTGTTTCGGGCTCATGCCCTGGGCCGCCATCTGGGACTGGCGGATCTGTGGGTCAAGATGTGCGGCAACAGCCACACGGGCAGCTTCAAGGACCTTGGCATGACGGTCCTGGTAAGCGTGGTCAACCGCATCGTCCAACGCGGCGACAGTGGCATCCAAGCCGTGGCCTGCGCCAGTACCGGAGACACAAGTGCGGCCCTGGCCGCCTACGCCGCCGCCGCCGGCATTCCCGCCATCATCTTTCTGCCCAAGGGCAAAATCAGTCCCGCCCAGCTCATTCAGCCGATTGCCAACGGCGCCCATGTCCTGGCCCTGGACACGGACTTCGATGGTTGCATGCAGGTGGTGCAGGCCGTCACCGCCGACCGGTCCATCTACCTGGCCAACTCGATGAACAGCCTGCGAATCGAAGGACAACAGACTGTGGCCATGGAGATTGTCCAGCAGTTCGACTGGGAGGTCCCCGACTGGGTCATCGTGCCCTCAGGCAACCTGGGCAACATCAGTGCCCTATACAAGGGCTTCCAACTGATGCGGACATTGGGTGTAATCGATGGCATACCGCGCCTGGTGGCGGCACAGGCGGAGAAGGCCAATCCGCTGTACCGGAACTTCCTGAACGGATTTGCGGGATACGAACCCGTAACTGCCAAGACCACGCTGGCCTCGGCCATCCAGATCGGCAATCCGGTAAGCTACGACAAGGCCGTACAGGCGATCCGGAAATCCGATGGCCTGGTGGTGTCGGTGACCGAACACGAACTGGCCAATGCCGCGGCCCTGGCGGACCGGTCCGGCATGTACACCTGTCCCCACACCGGGGTTGCCCTGGCCGCCTTGATGCAGCTCGTGGAGCAGAAACAAATCCGAGAGCACGATCGCGCCGTGGTCGTAAGCACGGCCCACGGCCTGAAGTTCACAAAGTTCAAGGCGGACTATCACCTCGCAGGCCTGGAGGAAGTGGAAAGCACGCTGGCCAACCCCTTGCGGGAGTTGCCGGCCAGCGTGGATGTGGTGAAGGAGGAAATCCACCGTATTCTGAACACCGCCGGTGGATACTGACGGTTCGGTCCGGCAGTCCTTGGTGAACACAGGGAACACGCCGTTCAGCCAAGGGCGCATGGACTTCCCGTGGGAACCCCTGACCGCGGAAGACCATCAACGCATCCTGCGGGATTGGCAACGCGGCAAGGGTCTGCTGGGCGGCGATCCGCGCCTGCGGCCATCCGCTTCGCTTGAACCCGCCTGGGCCGAGGGTCAGCGGTTCATCCGTTCCCTGATGCTTGACGCGCCGGCATCGAAAGCCGCCGCGCAATTTCTGGAAAGCCGTGCAGCCGCCCGGACCATTGAGCTGGAAATCGGGCCGGCCCGAGCCGACTTCATCCTGAACCGGGCCCGCCACGAACCGGACACCCTCTTTCTGGGAGTGGAAGTCTTGACCGCAGCCGTCCGACGCGCCCTGCTTCGGGTCGCCAGACAGAAACTGGACAACGTTTGGTTGTGCGACGACGATGTGCGGTTCGCCCTGCCGAGGCTCTGCACAAGGCGATCCCTGGCGGCGGTGCACGTGCTGTTCCCCGATCCGTGGTGGAAACACAGGCACCAGCATCGAAGGCTGATGTCTCCGCCGTTCCTGTCCATGCTGGCCGAACACATGGCACCGGGAGGCCTTTTGCACATCAGGAGCGACGTACCGGAATTCATGGCCTGGACAGGTTGGCTCGTGGAGCAGTCCCCGGACTTCCAGCCGCCCGACATGGCCCTGACCTGCCGGTTGCAACCCTATCAGCCGACCCATCGCGAACTGTGGTGCAGGTCGCACGGACTCCCGATATCCGTGCTCTGCTGCCTCCGGGCCTAGCCGCCCAAACTGAACCCCTGCATCCGGTTTACCCGACATGGCCGTTATTCCCCAGTGGTATCTCGACAACTACAGCCCGGACCGCGACACCGAAGACGGTTCCGCGGTCCTGCCTCCCTTCACCGTGGTGATTCCAACATTCAACGAAGCAGAGTCCCTGCTGCCGATTCTGCATGTCGTCCGACGGATGGCCGATGAGGTGCTGGTGGTCGACGGGCACAGCACGGACGGGACGGAGCAGGTGGCCGCCGCCGCCGGGGCAACCGTCCTGCGCGACAACGGATTGGGCAAGGGCGCCGCCGTGCGACAGGGCCTGCTGGCGGCGCGCAACGAAATCGTCGTCCTGATGGATGCGGACGGCTCCCACGACCCCACCGAAATTCCCAGCCTGATTGGCCCCATCGTGCGCAACGAGGCCGACCATGTATCGGGCTCCCGCATGATTGGCGGCAGTGATGAACTGCACGCCACCATCAAGCAGTCCATCCGGTTGTTTGGCAGCCAGGTCATTACCCTGTGCATCAACTACAGTCAGGGGGTCCGCATGACCGACTGCCAGAACGGCTTCAGGGCCATTCGGCGCTCGGTGGCCCTGGATTTGGGACTGACGGAGGACATCCACACCATCGAGCAGGAGATGATCATCAAGACAATCCGCTGCGGATACCGCCTGCGCGAGATGCCCAGCCATGAATTCCCCAGGGCCAACGGCGAATCCACATTCCGCATCCTGGACGTCTGGCTGCGCTTCGGATTGACGGTGCTCTACTTCCTGTTCTGGTGGTCCCCGGAAAAACGAAGCCCGACGACGGTCTGACTCCCGGAGCTCCTGAATCGTCCATCCGGGAAACCCGCGGCGCGCAGTTCCGTTCCCACGCCATGCACGCAACCGGCCCGAAGCCCTGGCCCGAGGGTCGTGAACGACTCTGGATTGCCGGCCTGCTGTTGCTCTTCGCGCTGCTGGCCGCGTACTTCAGCGTCGCGGTTCCCGCCTTTGAAACCCCTGACGAGTTTCAGCACCTCGCGTTCATCCAGCATGTCGTGACTTGGTACGACCTGCCGCGTTCGGAACCGAACACGCCGGGTCTTTGGCAGCAACAGGGCACCCAGGCACCCCTCTATTACATCGCCGGAGCGATCCTGACGGGGTGGATCGATCTGTCGGACTTCCCGGTTTTGGCCGACCGCATCAACCCGTATGCCCATCTGGGTCAGGAAACGGCCACGGAGAACCGGAACTACTTCCTTGCCCACGGCGACGACGGTTGGCCGTGGACGGGCTCATTCCTGGCCCTGCATATCCTGCGCCTGTGGTCGATCCTGCTGTGTTGCATCACCCTGTGGGCAACCTACCGTTTTGTCCGGTTGTTCCTGAATCCAGCCGTGGCCCTGTCAGCCTCCGCCGCGCTCGCGTTCGTGCCGCAATTTGTGTTCATCGGGGCCGCGGCCAGCAACGACAACCTGATCGCCGCGGCAGCCTCTGTACTGATTTGGCGCCTGGCGGAGTGGATGCGCTTTGGGGACGATCCGCACCGCCCGCAGGACCGGCCGCTCGCAGTTCGCCAGGGATGGTGGCTGGGGGCCTGGCTCGGCATTGCGCTTGGGGCCAAGCTAAGTGGTCTGGGACTGGCGGCCGTGGTTCTGTTGGCCTTGACTTGGATTGCCTGGAGGCGTGGCGACGGCAGATTCGTCATCGATGCGGGTTGGCGGATGGCGGTTCCAGTTGCGATGGTGTCCGGATGGTGGTACGTCCGCAATCTGGCCATGTACGGCAATCCACTGGCGTGGAACATTTGGGAAGCCAACATCGACCTGCGCCGGGAAGCCTTGACCGTTGCCGGACTGGCCCGCGAGCTGCCTGCCATGTTTCGCAGCTTCTGGGGCGTCTTCGGTGGATTGACGCTTCCATATCCGGAGGCTGTTTACACGGTTTTGGGCATCCTGACCCTCATCGCGGCCGCCGGCTTTCTGCTGTGGGTTTGGCAACGGGCCCGCCGTCTGGAACCCGAACAGTACCTCTTTCACAATGTCCGATTCATGCAGGGCATGCTGGCCTTCACTTGGCTTGGCATCCTGCTGGCGGCTTGGATGCGATTCATGCTGGTTGCACCGGCGGCACAGGGCCGGTACCTGTTTCCGGCCCTCCCGGCCCTGGCCCTGGCATTCGGATTGGCAATATGCCTCTGGCCCACTGGAAGCCGCAATGTCGTGGCCGCCATTCCGGCCGGCCTTTTCCTGCTGTGCGCCGTTACGCCCACATGGATTATCGAACCGGCCTTTGTGCCACCCGAGCCCCTGCGCTACGCGGATGCGGACTGGGCAGTGCGCAGGGATCGGACCGGTCCGGCCGACGACCATCCCAGCATGCGGCTGTCCGCCATTGACCTGCCATCCGCGGTGACTCCCGGGAAACCAGTCCGGGTCCACCTGCAGCTGGCGGCGGTCGCGCGGCCACAGTCCGACTGGGCCTTGTTCCTGCACTTGCGCGACCGGGACGGCAACATCGTGGCGCAGTTCGACTCGTTTCCCGGAGGCGGCCTGTGGCCGACTACGCAATGGCCCATTGGAGAGGAGCGGCAGGAACGGATTACCGTATCGGTGCCCGCGCATGTGGAACCCGGCGCGGAGTTGGCCTGGGTGTTCGGCCTGTACCATCCGGGCCATTGGACACGCACCCATTGGGTGGACCCGGATCACACCGGGCCGATCAACCGGGATGCAACCCCCAACGAACTGTTTCTGGGTACGTCGCGCGTGGTGCAGCCGGTGGCTGCGGAGGACTGACGGCGAGTGCCGGTCGCGACGTCTCGTCCCGTTGGTGGGCGGGATGCGCGGAGACCCGCCGCAGGGAACGTGCGCACGCGGCTAGTGGGCCGTCAGGCTTACGTCCCCAATGTAGCTGGTGTAGTCGTGTCCACTCGCATGGATGCGCACATAGGTGATCGTCTCGGGCGGGTTCAGGGCCAGCAGGTTGAAAAGATCCGGGGATTCGTAGGCAAACCAGGTACTCTGCGCGATTTGTTCCCCGTTCTCGATCCAATATCCGGCGATCGGCTCGCGGTAGTAGAAACCGTGCCCCCAGGCCCGTTCCTGCCCGTAAATGTCCGTGTAGCCAATCTCGACGCGCACCGGAAATTCGGAGCTCAGCACGCCGGCGCCCGGCAGGGACTGGTAGTCGATGCGCACCGTAAGGCGGAGATACAGGCTCTCGTGCAGACTGACATTCCGATCAACGGTTTGGCGCAACTCGAACTGGTTGTGGGCATTGTCGCCGACGGCCCGGTGGAAGCGGATCACCCAGCGGCCGTCCTCCTGCACACGCTCCATGGTCGGGGGCGGGATGTCGCTGGCCACCACGGTACGGGACCAGTTCACGTCGACCGGTACCTCAAAGCGTCCATCGGTTAGGATTTCGGAGCCGACGTCCGGAACCGGCTCCGAAATGCGGTTGTGCTCGAAATTCAGCCGCTGGCCTTCCCCCAACCGAAAGGCCGCTCCATGCCGGCTGTGGCCCGCCACTTCCCCGTTGATGGCGACCACTTCCGTCTGCCGGTTGCCAACCGACAGACGAAACACGCCTTCGTGCAGTTGGACCGATCCGTGCGGCGTCTTGACCTGCATCCGGATCGACTGGCCTTCCGGCATCAGCGTGACAACCCGGATCTGGCCCTTGGTCAGAACCAGATCCACCAGATGGTCGGCGCCGTTGCCCGGAAACAGCGGACGTTCGACCTTGAGGATGTCGAGGATGGTATCCGATGAGATTTGGACCGAATTGAGCATGCCGCCCGTGGTCCGGGAACGAAACAGGCCCAACACTCCCTGGGTTGCCTCCCGCTGAGTCACCAGGCGGCTGCCGCGGTTGATCTCGGAGACCGGGGAGGTTACCGCAACGGCATCGGCACGCCCGCCGTTGTGCAGGTACACCGTGCCAATCGTGGACTGCAGCAACAGTTCACCCCGCACGGTGGCGTTGCGGTAGGTGAACACGGACCCGGCCGTGATCAAGACGGCCAGGAGGCAGAAGCAGACAAAGGAGATCAGAATCACGGCCCATGCAAAGCGGGCGGGATCCGCCCGCCGCCCGACCCACTGCACATCGCTGTCCGCGGTATGTGCGGAGAACATGGGAGGATGCCGATCCAGCCGGCGTCGCGCGGCATCTCCCCGAGTCCGATCGGCGGAATCGGGCATCAGGCCGAACTCTCCTCCGGCGGGCCGGCTCCCAACAGGGCCATGGCTTCGGCCCTCAACTGAAGGTGCTCCCGGACGGATCAGCGTCCGTTTCCAAGCGTTCCAGGGCCATTTCCACCGCCAGCCGCTGCTCCTCGTCTGTCGTTTCGCCGGCGTAGGCCAAGGCGCGCCACGCGACGGCACCACCCAGATCACCCAAGGCCGCAATGGCACCGAGACGCAGCTTGGGCTCTTCCTCGAATTCCACCACGTTCAGGCAAATGTCCAGGAACTCCTGCAGTCCCAGCCGGCCGGCCGCGCGCAGGGCCGCGGCCCGGACATCGAGATCCGGGTCCTCGCGCCAGATACCGAGAACCACCGGTTCCCAACTGCGGTCGGTGCTGTTGGCAATGCCGGCCAACGCGGCCTCTCGCCGCACTTCCCATTCCGACAGCAGGTTGGCGGCCAAGGTCTCACGTACTTCCTCCAAGCCACAATAACCCAGATTGGCGAGAGTCACCGCGACCAGATCGGGCGCATCCTCCGCCGACCAGTCAATCAACCTCGCGGCCGCAGCGGTCTGCATCCCTTCAGGCCACGATTTCAGTTCCCCTGCCAGCAGCAACCGACCCAAGGTTTCGGCTGCGGCAAGGCGGACCCAGTCGTCGGTTTCGACCTTGGCCCGAGCCAGCAGTGCCTCCAGACTGGCAGGTTCGGGATCCAGCCCGAGACCGTCCATGGCCGCGGTTCGGACTTGGGGATCCGCGTCGTCGGCCAGGAACCTGAACAAGGCCCCGCCGCGAAAGGCCGGATTGCCCTGCGCCAATTCGCGGCAGGCAACGGCTACCCTGAGGCGTCGCGCCTGGGGCACCAAGTTCCAAAACGCCGCCAGTTCGGCCTGCTCGTCCGCCCGCAAGTCGTCCAGGCAGTGCAGTTCCTCCCACGTCGGGTACTCCAGCTCGGTCACCAGGGCGTACATGAGTTCCTGGACTGTATAGATGGAACCTGCCATGGTTTCATCGTCGGCGCGGCTGGCCAGACATCAGGAATTCAACAGGATCAGCAGCACGGCCGCCGCTCCCAGCAAGGGTATCAGCCACGGCAACTGCCGCGGACGGGGACGAATCTCGGTGCCGCAGTTGGCACACACGACCAGTGCGGTCGACTGGATGTGCCTGCATCCCGGACATCGAACTCGGCGCGTCACGAACCTCAGGGGAGTACCGCACACCCGGCACTTGACCGCGGACGCAAAGTTGCCGGCTCCACACCAGCCACAGGGGTGGCTTCGTTGCACTGGATAGCGGCTCGCTGCGTTCCCGGCAGCGGACCGGATCCGGCCGCTCCGCGTCGCAAGACTTCCCGTGTTCCGTCCGTGGACGCCTGATTCAGTTGCCGAGGAGTCCATACCAGTCAATGGGCTGCTGCGGATCCGTCACATCCTGAACCGTCAGGGCCACCATCAGCACCAGGAGCAGCGCCATGCCCACAAAGTGGACAACCCGAGCCCGTTCGGGATGCACCGGCCTGCGCCGAACCACTTCGATCACGACGAACAACAGACGGCCGCCATCCAGTGCCGGAAGCGGCAGCAAGTTAACCACAGCCAGGGCGGCGCTCAAGGCGCCCGTCAACCTCAAAACCGGCAGCCAAAGTCCGGTCTGTTTTGTGGCTTCAATGGCATCCCCCACCATGGAGGCGATACCGACCGGTCCGACCAGGCTGCCGGACACATCGGATTCCCGATCCCGGATCATTTCCGCAGGCAGCCGCAGTGTGGCCCATACATACCCGAGCGTATCCGTCAATCCCAAGAGGGCCGCCCGCACCGACCTGACGTAGCCAATCCGCGATGTCGTCGACACCGTGATCCCCAAGGGGCCCTGGCCGGCGGGAGGGTCCGTCCGCGGCGTAATGCGTGCGGACACCCATTCGGTTCCGCCGCGCAGAACCTCAATCGACACTTCGCGCCCCGCATGAGCCTGGGTCCGTTCAATCAGCGAGTTGCCGAACAGCGAAACCGGCTCCGCCGCCAGCGAATAGATGCGGTCGCCGACTTCCAATCCGGAGCCTTCGGCGGGACTTGCATTCTCCACCGCCGTAATCATCGTGCTGAGCACCGGTCGGTACCGGGTTCCATCCAAGAGATCCTTGAGGCCGATGTCCCCGGTCAGGGGCAGCTGTTTCAGTGCTCCGTTGTTCATCACAGTCACTTGGCCGGTTGCCTCCATCGAACCGACTGGAGCTCTGCGCAAGCCGTTGATGCCCACCCACTCCGTCAACATTGGCACACTGGCCGCCACACCGTCCACGGTGAGCAGGATGTCGCCTTCCTCCAGGGACAGGGTCTCCGCAACGGACCCCCGACCGATTTCCGTCAGTTCCGGCAGGCCGGCAGACACCGGGACGCCGGCCCGGTAGGTCACCGCAAAGCAGACGATCGCGACCACAAGATTCATGCCGACGCCCGCCAGCAGAATGAAGGCCCGGTTCAGGGGCGAGGCCGCGTCGAAGGCATCCGGAGAACGATCACCGTCATCAGTGCCCTTGAGGCGGGCGAAACCGCCGTAGGGAATCCAGTTGAGGGTAAAGTCCGTACCCTGGAAGCGGAACAGTTTGGCCAGACGGGGAGGGTAGCCCATGCCGAACTCCTCCACCTTGACCCCCGCCAGCCGGGCAGCCAGATAATGGCCCAGCTCGTGAACAAAAATCAGAAAGCCAAGAATGGCGAAGAAGCCAACAAGCCGCAAAATAATGTCCACAGTCAAGCCCAAGGCGGGAGTGCCAGATCAGCTTCTTCCCTCGATCAGGAGTCCGATCATCCAAATTATAGCGACGGGAAACCCCAACGGGCGGCAGGTTTGGCCTGCCTATCACGCCACTACCGGGATTGGTCCAGTCCCACCACTCGCGTTCCCACCCGCAGGTCCGGATCCGTCAGGGCTGCCTGTACCGCACCCCGAGGACGTCCGTCGAAGACATGCACGTGCACTTCCGGGCATGTCTCGACCATCTCCAGGCACAGCTGCAGCTTGGTGCGCATGCCACCTGTAACATCCACGCCCCTGCTTGCACCCGGGACAAGGGGAAGTCCTCCGCTCCGCGCCGGTTGCAGTCGGGGAATGGGTTTGGCTCCCCGCCATTGCTCCGGCGGACCAGACATGATCCCCGGGACCTCACCGGCCAGCAGAATTCGGTTGGGCCGGAGCCTGGGTGCCAGAAAGCGAAAAATCTCCTCCGTGCTGGCTATGCACACGCGCTGTTCAAGATCGAGCATCACGTCGCCGTGGACCACGGGCACCAGATCGCTGGCCAACGCACGCGCCAACACGTCGGCAGAGCCACTGCGCACCCGACGCCCTTGGGCCATCCAGGCACTGCCCGGCTGACAGCTCCAGGCCTTGACACCAGCCTTGATGAGGCAACCGGTCACGTGGCGAACCAGTCGCGCCGCGCTGTCGGCCGTGATGGCCGCTCCCTTCCATGCATCGGGATGATCCGCCCCCTGGGCCAGTCCGTACTGGAAGGCCGGGAAGTGGCCAAAGCTACCCGATCCAATCCCCAGAACCAATTGCAGTTCCGGCCTTGCGTCCAGGACCGTCGCAATCTGGGCACAGATTGACTCCACCCGACGGGTCCGCAGGACCTCCCGCGCGGTCTTGTCCGTCAACAGGGAGCCACCCAGCTTCAGGAAAACCGTTTCGCCGCCTGCAGTCATGCATCAACGGCCATGCACTGTCAGAAGAGCCTGTACCAGAACCTGATCCTGGTCGGGAAGGACCGTGCGCAGGTCAAGCACCAGTTGTCCTTGCCGAATGACGGTCACCACCGGCGGCTCTCCAACTCTCAGGGATGCGGACCACAGCTCGGGGCGATCAACGCGTACGGCAATCCCGGCACCGGGAATGGGGGTGCCGGGCATGCTGCCGCCACCGGCAGCCCCATCCAGGTCCACTGTGGCCGCCTGCACCCCATGCCCCGACAGCGTGCGGCACAGGGCCGCGGCCCTGGTTTTGAGCTCGGCCACGGACTTGGACGCCATGGACAATATTGGAATCGCCGCGGTGGCCTCGCCCCGAACATACGATTCCAAGGTGGCGCCCAACGCAGCCAGAATCAGCTTGTCAACCCGGAGCGCACGCAGAAGGGGATGGCGCAGCAAGGGGGTTACGGCGTCGGCGGAACCCACAACCACTCCGGACTGGGGACCACCCAGCAGTTTGTCACCGCTGAAGGCGACCAGATCCGCCCCGGCCGACACACTGCCGGCCACTGTGTGCTCCGCCTCCAGGCAACCACCAGCCGGCATCAGGAGGCCACTGCCCAAGTCGTGGACCACCAGGGGTCTGTCGGCACCCCCAACGGTGCCCCGGACGGCATTGACCACGTCGGCAAGCTCCGGTTGCACCGTGTATCCGACTTGATGGAAGTTGCTGGCGTGGACCACCAGCACCGCGGCGGTTTGGTCACTGAGGGCCTCCAGGTAGTCGGACACGTACGTGCGGTTGGTTGTACCCACTTCCCGCAAGTGTGCCCCGCTCTGCTCCAAGATGTCGGGGATGCGGAACCCGCCACCGACTTCCACCATCTGACCGCGGCTGATCACCACTTCGCGGCCTTGGCAATGCGCTGCCAGAATCAACATCAAGGCCGCCGCATTGTTGTTGACCACGACGGCATCGTCTGCGCCTGTGAGGTAGGCCAGCACTCTCCGGCAGTGACGGTGGCGATCGGAACGCACGCCGGTCGCGAGGTCGAACTCCAGGTTGCTGTATCCCAGGCCCACTTGTTGCATGGCGGACAACGCGCCATGACTGAGCGGAGCCCTGCCCAGATTGGTGTGCAGAATCACCCCGGTGGCGTTCACCACCGGAATCAGCGTGGGTATCAGGTTGACTTGCACCCACTCCGCCAGCCGGTCGGCAAGACCGGCCATATCCGGAACCGGTTTCCCCCGCTCCAGAGTGTCCGCGCGGGCCGCTGCCAACACTTGCCGGGCACCGGCCGCCACGGCGGCCTGGCCGTATTCGTTCGCCAAACCGGCCGCCGCCTCAGTATCCAGCAACCGATGAAGGGCTGGCAGGCGTCTCGGTTCCCGGGCTGTATTCATGCAAAGCGGTAATCGTGGATACCGGCCAGCCAGCCAGCGCGGGCGGCCCGCCGGGAATCCATCCCAAACCCGAAGGCATTGGTCTCGTGCAAACGGTTCCGGTGCGCGGTGACAGGGTCACCCCACCTCGAACGGGACGGCCCGGGGCGGTCGCAGTCCTTGATGGTCGTCGCCGTGCCTGCTGCCCGGCAGAGGCAGCGACTGGTGCGGCCTACATGCATGTTCCGACCGGAAATCCATATGAACTGGCTGTCCGGGACCATAGCCCCCTGCACTGGTCAACGGCATCCAGTCCCGGGTGCAAACTCCATTCCGGACTGAGGCAATGCTGTGGGCGGAGAGGGACTCGAACCCCCGACCTCTTCGGTGTAAACGAAATGCTCTAACCAGCTGAGCTACCCGCCCCGATCCCCGTCCGACACTTGCGTTGGTTCGGGAAGGGAGTATAGCAACATTGTGGCCGCGAAGGCCTGAGATGACCAGCGGCCACAACGCGGCGGACCGCAGACACCGGCTCCGGTACTGGGTCTCGGACAACCCGAACACCCAAACGCGGGTCCGGCCGTGTCAGTGCACCTCGCGCCCCAAAAGCCCGCGCCACGGTTCGACGCGGGTTGCGGGGGCAAAGGTGTGCGCCTGGTCGCGCCAGTGCGCCACCACTTTCTTCAAGTCGTCCTCGTCAACCCAACTGCCCTGCACACGCTGCTGCCGGCTGCGTCCCTGATTTTGGAAGATCATGTCGCCTTTGCCCATCAGGGTTTCCGCCCCGGGCCCGTCCAGCACCACCCGGCTGTCCGTACTGCTCGACACTGCAAAGGCCACGCGTGCCGGGAAATTGGCCTTGATGCTGCCGGTCACCACGTCAACGCTTGGCCGCTGGGTCGCGAGGACAATGTGGATGCCCGTGGCCCGGCTCTTTTGTGCCAGCCTGCAGATTCTCTGTTCGATGGAGTCGTCGCCAATCAGCATGAGGTCGGCCAGTTCATCGATGACCAGCACGATATAGGGCAGGGCTTCGACGCTGCGCCTGCTCCTCGCCAAACGATTGTAGGCCGCGATATCGCGGGCGGCCACGCGCCGGAATTCCGCATAGCGGCTTTCCATTTCCATGATCAGCCACAGCAGCATCGTGGGCACTTCGGCCGGAGAGGTCGCCACCTTGCCAATCAGGTGGGGAAGGCCATTGAACTGTGTCAGCTCGATCTGCTTCGGGTCCACCAGCATCAGGTTCAAGGTGTCCGGCCCATGGTGCATCAACAAGGACACCAGCAGCGCGTTCATGAACGTGGACTTGCCCGTCCCGGTGGCGCCGCACACCAGCATGTGGGGAGCGGCCACCAGGTCGGTCACGACTTCGGCCCCCGAAGTGTCCTGCCCCATGGCGATGTGCAAGCCCTGGGTGCTGCCTTCAAAGGACGGGCTCTCCAGGACATCCCGCAACGCGACCACCAGCCTCTGCTGGTTCGGGACCTCGATGCCAATAAAGTTCCGGCCCGGCACCGGAGCCTGAAAACGGAGACTCTCCGCCTCCAGTCCCATCTTCATGTCTTCCCTCAGGGCCAGCACATCCTTGACCCTGACTGGCCGGTAACCATCTCCCCGTCGCACCTGCAGCGGCTTTACCCCAAAGCGCGTCACGGCCGGACCCGAATCGATGCTGATGACTTCCACTGGTTGCCCGTAGTCGCTGTATAGGTTTTCGATCCGGTTGGCGTACTGCTGGACTGCCACCTCCAGTTCGGGATTCAACGCCCGGCTCAGCAATTCCAGCGACGGCAGGACGCGTTGCCGCTCGGCGTCCGCCTCGACCTCCGCTGCCGTGTGTTGCTCCTCCAGAATTTGCTCGGCCTGTTCGCGTCCGGAACCTCCGCGCTTCCGGTCCGCCGCCTGCAGGCCCGCCTGGGCCGGTACCGTCACCGGCCCGGTTTCCGCTGCCACCGGTTCTGGAGGAGCGGCAGCCGGTACAGGTGCCGGGTCCATTTCCGCATGCCCGTTCTCCTCCACTTCCTGAACCGGAGGATCCGGTGCGGCAGGCACAGCGATCGGATCGATTTGCGCGGCGGGGACCTCGCCAATGCGCAGGACATGCATCAGACGCGCCATGATCCAGATGGGAACCGACATCAGCGGCGAATGCCTGACAAACAGGTACAGCCCCAGCAACGATGTCGCCCACACAATCATGCCGGCTGCAGGTCGGCCCACCCGTTCCATCAGCATGTTGCCGAACGCCCTGCCAATGGCTCCGCCATTGCCGCCGTCCAGCGCGAAGGTCCAGTCGACACCCGGTTGTTGCCAAATGAACGTACCGGCCATCTGCGCCACAAGCATCAGCATCACACCAATCATGGCCTGAAGGCGCCAATTTGGCAGTCGGTTGTCGTACAACAGGAGAATACCGGACCCGATGCAGGCCGCGCCAACGAGGGGCCCCAGCCAACCTGTGACTATGGTCAGCATGGGCACGCCGTTGGACAAGGCCAGATTGGCAAACGCGGCCACACCGAAGGAAAGGATGCCCAGACCGAATATTTCCTCCGGCGTCAATCTTCTGACTTCAAGTCGGGACGTGCGGGGCGGGGCCTGCGATCTGGACGCCACGGTGTGTTTCCTGCCGAACAATGCAACCAAGGGGGTCGGACCGCATCAACACGGTCCGAAGCCGGACGCAATGCAGATCCCCCCTAGACATTAAGACGACGGACACACCGATTCGTTATGCTTCGAGCCGGTTTTGCCCTTCCGGTTCAACCTCCTTGTCCAGTTCGGACTGCTCCATTTCCTGAATGATCCCGGCCACCTGCCGAATGGCAATCCGTTGCTTGCGATACAGATCGCTCTCGCTCATGGCCAGCTTGCCGGCAATGTCGCGCACCTTGCGGCCCTGAATGAACCGCATGTCCAGAATTCGGTACAGCAGCGAATCCAGATGTCCCAGTTCCGTACCTTCGTCCGGCCGCATCCGCTCGATGGCATCGCCCATTACCAGGCGCAGGGCCTGCTGGGCATTGCCGTTGGTTCGCTCCAGGTAGGTGCCGACCACCTTGAGTTTCATGAGGGGGCTGCCGCTCAGGCGCGGTCCTCCCCACAAGTCCCTGAGCGCGTCGCGCACCCAGGCCGGGAATTCGGGGTTCAGAATCTCGGTCTCGGTCCACAAGGGGGATGTCCGGCCGGCCGCTTCGATTGGAAAGGGGAGTTGGGATCTCAGATGCTGGATGCGCTCGATCTCCGACATGATGGGCTGGAGGCCGGAGATGACGTTGGCCTGGATGCGATGGTCCGTCAAGGCCTCGGCCATCTTGGACCGCATCGATGCAAACACGCGGGCGGGGGCTGCCGCCAACGGAAGCGGACCCTGTTCGGCGGCCACGCCAATCACACCAAGGAGGATGGTCTCCCGATGCGGCCCCGCGGCCCCGCGCAGCGGCCACATGCGGAAATCCACTCCCGACACCGCGAAGGCCTCGTGCCGGTCCTGATCGTGGACCAGCGCCGTCTTGAGCACTTCCCGCCAGGCCGCCGCCGGCATC
The DNA here is from genome assembly GCA_034428255.1 of Anaerolineales bacterium. GTDB lineage: Bacteria > Chloroflexota > Anaerolineae > Caldilineales > Caldilineaceae > Bin34. Next base: position 22,064 of record DAOUIC010000336.1, read on the forward strand.
ACCCGCTCCGGATCCATCTCGGTGCCGACCACTGCTTCCACAATCAGACTGTCTGCAGCCAGAGAGGCCACGAATCCCCGCCCGGCACCCAGGTACTCGCAGGCGGCCGTCAAATGGTTTTCGAGGAATTCCCTGACATCGCTGTGCGTCAGGAGGCGCCGCTCCAGTTCCCGGTACAGTGAAATCTCGCGGATGTCGTCCCGATAGATCGCATAGTCCATCAACCGTTTCGTGGCCGATACGGCCAATTGGCCAACCACGATCACGGCGGTGACCACATAGAAGAGAATCAGGTCGCGCGGGACCCCGAGCAGCAACTCCACCCGCGGGACCACTTGAATCGCGATGATGACACAGATGGCAATCGCCGGTCCCCGAATGAGGTACCGCATCAGCCGGTATCGGACCACCCGCTCCGGCAGGTGCACGCCGTAGAACGCAACCGACATGACCATCAGGGTCAGCAGCAGCGATACAGTGCCATTGACCAGCAGCGAAACCGTGTAAACCAGATCGGTGAATCCCCCCAGTTGCGGGCCCAGGAGGAGCAGGAACGGAAAACACCCCAGGACGGGACCCGCGAAACCCAACAGCAGAATGTGGACGCGCTGGCGGCTGCGCTGGGTCAGGCTGCGGCCCCGGGTTAGAAGGAGATCGCGCACCGAGAGGGCCAAGGCCAGGGCAAACATGCCGGCGAACAGCCAGAACAGGGGACCCGGTGCGAGGAAATGGAACGCTTCGGAGGCGGCCACATCGCGTACGACCAGATCTCCAAACTGGGTCAGCGCCACCAGCACAAGACAGGTTCCCATCAGTACCCAACCCGCCCACGAGCGCGCGGGGGAGTGCAGATTGGTGGCCTGCAGCACGCCGGTCGCAAACCGGTAGTAGACGGCCGGCAGCACCCCGATCCCAACCCATTGCAGGCGAAGCCAGAACTCGGCACTGTCCAGGTCCGTGACCCGGTGCAGGGCCACATCGACGGCGTAGACCACAAGGACGCTCAGGGACAGATAGGCGTACCGGCGGGCGACCGCGGAGCGGAAATTGAAATACAGGGCATAGACACCCAGGGCAAAGGCCAGGATGGCAACCACCGAGGTCGATGCCAGAAACAATGCCCGCAGCACATCCAGGAGCGTGATGCCGAACAAAGGTTCCATGGCGGTTCAGCGAGCCCACTCCCGTTCTTCACGCGAGATGATCCAGTCGTCGCCAACCCGCGTGAAATGCAGCCGAAAGCCGGCTCCGGTCAAGAGAGAGCGGTAAATCCTGATTTTGAGCGTGGCCTGGTTGAGACTCGTGAAGGAAATCGGATCGAGCTCCACCATCGGCCCGTCCGCCAGGCGTGGCCGGTGTTCGGGTCTAAGCCAATGGATGCGCCCGGCGAATCCCAGTTCGCCCGGTTGTTCATCGCCGTCGGTGAACACCAGCAGTTGTGCAGGTGCCTGGTTGTCGCCGGGCGGAAGCCATCGGCGTTGTCCCAGCTTGTGGATCAGCGCCGTCCTGCGAATACGGAGGCTGGCAGCCTCCGATCGATCGGCACAGCGGTAGTAGTTGACCAGGGCCTGGACCGGGGCAAAGGCATGCTGGGCACTCATCAGGCGCAGCAGCTCCTCCCGCACGGGGGTCCACTGGCCCAGCCAAAACGCGTCCTCGACCTGATCACCGTACTCAAGCAGTTCCTCCACCCGTTCACTGCCCAGCCGTTGCAGAATGGCGACGGGTGGAAGGGAGGCCGGGCGTCGCTTGAGCCGTGCCAGCAAACCGGCCGGCTCCGCCTCCGCCTCGTGCCGGAGCCCCTCCACATTGGCAATCCGCAGTCTCATCCAGACCGCCAGCAGAAAGGCTCCGAGCGCGAATCCCAGCATGGTCCAGGCCACCGGGTCCATCGCGTTCACCAGAGCCGCCGGCGGTGGCAGCGAATCGCCGTCGAAGCCGCGGCGCAACTGATCTAGGAGTTCCTGAAGTCTCTGCATGTCAAACAACCGGCCGGTGAAACCGGCCTGGATTCGGCCGCACTGGCACAAGACGCCCGCGGGTTAGCAGGCAATTGCGTTGCCACCGGACCGCGCCGGTCGTCGCGGCGTTGCGCCAGCGTGTTTCAG
>DAOUIC010000337.1:0-9236 GCA_034428255.1 Anaerolineales bacterium
AACCAGGAGGCTGGTGCAACCCATCGTAACCATCCGCAGAGCCGCCCCCAGGGATGCCTGGCGGAACAATTTGCTGCGGTACAGGTTGAGATCCAGGAAGGGGTTGTCGATGCGTCGTTCCCACCACAGAAGAGTCGCCAGGGGCACCACGGAGGCCAGGCCCAGCCGCCAATCCTGCAAGGGCGCGACCCCGGTGATGGGCCTGCTGGACAGAAAGGCGAAAAAGCAGATTATGAAGACGGCCAACAGGCCCACGCCGGTCCAGTCGAACCGCCGCCACATGTGGGGCTGGATGTTGCTCATGCCCGGTGGTATGGCCCTCGCCACCACAATGATGGACAGAATTCCCATCGCCATCGGCAGGATGTAGGTGACACGCCAGTCCCACTGGCTAATGAGAATGCCGGCCAGCAACGGGCCAATCCAGGCCACGGCCGGTCCCACGGAACTCCAGGTGCCAAGCGCCTTGCCGCGCTCATGCCGCTCAAAGATGGCAGCGATGTAGGCCATGGCCAGCGGCATCAGGCCGGCGGATCCGAAACCCTGCAGGGCCTGGCCCACCATGAGCACCCAAAGGCGGGGCGCCAACATGGCAACGCCCGTGCCGACCAGGAAGACCGTAATCCCAGCCAGGATCAACCGGCGCCGGCCGACCATTTCGCTGAGCCGGCTGTAGACCGGCATCAGCACCATATAGGGGATGGTGAAGGACATCGACAACCAGGCCAGGTTTTCGGTTGAAGCCTGGAAGGTGTCGCGAAAAAGCGGTGATGCCACCCGCACCACCGACGACGCCATCGGCATGATCGACGACGGAAACATCAAGGCAATGACAATCAGCCAGGCCTGCTCGTTGGACAGCCTCCGGAAATAGGCGCGGGTCGACAGCCAGGTGATGAACGGCAGCAACCTGTGGAAATCCATCAGGGACGACACTTTCCGGATTTATGTGGGGACGAAACGGCAGGATGCCGGTCCGCTGAGGGCCGGCCCTGCCACCGCAAACCCGAGTCTGGTGCGCGCTTTGCTATTTGCGCCGGCCGCGTCTGGCCGCGTTGCGGGCGTACCGCCCCGTCAGTTGGGGAAGGGCCGGCTGCATGCGCCGAGCCGGCAGATCGTTCAGGACAGCTTCCAGATCGTCCACTACCATGCGGCCGATGTCCCACAGGGCTTCCGGCACGCTTCCGGCCCGGTGTGCGGAGAGGATGGCGTTATCCACATTGCGGATGGGGTGATCGGATGCCAGCGGTTCTTCCGGAAAGACGTCGATGCCGGCCCGGAAGCGGCCTTGCTGCAACAGGTCGGTCAGGGCGTCGAAGTCCACAACGTGGGCTCGGCTCATCAAAAGGAACACGTCGTCCGGCCCCAACCGTTCCAACAGCGACCGGTCAATCATGGCGGAGTTGTCCGAACTGGGTACCGCCAGCACGAACACGAAGCGATTTTGCGACATCAGTTCCGGCAACGATACCGGGGTACAGCCCTGACTGCGGATGTAACCGTCCGATAGCCAGGGGTCGTAGACCTGAATGCGCGGTCGAAACGGCTGCAGAAGCTGCCTCAGGTTTTGGGCCAATCCCCCGAAGCCGATGAAGCCCACCGGTTTGTCGAAGAGGGTGAACGTGTCCCGGTTGCTGGCCCAGAGGTAGGTTTCCTTCCCGGCCCTGAAGTCACGGTCCGCCGTCACGATGGTCCGGGCCGCCGCTATGGCCAGTCCAAGCGCCATTTCGGCAACCTGCGGACCGAACGCCGGCGCACACGACAGGTACTGGATATGGTGCTGGTGGCAATACTCGTAGTCGAAGTCGGTCTGGAAGCCCCCGGACACCGAGAAGATGGCCTTGAGCCTGCGTGCCTGGTATATGGAGTCCCCATAGCGCCATTGCGAGCAGATCACGGCATCGGCATCCAGCACTGCCGTGCGGGCCTCTGCCTCGGGCATCGGTTCGTCCTGACCCCACACGATGGAGCACAGATCCTCCAAGCGTCTGCGGTCGAGTTCACTGAAGATTTCCCCCATTTTGCGAAACGCGGGGTCCACCACAACCTTGTGTTGAGCCATGGATTAATCCTCAGGGACAGGGTGTACTTCGGGTCGCATCCAACATTCCCGGCGGACCCGTGTGCCGGACGGAACTCATCGTATCAGACCATGCCTGCATCCCTTCCTTCGGCTGTTGTCGCGTTCGCCAGGAACGCGGCGGGCCCTTTCCATGGTGCGCATCGCCATGACTTGACACCCACAATTGCATGCGAAACTACTTCCAAACGCACTATCTTGGGTAAGATTCAAGTTTGTGAACAAACACGTGCGACTGTGCCGGATGTCTCGCCGGAAGCGCGCCGGCAAACGGCATTCCGGGCCCAGACCGGACACAGGAAATCGCAGCGTATCCGGGAAGTTTGCCTCCTGCCATGATCGAAGTTTCGCAGTTGACCAAAACCTATGGTTCCATCACGGCATTGGATGCCGTGGAGTTCAGGATTGAACGGGGTGACATCGTGGGTCTGCTCGGCCCCAACGGTGCCGGCAAGACCACCCTGATCAAAATCATGACCGGCTACCTGCACCCCGATGACGGTACGGTCCGCATTGGCGACATCGACGTGATGGATGATCCCCTGACGGTTCAAACCCGCATTGGATACCTGCCGGAGAACGCCCCCCTTTATCCGGAGTTGACGGTCCAGGGCTACCTGCTCCTGATGGCCGACCTCCACCGCATGGAACGCGACCGTCATGTGGATGCCGTACTCGAAGCGGCGGAAGCGACCGGTCTGACAGACCGCCTGACCCAAAAGATTGGCACGTTGAGCAAAGGCTACCGGCAACGGGTGGGAATAGCGCAGGCCATCATGCACAAGCCGGACTTACTGATCTTCGACGAGCCGTCGGTGGGTCTTGATCCCACCCAGATCATTGAGATCAGATCCTTGATTCGATCCTTGGCAGAACACTCGACCATTATCTTCTCCACCCACATCCTGGCCGAGGTGGAGGCCCTGTGCGACCGGGTGCTCATCCTTCTCAACGGCAAGCTGCGCTCCAACGCACGGTTGGACGAACTGCAGGGCGCCACGGACGTGGTGCTGGTCCTTGATCGGGACGAATCCGATCTCAAGCCGATACTGGCGCGTCATCCCGCCATCGGCGAGGTGCATCGGCTGCCGGGAGCAAACGGCCAAACCCGCTACCGGATCACCGCGGACGACGCCCAGGAGGTGAGCCCTCTGGTCTACCAGACGGCCGCCAAGGCCGGTTGGGCGGTGCGCGAACTGTATTGCGAAACCGCGAGTCTAGAGTCCACCTTCAACGATCTGGCTCTCCGGAACTGACCCCCCACCCGCCCTCGTCGAGACCGGCGGGGCCGGTTGCGAGCCCTTTGTCCACACCCTTCCGCCATCTCCTGCAATGAAGCATTTGCGTTCGCTTGTCGGCAAGGAACTGGAGAGCTACTTCGGTTCTCCCATGGCCCTGATCTTCCTCGGCGTGTTCCTGGTATTCACGCTGTACACCTTTTTCTGGGTGGAAGCCTTCTTTGCCGGAGGCCTGGCGGAACTGCGGGGTCTTTTCCGGTGGATGCCCATTCTGCTGATCTTCCTTATCTCCGCCTTGACCATGCGGCAGTGGAGCGAGGAACAGCGGTCGGGGACGCTCGAGACGTTGCTGACCCTGCCCGTTGGCTCCGTCACGCTGGTGGCCGCGAAGTTCGCGTCCGTGATGATCATGGTGGCACTGGCCCTGGCACTCACGATCCCCCTGCCCATCACCGTGGCCAACCTGGGGAACATCGACTGGGGTCCGGTCGCTGCCGGCTATCTGGCCACGCTGCTGTTGAGTGCGGCCTATGTGGGCCTGGGCCTGTTCGCGTCGTCCCGTACCGACAACCAGATCGTGGCGCTCATCATCACCGTGGTAGTGGGCGGCCTCCTCTATTTCGCCGGCAGCACCACTGCCACAGAGTTCGTACCGCCGGCGATGGCCGATTTCCTGCGCGCCATCGGCACCGACAGTCGCTTCCAAAGCATCCAGCGCGGTGTGCTGGATCTGCGCGACCTGGTCTACTACCTGACCCTGACCGGCGTGTTCCTGACCCTGAACGTACTGTCGGTACAGTCCATTCGCTGGAGCCGCGGCCATGATCGGGTCCGACAACGCGAGATCCTGTTGTCGTCGCTCCTGATCGCCAACCTGGTCCTGTCGAACATCTGGCTGCATCCGCTGCGCTTCCTGCGCGTGGACGTGACGGAACAACAGGAATACTCCCTTTCGGAAACGACGAAGACCTTGCTGGACGGCCTGGCCGAACCACTCAAGATCACCGGATTCTTCAGTGCCAAGACGCATCCGCAGCTGGCCCCGGTGGTATCCGGCATTGCCGACATGCTGGCCGAGTACGACATCGCCGGCGGTGCCAACGTGGAAGTTGAGGTCCTGGATCCGACCACCGATCCCGACCTGGAACTCGACGCCACCCAAACCTACGGCATCAATCCAATTCCGTTCCAAATCGAGGAACGGTACGAATCGGCGGTCCGCAACTCCTACTTCCACGTGCTGATCCGCTACGCCGACCAGCACATCGTCCTGCAGGTGGCCGATCTGGTGAAGGTGACCAACGATCGGGACGGCACGACCAACGTACAGCTCGACACCTTGGAATACACCTTGACGCGCGCCATCAAACAGGTGGTATATGGATTCCAGAGCGTGGAGGCCGTGCTGGACAGCTTGGGCGAACCCGTGACGCTGTCATTCCTCGTAACCCCCGGCGAACTGAACGAGCAGGCCAACACCGACATGGAACTCATCATCGCCACCGGCGAGGAGCTTGCGGCCAGTTCAGGCTACTTTGAGTTCGAAGTGGTCAACCCGGACGCGGAAGGTGCCCGGTTCCCGCGCGAGATGCTGATCAACTCCTGGGGCCTGGAGCCCTATCCCCCATCGATGGTGTCGCCCAGCGACTACTACTTCCACCTGGTCCTGGATCTGGCAGGGGAGCTGCACCTGATATTCCCCAGGGGCGGAATCTCACGATCCTCAATCAGAACCGTGATCGACGAGACCATTCAGCGAACCCAACCGGGATTCCTGCGGACGGTCGGCCTCTGGCTGCCGCCCAATATTCCCACACAGTCGATCCTGGGCCAGCAGCTTGACCCGCTGGCTTCGTGGAACACGGTACAGGGTTCGCTGTCGTCCGAGTTCGAAGTGGAAGTGGTCGACCTCGAATCAGGGCCGATTGGGGATCACATCGATGTCCTGTTCCTGATCGCGCCCCAGTACATGTCGGAGTTCTCCCTGTTCGCCGTCGACCAGTTCCTCATGCGCGGCGGCTCCCTGATTGTGGCCGCCTCGAACTTCGGCATTGCACCCCATCCGCTGAGCGGAGACCTGTCGCTGACCGGCACTCCGCTGAACCTCAACGAAATGCTGGCCCATCACGGTATCGTCGTTGAACCGTTGCTGGTCCTAGACCTTCAAAACACGCCCTTCCCGGTCAATATTCCACGCCAGGTGGACAACCTTACGGTCAGCGAATACCAGGCTCTCGACTACCCCTTCTTCGTGGATATCCGCTCGGACGCCATGGAGGGCAACCATCCGGCCGTGTCCGGCCTGCCAGCCGTCACCCTCAACTACGCTTCGCCGATTACCATCGATCCCGAACGCAACGCCGAGCGCGACGCGGTCACGCTCCTGTATTCCAGCGAGGATTCCTGGGTCACGGACGTGCCCGACATCCAACCCAACTTCGAGGCCTATCCGGACTTCGGTTTCGACGTGGCGCCGGAAGATGTGCGCAAGCGCCATCCCCTGGCGGTGACGGTCCAGGGGCGCTTCGACAGCTTCTTCAAGGATCGTCCCAACCCGTGGCTGGAGGAGGGCGCGGCACCACCGGAAGGTGCGGAGGGCCTCCTGACGGAGTTCAACGTCATCGAATCATCCCCGCTCGACACCCGGCTGGCGGTCATCGGCAGTGCAGAGTTTCTGGACGACCTGATCCTCGACTTGATGCGCATCCTGGTGCAGGACCAGGTCACCAACAACCTGCTGTTTGTGCAAAACCTGGTTGACTGGAGCCAGGAGGATGTGGAACTGCTTTCGATTCGGGCCCGGGGCAACACCATTCGCCTGCTCAAACCCCTTACCCAGCAGGAACAGATCCGGTTCGAGGTCCTGAACTACGTCGTTGCGCTGTTGGCCCTCGTCGTCATTGCCGCCATCTGGCGGTGGCGATCCACCAATCAGATCCCGCTTGACGCCGATCCCGGCGAGCGCATGCTGTAGCCTGCACCCGTTGCCCGGTTGGGCGGCACATTCCACCCAGATTCCACGATGCAGACCATCACCAGCCTGTTTGTCAACCGCTCCCAACGGGACATGTTCAACGTCCTGGCCGTCCTGCTGCTGCTGCAGATCGCGGCCGCCGTGGCCTTGGTGGTTCCCTGGGATCTCCGCGCACCGGAACGGGAGCCCGTGCGCCTTCTGACCGCCATGCAGGATGCGACCGTCAGGGAACTGCAGATCGAGGACATGCAGGGCAACGTCATCCATTTGATTCGCGAAGACGATGGCGAATGGCGGTTCAACGACTTCGACGGCTATCCCGCCTCCAACATCCTGTCCGATCAACTGATCGAGGACATGGTTGAACTGGACGACGCCCGGCCCGTGACCCAGACGGCCGGCAGTCATGACCGGCTGAGGGTCGGCGAGGAAAATTTTGAGCGGAAACTCACGGTGACACTGGATACGGGCGAGGACGTGGTGGCCTATGTGGGCACGGCACCGCTGCCTCGGGCCACGCACGTGCGGGCGGCGGACCAGCAAGCGGTTTTCATCTCCACCGACCTGAAGCACCGGGAGGTTTCGACCCAAATTACCCGCTGGCTGGATACCGTCTACTATTCGGAAGGACAGGACGACATCCGCGAATTCAACCTGACCAATCCCAACGGAACCTTCAGTTTCAAGCGCGGCGAGGACGATCAGTGGATGATGGAGGGGTTGGCCGAAGGCGAGGTCTTCAACCCGAACAACCTCATCTCCCTGGTCACCACCGTGTCCACCATCAGCCTGACCCGGCCCTTGGGCAAGCAGGAACTGCCCGAATACGGGATGCTCAATCCACAAGCCGTGGCCACGTTCCGCGTCCAGGACGACGATGAAGACGAGATGGTATCCATCGTGATCGGCGCCAACACCGAACGGGCCAATCGGGTCGTGATCAAATCGACCGAATCGGAGTGGTTCGTGGAAGCCAACCGCTTCACGATTGACCGCCTGATCGAACGGACCCGCGACGAATTTCTCATCAAGCAGCCCGAACCGGAACCCGTGGCCGAACCCGTCCCAGAGGAGGTTCCAGCCCCGGTTGAGGAACCGGACACGGACCCGACAGAAAGCGAATAATCTCTGGGCCCGGACCGCCACCGTCTGCAGCCGTCATGTCCGCAACCCCCGAAACCGTGCCGGGTTCGCTGGACATCGAAATCCCAAACCACCTGTTCCACTGGTTGGAGGAGCAGGAGCTGGCCGCCCCGGGCGTGAAGATCGCAACCTCGGTGCTGGCCGGTGGCGTTTCCAACCGGACTGTCCGCGTGCAAACCGGTGGCCGCGACCTGATCGTCAAGCAGGCCTTGTCAAAGTTGCGGGTGGAGGACGAGTGGTTCAGTCCGACCGACCGCATCCTCACCGAGTTTGCCGCATTGGGGGTGTACGGCTCGTTTTTGCCGGATCAGGTGCCGGAGCCGGTTCGACAGGACCGGGAACGCAACATCATCGCGATGGCAGCGGTGCCGGAACCCCATGCGAACTGGAAGGCACGCTTGCTGGAGGGGAATGTTGATCCCGGGTCGTGGCAGGAGTTCGGCCGCATGCTGGCCCACGTCCATGACAAGGCCCGACCGCAGGTCGACCGGCTACCGGCGCGCCTTCAGTCCAAGATGCACTTTCACTCGCTCCGGCTGGATCCGTACTATTTGGTGAGCGGCCTGCGGGTCCCACAGGCCGCCGAATTCATGCAGGAACTTGTAAACGCGGCAACAAACTCACGCAACACGCTTGTTCACGGCGACTACAGCCCCAAGAATGTCCTGCTGCAGGGCCGGCGGCTGTGGCTGCTGGACTTTGAAGTCAGCCACGTGGGCACACCCTGGTTCGACGTCGGTTTCGCACTTACTCATGCCCTGGCCAAGGCCTTGTGGTCGCCGTTGTGGCGGAGGCAGTTTCTGCAGGGAGCCGAGGCCTTCTGGAGTGGCTACCGGCAACGTTCCGGAAGGGCAGTTGCCCAGGATGGGGGTGAAACCGCAGGTTGCAGGCACACTGCGGGTTGCCTGTTGGCCAGGGCGGTGGGCCGGTCCCGGCTGGAATACTTGAACGATGCCCAGTTGGACCGCCAGTGTTCGCTGGCCCTGCGGCTGATGGCCAACCCACCCTCCACCATCCCCGAGTTGATCCGCGAGTTTGCCGGGCTACTCGGGAAGACCTGATCTTCGACTTGCTGCATGGAAGGTTCCAATGTTCACCATAGACGACCTGGATGCACATGAAATCCTGGACAGCAGGGGTCGTCCCACCGTCAAGGCCTCGCTGTTGCTGTCATCCGGGCATTCCGGTACGGTGTCCGTTCCCTCCGGCGCATCCACCGGCACTCACGAAGCCCATGAACTACGAGACGGGGATCCACAGCGTTACCGGGGCAAGGGCTGCCTGAAGGCCGTGAATTCGGTTCGGCATATCGGGGCGGAGGCAGCCAATCGGCCCTGGCGTTCCCAACAGGAGTTGGACAACTTCCTTATCGGTCTGGACGGGACCGCCAACAAATCCCGGCTGGGCGCAAACGCAGTGCTCGCCGTCTCGCTGGCGTTTGCACGCGCGGTTGCCGGAGTGAAAGGTCAAAGCCTTTGGCAACACTTCGCGTCGCTCCGCACCGACGGTGCATCCATGCCCGCGCAACTGCCCGTCCCCACCATCAATCTGTTCAGCGGCGGGGTCCATGCCGGCGGTCAGGTCGCGCTGCAGGATGTGTTGGTCCTGCCGTTGCCGACGCGCCCAATTGACGAACAATTGGCGGCCATGGCCGAGGTGTATGCCTGTGCCATTGACCTGATCGCCCGCGACTACGGTCAACGCAATCTGACCGCCGACGAAGGGGGCTTGGCTCCGCCCTTTAAGAGCACCCACGAAATGCTGGCCAAGGCTGACGTCTGTTGTCGAACCGCCGGATTGG
>DAOUIC010000338.1:0-4560 GCA_034428255.1 Anaerolineales bacterium
CCGTCCTCCAGCCACTCGAAGATCATTTTCTGCTTCTGGTACTGGGACGTGTCGGCGTTGACGGCCGGATAAAACGGATACTGCCATTCAAGGGCTCCAAGCACCTTGATGCAACTGTAGTGCATCTTGCCAAAGAAGTCCGTCAGGTTTCCGTTGACCGGAGCCCGCGGCGTGCCGAGGATCACCAGTTGCCCATGCCTGCGGGTGGCATCGAGGGCCTGCATGCACACGGCGCTGTGGCCGACCGCCTCAACCACGATATCGGCTCCGGTGCCGCCGGTTAGTTCCAGGATCCGGTCCTGCACCTCCTCGGGCGAACCGCCCACCTGCTCCGCGACCCCGACTTTGGCGGCCAAGGCGCGGCGTTCGGCGACCGGATCCACGGCGATCACGCGACAGCCGATGGCTCCGTAGAGCTGGGAGGCCAGGTTGCCCACAATGCCCAGCCCGAATACCACGACCGTCGGCGAACCCTTGATTTCGGGCACCAGAATGGAGGTTGCGGCCACGCCCGCCATGCGGGAGGCGACGGCAATGTCGCCCGGCAGGCCGTCCGGCACCGGATACACCAGCCGCTCCTCCTTGAACTTGGCCCAAGCCTCGTGTTTGGCATAGGTGAAGACCCTTTGTCCCACGTCCGCCCTGACGGCCTCGGAACCCTTGGCCCGGACAGTGCCCACGTTGGCATACCCCGAACGCCACGGATACTTGCACCATCCGTCTTCCTGCCAGACCTGGGGCTCCACGCCGGTATAGTTGGCCAGTTCGGTACCGGAACTGATGAAGGTCCACTCCGTCTCGATGAGCAGTTCGTCGGGAGCCAAATCGTCGGGGTCGATTTCCTCCGAGTCCAGGCGTACCTGGTTTTGGTAATGGACGTTGACAAAGAAATTCCGCATGTCAAGGGCTCCGACTATGGCAGTCGATGGCTGTCAGTTGAGGCGCTCAAAGATGCCGGCGGCACCCATGCCGCCGCCGACACACATGGTGACCATGCCGGTTTCCAGGTCGCGTTCCTTCAGTTCGGCGAGAATTTGCACAGTCAGTTTGGAACCCGTCGCCCCCAAGGGATGACCCAGGGCGATGGCCCCGCCGTTGACGTTGGTGTGTTCTTCATCCAGTTCGAGGCTGCGGATTACGGCCAGGGTCTGGGCTGCGAAGGCTTCATTGAGTTCCACCAGGTCCACATCGTCCAACTCGAGCCCGGCCTGCTTCAGTGCCTTGGGCACGGCCAGGACCGGCCCGATGCCCATGGTTTCCGGATCCACGCCGGCCGTGGCGTAGCTGCGGAATCTGGCCAGCGGAACCAGGCCTTCGGCGTGGGCCTGATCCTCGTTCATCAACACCACTGCGGCCGCACCGTCGCTCATTTGGCTGCTGTTGCCGGCGGTGACAGTGCCCTGACTGTGGAACACGGGCCGCAGAGCGGCCAGCCTTTCGGCCGAAGTATCGAAGCGAATCCCCTCGTCACGGGCGAACGACAGGGAACGGGCTTCTGCGCGGGAGCCGTTGCCGACCAATCCCTCGACGTCCAGGGGCACGATCTGGTCGTCAAAGCGACCGCCTGTCTGGGCCGCGCCGGCCCGTTGGTGGCTGCGCAGGGCAAAGGCATCCTGGTCTTCGCGGGAAATGTCGTGTTCCCGGGCCAGGTTCTCGGCGGTCAGGCCCATGTTCAGATAGGCGCCGGGACGCTGTTCCATGAGGTCCGGATCGGCCCTGAATATCTGCCCTGGTATCGGGACCCGGGACATGCTCTCGACTCCGCCCGCCACCACCACGTCGGCGCTTCCGGTCATGATTTGCCAGGCACCCATGGCGATGGTTTGCAGGCCGCTGGCACACTGGCGGTTGACGGTCTGGGCGCTGACGGAGACCGGCAGGCCGGCCTTAAGAGCTACCAGGCGCGCGACGTTCAGGCCCTGTTCCGCTTCGGGAAAGGCACAGCCAACAATGACATCCTCAATGCGTTCGGGATCAACCCCCGAGCGTTCCACTGTGGCGCGCAGGACCTGGGCGAGCATTTCCTCGGGACGCACGGCGCTCAGGCTTCCCTTAACGGCGCGGCCTGCGGCGGAACGCGCAGCTCCCACGATTACGGCTTGGTTCATGGCATTCAGTTCCGAAGTGGCTTCTTCTGGGTCAACATGTGGACGATGCGATCGCGGCTCAGGGGTTCGCCGGCCAGGGACAGGTTGGCTTCCCGCTCAAGGTCCAGGAACCATTGCTCGTCCATCCATGCCGGACTGGCCAGGCGGCCGCCGCACAGTACATGGGCAAGCTTGGTGGCAATCAGGGCGTCGTGTTCGCTGATGTACCCGGCTTCCCGGTACATGAACACCTCCATTTCCAGATTGGCCAGGCCGTCGCGTCCCGCCGCATAGGTATTTTGGTGTACCGCCGGGGGGGCATAGCCCAGATCCAGACTTCGTTGCAGCTCGCGCACGGCCCACGGCAGCAGTTGGCTGCGCCTGGTTACGAACGAGGCCTGTTGTGGAAGGTAGCCCATTGCCTGGGCGTCCCGGGCATTGTCCGAGACCTTGGCCATGGCCACCTGGGCATGCAGGTTCTTGAGCACCGGGTGGGCATCTCCGCCGCGGTCCAGGAATTCCCGTCCCAGGCTTCGGCGCACCAGTTCCTTGCATCCACCCCATCCGGGCACCAGACCGACCGCCGACTCGGTCAAGCCCAGGCATGCTTCGGGATGGGCCACCACGCCGTCCAGGGACAGCAGCAGTTCGACCCCGCCGCCGGCCGCCATGCCCCGCACAGCCGCCCACACCGGCTTGGGTACCCGGCGCAGGGCCAGGAACGTGTCCTGGCCCAGTTTGGCCAGTCGCTCCAGTTCCTGCCAGTCGGCAGCCTCGAGCAAGGCCAGAATCAACTTCAAGTTGGCGCCGGCGGAGAAGATGTGGTCGTCGTTGGCGATGATGAGGCCGGCCGCGGACCCGTGCAGCCGGTCGCATGCTTCCCGGCACACCGACAGGACCTGCTCGTCGATGGTATTGAGCACCGCTCGGGTTTCAAGGAACAGAATTCCGTCCTGGCCGGTTCTCAGGCAGGCCGATTCGTTTTCCGCGATTACCTGCCCCGTGCGCATGGCGTCGGCATAGGCGTGGTAGTTGACCTCGGGCGGGACGGGGTTCATGCCCCCGCGGAAGTTCCAACTGGTGCGCTGGCCGTTGGCCGACCGGTGGAACGATGTGCCGGAGGATGCGGGCATCCCCGCGGTCCACTCTCCCGGATGCATGCCCGACTGCCGCATGCGGTCCAGGGATTTGGGTCCCAGGGCATCCCACAATTCGAAGGGTCCCAACTGCCAGGCGAAACCGGTGCGGATGACCCGGTCGATGGCGTGGCAATCCTCGGCGATCTCTCCGGAAATCTGCGACAGATAGGAGAAGACCTGACCGTGAACCCGCCACAGGAACTCGCCAAAGCGGTTGTCCAGTTTCAGCAAGGCCGGGAACCGTTCCGCCAGCGGCATTCCGTGCAGCGTGTCGATGGCTTCATCGCTGAACCGAGGGGCCGGTCCCCACGCCAAGCGGCCTTCGATGGCTTCGGTCAGGTCGAGCGACAGGAACTGTCGCTTGCCGTCCGCGTCGCGTTCCGTGCGGTAGAAGCCCTGTCCCGTTTTGCTGCCCAGATGGCCGGCTTCCAGCAAGGCCGTCATCATGGCTCGGTATCCCTCGTGGAAGCGGACCGGCCGGCAGGGATCGTCCGGGGTGAGGTCGTCCAGGTTGCGGCACACCAGGTCCATCACGTCCAGGCCCACGATGTCGGCGAGCCTGAAGGTTGCCGCGTTGGGACGACCCAGCAGCGATCCGGTCAGACCGTCCACTTCGGCCACCGTCAGCCCCATGTCCAGGGCCGTGTTGATCGTCACCTGATGAATGAAGGCAAACAGACGGTTGGCGATGAAGTACGGGGTGTCCCGGCAGACTACGGTCTCACGCCCCAGCCGGACACTGCTGAAGGTCCCGAAGTCCGCCAACAGCGCAGGGTCGGTTCCGGCGTGGGGAATCAGCTCCAGCAGTGGCAGGTAGCGGGGCGGGTTGAAGAAGTGGGTGCCCATGAAACGGGACGCGAAGTCCGCGGGCAGCCCTTCGGCCAGCATGTGAATCGGCAGTCCCGACGTGTTGGTCGTGATCAGTCGGCAGGCTGGATTGAGGTCGGCCAGCTTCTGCAGCAGGGACCGCTTGGTCTCCATGTCCTCGATGATGGCTTCCAGAACCCAGTCGCTTGCGCCCAGGGCCGCCTCCAGGTCCTCGTCCATGTTCCCGGGCCGGATTAGGGATCGCGACTCCTTGTGGACCAGGTTGGGCGGCCGCGCGGCCGCCATTCGGGCTAGGCCCTGCCACGCCAGTTGGCTGCGGCCGACCTGGGCGGGAGCAATGCCCTCGATGTTGAGGTTGGGATCCGGGTCGCTGGCCAGGTCGAGGAGGTGCACCCGGATGCCGGCGTCCGCCAGCAGGCCGGCAATGGCGGCTCCCATGGTGCCGGCGCCCAGCACGGTTGCGGTCTGGATGTTCAGGGTCATGGCTGGAGAATGTTGGATGGACC
>DAOUIC010000339.1:0-1762 GCA_034428255.1 Anaerolineales bacterium
GCCGCGCCGGCAACGCCGGCAGCCGTCATTTGGGAACGGTGCGGGATGCGATCTGCACCCGCGCCGGCATGCAGCGCCACGATCGGGTGCTTGTTGTGCGCGCGGACAACGGCCTGCTCCTGGCCGAAGCCTGCCGCGCCGTGCCGGAGGGTGGGGTATGGGGGCAGGTTTCGTCTCCCAAGGCGGCCGCCGGACTGAATCTCCGCTACAGCGAGCTCCCCGAGCTGGATCGACCCGTGCTGGCCACAAGCCTGGGAGAATTGGATCCCGAACTCCGATTCGAGCGGGTGTTGGGGATGGACATGCTGGGTGGACCGCAGGAAGCCGAAGAGTTCCTGTCCGCCCTGACCAAGGTCCTGGCCGACGGTGGCCGCGTGGCCTTCAGCCAGTCGCTCCCGCTGATGGGACAACGGGTTCACAGTCTCCTCAACTTTCGGGCAGAGGACAAGCTGGGCACGCTCCTGCGGGAGGTTGAGGAAAACCTATGGGCCAACCATCCCAATCCCTCCCTGCGCTGGACCGAGGCGGCCCTCCGCGACCTGCTGGCGCGCTTTCCTTTGTCAGCCGAGCTTGAACTTCTGGAGACGGTCGACCAGCGTTTTGTCTCGATTAGGGAGATCAGGTCCTGGCTGAATTCGCAGAGTGCGCTAGGGGCCGGCCTAGGAAAAAATGGACTGTCAGCCGACAAATTGGTGGGGTTGTCCCTGCGCATGGAACAGGAACTGGGTAATCAAACCGTTCCCTGGCAACGCGTGACGGTCCTGGTTGTAGCTGAGCACTGTCCCTAAACGCCAGGCGCGTTCTGGTGAGCAGGGCATGGGACAGGCCGGTGCGCCCCAACTATCGGATTGCTTTTCAGCGGTGTGGTTGGCGGGTCGTTCAGAAACATCGCACTACTCGTCGTCATTCCCGGTAGCGATTGTTGGCCCCGTTTGGTGCCGGCCTTGCTATCTCGTTGGCGATCCGGTCCAGCTCCTCCACAGCCTGGGCATAGGGCAACAGCTCGCGGCTCATGGAATTCGTTGTACCAATGAGGATCACCGCGACATCCAGATGCTCAACGAGATGCTGGACCACCTCATGGAAGTCACCATCCCCGGCGGCCAGCAGCAACGTACGCCACTGCCGGTGCCCGTATGACCGCATCAAATGGAAGGCCAAACCGACATCGACGGCCTTTTGCTGGACATGCTCGAGCTGCAGGCCATTGCCGGGGTGCACGACCGGTCCGCCACCCCAACTCGCGGGCCAGTAGACGGCGCGCTTCTGCAGCCAGTACAGCTTGACGCGCAGGCCCGGACCGCCGGGCGGCGGATAGGCCAGGGCCCGGTGGAAGGCATTGTTCCGTGCTCCCAGGGGATCGGGGTCCGCGTTGAAGTAGTACGCGTCCGCAATCTGCACTTGGAACTTGCGCTCCAGATGCCGGCGCAGCAACAGGTAATCCAGCCGGTCGTCGCGGTTCAGGCCTTGCCACTCCTTGAACAGAAACGACCCGTCCACGAACCAAGCGGCGCTGTCGGACATTGAATTGCCTCCCTGTGGAATTGCTAGGTGCCCAGCGGTCTTTGCATGTAGATCGTCGGGTTGCCGTAGGGCCCATCAGCGAGCGACTCCGGGTGGTCGTGTTCGATGACGGGTCCTTCACCCATTTTGCTGAGCCACGTCCCGCGGGGCGTCTGCACGGCGGCATGTGTCCATGCACCCTGTTGTTCGTACAGCGCGACCTTCCCAAAGCCGGGTTCGGTCCTGCTGTCGCAGCATC
>DAOUIC010000340.1:0-5163 GCA_034428255.1 Anaerolineales bacterium
ACGTTGTACATGCCCTACAGGGACGTGCGTGCCCTGCTCGCGGAACGAACCAGGACAGCGGTGGGGACTGCTCCACCCGGACTCGAGTTGCGGGGGCGTGCAACGGAGCTCCCATCAACCGAGAGCGAATTACCCGCACCGGTACCGGAATGGACCAGGTAAAGGAACAGACTGTCCCAAGATGTTAACTGACGTATAGCAGACTCGAGAAGTCTCACCAAGTCCGCACTATCGGTGAGTACCGCCAATTCGATCAGGATTCGCTGTCGGCGAGCAGCAATAACATCACCACGGCGGCCTGTCCTTCCCATGAAACCGCCTGTAAGGCAGTCCGGCCCTTTCCCGTGTGTCAACATCGGCACCAGCGGCGAGCAAGACTGCCAAAACCTCAACATATCCTGCTTCGGCTGTCCGGTGCAATGGGGACTGGCCAAAAGTGTCTCGTGCGTCGACATTGGCGTCACCGCCAGCAGGACCTCCAACACTTCCATGTGTCCTTACCATGCTGCTATATGCAAAGGTGTCCAGCCTTCCTTGGTACTGGCATCAACCCTGGCGCCCTCTACCAGCAACCTGGCTGCAACCTGCGCATAGCCTCCCTCTACAGCCAAGTACAACGGAGTCCAACCCTCGGCGGTCTGTTGGTTGACTTGGTCGCCGGCAGCCAGCAAGCACCGTGTCAGACCTAGTGTTCCGTCCCGGAAATATAAGTACATAATCGCTGGATCTTGCGGAGGATGGAGGCGGCGGTCGCGGTCCACACGAAGGGCCGGGCCCCGGGGTTGTAGTGGTCGGTGAAGTGGCGGATCCTCTCCTTGAGCTGGGTGACGGAGGTGAAGGAACCGCGGCGGATGGCCTTCTGCGTGATGAGGTGGAACCAGATCTCGACCTGATTGAGCCAGGAAGCGTAGGTGGGGGTGAAGTGGATGTGGTAGCGGGGCCGGTCGGCGAGCCAACGCTTGACGCGGGCATGCTTGTGGGTGGCATGGTTGTCGACGACGAGGTGGATATCCAGGTCCGGGGGCACGTTGGCATCGATGTGTTTGAGGAAGCCCAGGAACTCCTGGTGGCGATGGCGCGGCCGACACTGGGCGAGGACCCGGCCGGTGGCGACGTCCAAGGCGGCGAAGAGGGTGGTGGTGCCGTGGCGGATGTAGCCGTGCGTCACACCCTCGACGTAGCCGAGCCCCAGGGGCAGGAGGGGCTGGGTGCGCTCCAGGGCCTGGATCTGGCTCTTCTCGGCGACGCACAGGACCAGGGCATGGTCGGGCGGATTCAGGTAGAGACCGACGATGTCGCGGACCTTCTCGGTGAAGAAGGGGTCGGTGGAGAGCTGGAAGTGCTTCTGCCGGTGGGGCTGGAGGTGGAACGCGGTCCAGAGGCGCTGGACCGTGGACTTGGAGACCCCGGTGGCTTCGGCCATGGCACGGCAGGTCCAGTGCGTGCGGCCGTCGGGGGGTCGGGTCTCGAGCGTCTTCTGGAGCAGTGTCATGACGGTGTCGTCCGGGATGGAGCGCGGCCTTCCCGGCCGGCGTTCATCGTAGAGGCCCATGAGGCCCTGGGTGCGGAAGCGCTCGCGCCAGCGGCCGACCGTCTGGCGGCTGACGCGGAGCCGCGCGGCCACTGCCGAGTTGTCCAGGCCCTCGGCGCACAGCAGCACGATCCGGGCGCGGCTCACCAGGCCCGCGGGCAGGCTGCGCGACCGGGCCATCGACACCAGTTCCTCACGCGTGTCCCGGCTGACTTCAAGGGGTTGCAACGGACGGCCCTTGGCCATGGTCTCTCCCTCCTTGGAATGGATCGGGAGAACCCTACCGCATCTTCGCCACTATGTCCATATACTTAAGGGACACAACACTAGCCTATTGGCGCTGTGATTAAGCTGGTTGGCGTAGCCGGGATATCAACCGAATTCCAGACACTCCATTTTAATCTGAGCCTCTACCATCTATTGCCACAGGTCGGGATCTGGTCGGTTCATCAGTCTCATGCCCAGATATCCATACCAGATTACCAGTAACACGTAGGAGCCACGAGCCAGGGATATAAAGGTTTCGCGGCCTTCGTTGTGGAGTATGGCAATCATGAAAAAGACCATCACGGCTAAGCTGACCAAGGCCGCCAACAGGGAGATCACTCGGTTGAATTCTTTCCTCGTTGAGAGGCCCAACGCGAAAATGAAGCCGCCAAAGCCAAGTGCAATCCCGCCAGGGAAAAAGAGCGCGGTGCCGACGTTGTAAACGGGGACGCTTTCCCCGATCTGGTCACTAGATTGGACATCGGCCAGAATGAAATCTATGCCGCCAGCTAGAATCCAACCTGTTAGTCCGACGAAGATTATGAAGAAACCCATTTGAACCAACGCCTTGCCGTTACCCTGCAAGGTTACGTTTCTCATCAGCGCATAAAGACCTGAGAGGATCAGGGAAAGGCCAAGGATTATCATGATGTTGGTTACTTTAGTCAGCGCGGCGTTAGCACCCTTGGCTGTAATGGAGCCAGTAGGATCGGAAAAGTCTGCGCTGTCTATCAGCATTCCACTCGGCTCTAAGAGAAAGAAGACGAAGGCGATTATCGGGCCGAATATGAGGGACAGGCCTGCAAGTCGGTTCACTGATATAGTACCCATGTTTAAACCTCCTTTATTTGTTGCCTAGAAAAGGAACCATCGGGTTCGACACTTCCCAATATATATTCTGGTGCCAGATCTGTTGTTTTGCAATAGGGAATTGCTGTGTCCCCGATAGTCTCGTGGGGGTGGCAGGGCCGTCATTGGGATGCAGCAACCCTCGTCGGACCCGTACATCGAGACCATCGAGGACCATGACCTGCCCGCGCTGGCACAGGAGGTTCCAGCGGTGACCGAAAGGGGCAGGGCCAAGTTGGAGGAGACACCGAAGCACCCCACCTACGAGAGGTCCGCTCCCCCGGCCCGGCGTCGCAACCACCTTAAGCAAGGGGCGACCCAGGACGCAGTGACAGAAACCCAGGAGGACGAGGAGCAACAGCAGACCCTGCGGTTGGTTTAGTCCGAGTCGCGAGCGCGCAACACTCAGGGGGAGGACACTGCCTTGCGGCATCCTCCCCCTGAAGTCCATGTATGCACCCTGTTTGCGATTCAGACCCCTGCGAGGCATCAGGTCAGACGGCGAACACCTAGCATCGCAGTGACCGTGGAAACCCATGAGGACAACCCGTAGTGCCGTGTACTCCCAGGGATGGTTGTGAGCTGGAGGCTCGCAGCCCGCCGAGCAAAAGCTCAAAGACGGTTCGGTCTACCATGCTCGTTGGTGGGCCGACCTGTACGGTAGACAGAACCGACCCCTCAAGGGCCATTTTATCACTGACCCGCCCGGATAAAAAACTGTCGTCCGGCATAGGCACTGTTTCAATCTCGTTGATATTGGTGGCGGGCTGTCCTGGGCCTATCCTCCGTACGAGTGGGCTTCCTGCGTCGCGTCAGGCCATGCCGCGGGCCATCAGGCGCACGAAGTTGAGGGCCCCCGCCTCGGTCTTCAGCCCCCGCGTTAGGCGGGCCCGGGGCTTGAAGCGCGCCCAGAGGGCACCCGACCAACCCTCCAGCCGGTTGGTAGAGGCGGGCACCTTGGGGTTCCCTTGGCTGCGCACCAGTTCGTGCCAGCGTTCCACGAGGCGCCACAGCAGCTTGCGCATCTCCGGCCGCAGGCGCACGCGGCCCTGCATCACGGCCTCCCAGAGCGCCCACAGGACGGGCCCCGCCTCCGGCGGTCGCTCCCGGGCCAGGCGTTGCAGGATGGGCAGCGGTCGTCCGGGGGACGCCGGTAGACCTCCAGCACATCCTCCATGTTGTGCGTTGGCCTGCGGGGGATGCACCAGCACTTTTCCTGCCAGGGCTTCAACGCGTTTTTGGGAGCGCACGGCGCACGGTTTCGGGCGCGATCGTGTCCACCACCTCCAGGGACACCAGCTCGGCCGCCAGCAGCTTCAGCGTCCAGCGCGCGCGTCCGGGCGGCGGCGTCGAACGGGCCAGCCGGACCAGCCTGGGTCACCCCGTCCAGCTTGGACGGGCGCGGCTTGCGTTGCAGGGCCGCCTCCATGCCCTCCAGGACCAGGGCCTGGCGTGCCCGGTACACGGTCATGGCGGCCACGGCCACGGCTTCCGCCGTGCGTTCGTCGGTCCAGACCGGTCCCTCCGGCCCCTGGTCGCAGAGCAGCCAGATCTGGGCCCGGCGTCGGGGCAGCGCCTTGGGCGAGCCGGCGGCAACCAGCTGCTTCAAGTATGTTCGTTCCTCGGGGTTCAGTTCCACCAGGAAGCGCTTGTGGGATATGGGGGCTCTCGGCGACAAGGGAGGACGAAGATCGTGGTCGGCACCTTCACCGGTGGGCCACCCATCCATGTTGCATCCTACACTTTAACCAAGTTGGACCACTAGTTACTACCCCTGTAGGATATGGAGCCGACAGGTCCGGGATTGGACACCCGGTAGCCGGGCGTATCCGATGCAAGTCGATACAAAGGAAATATATTTGTGTATACACGGCAAATTGACATTGAAAGTACCCATCCACAAGAATTGATTTCCATCTCCGACCAAGTTCGCAGCATCGTGGAGGCCAGCAGCTTGGCGAACGGCCTGTGCACGGTGTTCTGTCCACACACCACAGGCGGGTTGACGCTCAACTCGCCGCTGGACCCGACCACGGCCCAGGACTTGCAAGAAGAACTGGACCGATTGGTGCCGACGCGGACCAACTTCCACCATCAGTTCGACACGCCGGCCGACGCGGCCGCGCACGTCAAGGGGGCGCTGGTGGGCCACTCTGTGACCGTGCCTGTGGTGGACGGCCAACTGGGCCTGGGTTGGTCACAGGGAATTTTTTTCTGCGAGTTCGACGGACCGCGGTCACGGCAAGTCCGCGTCTGCCTGCTCGGCAACGCCTGAATGTCCACGGACCGTCTCTCCGACGACCCGGAACAGGCGATGAACCCATCTCCGGAATCCATCCAGTGCACGACGATTTCCAACGTCATCATCGACGACATCGTCCTCTGGGATGGTCGAACCTACATGGGCACCCTAGGCGGTTCGGGAAGCCATGCCGTGGTCGGTATGCGCACCTGGAACGATGCGCCCCTGGGCCTGGTCGGCTATCTGGGCGACGATGCACCCGAACCGTTCGTGG
>DAOUIC010000341.1:0-5888 GCA_034428255.1 Anaerolineales bacterium
CCTTGGCGGTCGCGATCAAGCGCCTGACCTGGCGCGTGGCCACGCGCATCCGATGGGAATCGATTGTGACCTTCAAGCCGGAAGCGTCGGAACTCAAGCTCTCCAGCACCGACGTTCGTGCGTTCGGCATCCTTCTGGACCTGCAGGATGGCGACCTCAGGGCACATCCCCACCGGGTCATGCCGCACATTCGCTACCTCAACGCGGATGAATCAGGCAGAAGGGAACAATGGCAGTACAAGAGCACGCATCGGACTGTCCATGACATCGGCGGCCGGGGGGAGACCAAGTCGCACTTCCATCTGGGACCCGATGGCTGGAACGACCTTCCGAACGGCGGCCAACGGCTCTGCTACAACGAAATCGCAACCAAGCACAACTGGTACTACCTGAGGCTGGACTTCGACCTGCGGGACATGCAGTTCCGGGAATTCCAGTGCAACAACCGCACTTACGAATGCCGGGACGTTGAACCCATCCGCATTCCCGCCATGCCCAACCTCTGGTGCATGTTGAACCTGGCCTACTTTGTGGAAACCAATGACGCCAAGCGCGCGTTCCTGTATGTGGACTCGTCGCTCCTGTCCACCGACAGGGAATGACGCGGAGGGTTACGCTCCGGAGCGAAGAACCGGAGCGTCCCAAACCCGGGCCAGCCAGGCGAACAACACGATGATGCCCACCCCGGCCAGGGGATACAGGGCCAGCGGCTCCAAGGCGGCCTGAAGCCCGAACCGGTCCGCGGTCCAGCCGGCCAGCCCGGCGCCAATGCCCGAGGGAACCCAACCCAGCCCCATAATCAGGGCCGCCGCCAGACCGGTTCGGGTCGGGATGAGCCTGCGGGCCAGCAAAACCGGCACAGGAAGGGTGGCGCCCAAGGCAAATCCGAAGACACCGACACAGGGAAACAGGGCCCAGACAGGCACGCGGACCACTGCCCATGAGGCCAGCGCAACCCCGGCCAACGCCACAGCCAGGACTTTCCATCCGGAAAACCGATCCGCGGTGTAGCCGCCCACAAAGTTGCCGACCGCACCCATCAGCGCGGACAGGGCCAGAAGCTCGCCTCCCAGCGTCGAGTTGCCGAACTTGTCCAGGACCCACGCCGGGATGTAGGTGGACACGGCCCCCAACACCCACGAACGCGTCATGGTGGACAGCACCAGCAGGCCCAGGAGCACGACGATGGTGCGGGGGATCGGCTCCACGACGCCTGCAGAGTTGCGTTTGGACACCCTGCGGGCCTGTACCGCCTCGGGCACCAACACCTTCAAACCCAGGAAGACCATCGTGGCCGATACAAGTGCCACCGGAAGGTACAGCAGGGTGGCCGACAGGCCCCAGGCCGGAAGCAGATAGTTGATCAGCAGCGGAGACACGGCCACGCCCAATGTGCCACCGAGGGAAAAGACGGAGAACATGGTCCCGGGATTGCGGACCGCAACGGACAGCGCCACCGCCGCGGCCGCAGGATGGAACGCAGCGGACCCCAGGCTTGCGGCGACCACGATGATGCTCAGCCACGCGAACGTCGGCATGACGCCGGACAGGGCCATGCACAAACCGACCCAAACAACGCTGAGCGGGACTATCAACTCGGGCTGCCAACGGTCCGCCAGCCAACCGAAACAAGGCTGGGCGCCCGCGGTGACGGACAGGGCCACAAACGTAAGCGCTCCGATCCGGGCATAGTCGACACCCAGGTTGATCACCAGCAAGGGCACGATTACCGGCAGAAAATGGTGGCAGCCTTCCAAGGCCAAGTGGGAGTAGGACATCAGTCCGATCATCCCGTGGGACTTGCGGTCCGGTCCCCACGAACGCAGGGAATCGACGGGCAGCTTCAGTACCGTGGCCATGGTTCAAACCAAGGGCAGTCCGGGTGCGGCAGCAGGCAACGGGATGGGTCGGTGCCCACCGATGCCCGGCGGTATTTGGATGCCTAACCGATGCCGATGTCCGTGCGCAGGTCCATCCACAACCGTTCCACCTGCCGCCGGCAATCGCGGCCCAGTGCGGCGTTGGTGTGCCGTGCATCGATGTCCAACACGTCCCAGTACTCGAATCTGTCCCGATGGTTGGGAAACCTGGCTGCGACCACCGGCTCGTGCTCGGACCGGCAGAGGGCAATCAGCCGGCCGGCCTGCCGAATGTCCAGTTCGGTCAGCTGCACCGGGTCCCGCTTGTCGCCCTCGGTCACGTCAACCCCAACCACCTGCAGGGCCTGGCCGGCGTAGTAGGACATGCCCTGCATCCGGCTGCGATCCACAACCAGGCCACGCGACTCGGCGCGCAATCCGGTTCCCTTGGCCAAATGGTTGAAGTACAGGTGGGCGAACCGGCTGCGGTAGTAGTTCAGGGTGCAGACGAACAGCACCGCAGGCGGCGCGGCAGGCGAAGAGTGCATTGGGACAGCAGCGATCAGGGGGTCGGTTCCGGCGGCTCGTCGCTTTCGAGGTCGTCCAGGATCTGGCCCAGTTCGCTCTTCCACACCTGCTCGTAGGGCAGGAACGAGTTCTCCTCGAACTCCTCGTCCAGCCGATCGAAGTAGCGTGCCAGCCGTTCGTGGCCGGACTTGGCGCTGAGTTGTTCGACCTTGTCCGTCAGGGACTGCGTCAGCTTGAAGCTCTTCTCTTCAAGGTCCGACAGATCAATGCGCAGCTTGAACATCGCGTTGACGCGGCGCATCAGTTCATGCCACGCCCGGAAGTCGAACTCCACCCGCATGCCCTGTTCCGACAGGTTCAACTGCGAGAAGTCGTAGGCCGGGACCATGGAGTAGAAGTTGCAGTACTCCACCTCCCGTTCGAAGGCCGTGGCCGACAGGTAGCTGCCCAGCGACGCGCCGCCCTTGTAGTTGGAGTAGGACACGGCATACGTGTCCAGTTCCTGACGCATACGGGGCAGGCTGAAGGAACACGACACCATGCGGTCGCGCCGGAAGGGCATGGCTCCGTAGACCCCGCCCAACCCGACCACGCGGCTCACGCGCATGTGGTGCATGGCGTCGAAAAAGGCCTGCGCGTACCGGTCCACGTCAATATGGGGTTCGGTGCCCTGGAAAATCACCAGGCCGCGGTCGCCTTCCCCCACGAAGTAGATGTCGTTGTACGGCCGCTGGACCTTGCTCGCGAAGCCGTCGTCGAATTCGATTTGGGGGCGCATCAAATCATGCGTGCCGGGCAGCTGAAACAGGTAGTTCCCCTTGTCCAGCAGCCGTCCGATCCGCCGGGCCTCCAGATGGTCGACCAGATACTGCGGCAAATCGGACGATACCGACCCGGCATTGGCCCACTGTTCCCAGCCGGCTAACGCGAAGACCTCGGCGGTCTCGGGCACATCCCAGATTTCAAATGAGTTGGCCATCCGGATCTCCGGGCCTTTGGAATTCTCTGCCCCGAGGTTGCAACATGCTTGCATCATGTGCCCGCCCGTCGGACATCCGGCCTCGGCGGCGGTCCCGGAGGACTCCGCCCATTCCGGCATTCAAGCGTTTGCAGTATAGCCCAGCAGGTTCAAGTCGGATCGGAGAGTGGTGTCCATCCACCCCGACGACACCCACGATGTACAGTCAGTTGCCGTCAGGGGCGCAGTCGGTTGGCGCGCTGGCTTCCGCCCGCACCCGTCCCCATGGGTTTCCTGGCCCGGTCCGTGCATTTACCGCTCAACGCCCTCGACCTAGGGCATTACCCTAACCGATTGCTCGGACACAATGCCACATCTCCACCCCAACTCGAATCCACAACCTTCCATGGACATGACCGAACTGCCTCAGCTCGCCATCCTGCCGGACCTTGTCGGGCGCCTGCTCCGTCTGGACTTCGTTGACGAGGTGTACCTGTCGGGCAGTCTGGGCCGCGGACAGGGAGATCGCTACAGCGACATAGACCTGCAAGTCGCTGTGGCGCGCAACTTCTCCGATTTCCTAAGCCCGACCATCCTGGCTCGGTTGTTGGGGACGCCACCCCTGGCCCTGAAGCAAATCAACCTGGGACCGCACATGTGGCTCCACAACATGATCCTGACGGACGGCACCATGCTGGATCTTGTGTGCCGAACCGACATCGAGTTCGCCGACACGGGACAGTGGACCCGATTGGATGGCAGGGAGTGGCCACCTGTCGGCCTTGAGGTCCCGAAACCGTCAGCGACGTGGGCGCCGCAGGCCGCAACCACCGATGAAGTCGCCGAAGCCGTGGAACTGTTCTGGGTCACCATCCACAAGCACAGGCGAGGATTGATCCGCAAACAGGACCTGGCCATATGGACGGGCATTCGCTACTCGATCTGCGACTTGCTGCGCCTCCAGTTCATCGCCGCCACCGACCGCGACCCCGGCAGTCTCATGCACATGGGGATCTACGCCCTGTCCGGCACCAGCGTCTGGTTGGAAAACCATGCCGACTGGAACTGGAGAACCGTCCTGGCCTGGAGCCGGGATCCGGACTGGCCCCGGACCGTCTCGCGGCTGACCAATGCCGGCAGCAAGGTTTGCCGTGAACTGACGGCAACCTGGACACTGCCTGCCAGGTTGACCGAGCTGGCCGACCGGGTGAGCGCGGACTGGGATCAGGCCGTTGCCGACATCCACCACCAGCCCGAAGGTTGATCCCCAGTCCGGCAGCCGTGCGAGACCTCATGCCAGCTGCGGCACCTTGGGAGCAGCCCCCCGTCTGCCAGTCTGTGGCCTGAAATACCCAGGCCGCTCCCGAGCCGACTTCCTGAGCGGTCCTGCCGCCGCCGCTGCAGTCGTTGCAACACAGGTGCAATGCGTGTGGAAAGGGAGTGCCGGCCGGTGATCGGCCGACACTCCCCGGAATTCATGCCCTCGCCCAACGGATGGGTTCATCGAACGGAGCGGTCCGGCTATTCCTCCAACCCGTACAGGCCGGCCCCGACCGCAACGATCTCGCCGTCCAACTCAACACCCACGACGTACGAAGTCTTGCGCTCTTCCTCGCCCGTGGCCGGGTTTTGCCAAATGTAGCTTGTAAACCCTTGGCCTTCCTCGCTGTTGGCGATGTCCTTGATGTTTTGGTTGAACAAGGTGCCGTCGGCATCCACGTCGCTGCAGGCGTTTGCGTCCGCCCGGTATTCCAACGGGTACACAGTGCTGACGCACTGCTGATTGACGACGAAAATGTAGGTTGAACCCTCAATCCAAGTGGAATGATTCAGCAGGAGTTCAAAGGCACCGGTCCCCCTTGACGCCACCATCTCGGCCGCGCAGGTGACAAACAACTCCAACTCGGGCGTGGTGTCCACATCCCTGGCAGCCGGCATGTCGAGACAGGCCTTGTCGGCGGCAACATAAAGGCCGGCCCCCAAGATGTAGTCGAAACCGTCGATTTTGACGTTCCTGACGTAGCTGATCTTGGGTTCCGTCGCCCCGGTCTCAGGGTTGGTGAACTCATAGTACGTGTACCCGTCGCCGTAGTGTTCGACAATGTCCGCCATCTCTTCAACAAATTTGAAGCCGGTCGAATCGATCAAGTCCCCGAGATCCTGGCCTTCAAGCGTGGGGTGAACGATTGCATGGTGGGACGCGCGGTCCAGCAGGAAAATGTAGATGGGACCGGAGGTCCACCGCGCATTCGAACCCAGGTCGTGCAAGGCGACCAGGCCGCGCCGCTTGAGTTCCAGTTCGGCACACCGGACGAACTGCTCGACGTCGGCGCGCGTGTACACAAGGCCGGCGCGGACTCGGTTGGGACTGCAGGTACCCGGCGCTGCAGTTGGATAGAAACCGGCGCCAAGGATGGCGCTCCGCTCCCCGTGAGGCTCTCGAACCGACATCACATAGGAGACTTTGGGGGAACTCTCGCCGGTAACGGGATTGCCGAAGCGATAGGTAACAAAGCCGCTCCCGAACGTACCCGCGGTGTACA
>DAOUIC010000342.1:0-2751 GCA_034428255.1 Anaerolineales bacterium
TGGGCTACGAGCCGGAGCACGACTTCCACAGCATCCTGGCCACGGCCGAAGCCATGGCCCGCGGGGAGCAAACCGATGTGATTCCGACCGGCGTGCGCTGGCAAGCCCGGGCGGAAGCATAGACCGTGAAGGCGGTCAATCGCCCTCGGGCGAACCGCCACTCAGTTTTCTGGCTCCGCTGATTGCCCAGAACAGCAGGGCGCAGCAGGCGATGGCCAGGGCCAAGGTCGGCACGAACGGCAGGCTGAAGGTGGCCTGCAGCGGAATGAGGGCCAGGATCAGGCCTACTGCCAGCACGGCACCCAGACGGAGGAGGTGTCTGATCAGGTAGACATCCGGATCGATGGAGTCGGTCAGGCTGAGCATCCGCCAGGCCAGGTGGTGCAGATCCCAGGCAGCCAGCAGCAATACGATGCACACCAAACCGGTAAGCGGAGTCAGGTGGCCCAGCGTGGCACCGGCCAGGCAGCACAGGCTGACCAGGATGAACATCGGGGAACCAAAGCCGTCCCGTCGCTGCTGCAGGGCCGCCAGCCAGACCGTCACCGCAGCCACCACACCACCGAACAGCACCCAGCTTTCGGCGGCTGCCAACTGTGTGCCGGCCACGATTGCGATCGCAATCAGGAGAACGGCGGCAATGATCCGCGCCAGGTAGCGGTCAATCAAAGCCAGGCAGTATTCGATCCAACTGCCGGCCGGCTCGGTTTCCTGATTGCCACCCGGCTCAAGCCGGGATTCCGTATCGATCATGTGTTAAGTTGGCCCCGGACGTGCCCGTCCTGACACTTTTCTCCACTGCATGCAGCCGGCCGGTGCACAATCCCCGTCAGCCTGTTGCCATTCTCTTCCGGACTCCAGGACAGCAGGCTTGCCAGTGCTGTGACCGGATCTTCACCCAGTTCGAGGGTCAGCAGCCTGCGTTCCCCATTTCGCAGAGCTTCCGCATCGCCCAGGGCCTGGGCGCGCTGTAGCGTGCCGAAGGTCATGCCGTCCGTTGCACCGGCAGTCTCCGGAATGGGAATGTCCGTGGCCGGATCCACCCGGCGCACCAGTTGGAGGTTCAGTCCGTTGGCGGCCCCCCCCTTGTGCAACTGTCCCGTGGAATGGAGGAAGCGCGGGCCGAACCCGACCGTGACCGGAATGTGGAAACGATGCCCGACCTCGCGCTGTAAAGCCTCCAAAACCATCCAGTTGCCCAGGTTGAAGGGCAGGTAGGCCTGGATCGCCAGATAGTCCCCGTGCGACACCGATGCAAGGAAGTGGTCCAGGGCCTGTGGCGAAGCCGCCACCGCCTGTCCCTCCGGCAGCGTTCCGGTTTGTTCATAGGCGGCAACGAAGGCCCGCGCCGCAACCTTGGCGGCTTCGACATCCGGCTGATCGAACGGATGGACCCCCAAGGCATGACCGGCCACGGCGGTCGCGAACTCCCAGAAGAACAAGTGGCCGCCAAGGTCCTCGGGGCCGGAGAAGGGCATTACGGCAACCGGATGCCCGGCCTCCGCGCAGCGGTCCGCCAACGAGGCCATGGCCGGATCCGGACTCCCGTCCGGTGCGCACGGTGTCATTACCACGCAGAAGCGATCATCGCCGAAATGGGCCATGTCGTCGCCCCGGCCCAACACGGGCACGACGCTCCGGCCGGACTTGCCCAGACTTTCGGCAATCAACTGCTCAATCCAGTCCCCCAGAGAAGCCAGGGCGGGAGGGCGCAGGATGGTCAGCTTGTCCCTACCCGCCAGGGCCAGGCGGCCCATCAACATCCCGAACCGGGCCGCGTCGTTGTCGGCGGCCGGCCGCTCGGCCGCTTGGGCAAACGGCGAAACCCCGGCCAGCAGGCGGTCGAGATCGCCGCCCACCAGGGCCAGTGGCACCAGTCCGAACAGCGACAGCGCGGAGTACCGGCCGCCGATGTTCGGATCGTTCTCGAAGATTCGCCGGAAGCCCGCCTCCGCGGCCAAGTCGACCAAGCTGCTGCCGGGATCGGTGATGGCAACGAAGTGTTGGCCCAGGGACCGGCTGCCCTCGTGTTCCGCCAGCCTGGCCCGGAAGTACCGGTAGCCGGAGAGCGTTTCGACCGTGCCGCCCGACTTGGTGGCCACCACGAACAGGGTTGCGGCCAGATCCAGCTGTTTCTCCAGCGCGGCAATCTGCTCGGGATCGGTGGTGTCCAGGATGAACAGCTTGAGTCCCCGATCCGGACGGGCGCACAGTTCGCCGAACATCTCCGGAGCCAGACTGGAGCCGCCCATGCCAATCAGGACGGCCTGACGGAAGCCCTCGTCCACCAGGGATTGAGCCCACTCTGTCAGTTCCGCGGCTCGGGTGGTCATGCGGCGATGGACATCCAGCCAGCCCAGCCGATCCGCAATTTCGACATCGGTGTCGGCCCAGACAGTGTGATCCTGCGCCCAAATACGAGGCACGATCCGTTCCCTTTCGAGATGGGCTTCCGCCAACGCCAACGCCGGTTCCAGGGCTCCGAGTCTGAAGTTCATAGACCAAATGATTCTCCGTGCAGGATGTCACCCCAACTGTCCAACCAATTGGCCCGGTGACCAGGCCGCAGGCATTCGGAAGGTCCGTCGCAGTCTCAGAATCGTGGATTTGGACTGTCGGCCACAATCGACGACGAGTCTCTATACAGTCAAACGGCAGGACATCCGCGTCCACGGGTGTCCCGGAAGTCCCAGGCTATCGCACCTGCTCGGACCCGGAGTTGTTATCCGGGATCTGCAGCAGGGAACGCCA
>DAOUIC010000343.1:0-2761 GCA_034428255.1 Anaerolineales bacterium
GGTAGATGAGCCAGGCACGCGCAAGGCGGCTGGCCACTTGCTGCCCCAGGGGCCGGTCGGCGGCGATAAGACCAATCGTGAAGCCGGAGATGAAGAAGAACACCTCGGCGGCGTTGATCAGGAAGCGCGAACCGCCGGTTACGAAGATAAGAGGAGAGGCCAGACCCAAGTGGGTCAAGGTCATGACAAAGATGCAGTACCCTCGCAGGTAGTCCAGCCGCAGGTCCCGCTTGTCTGCGGTGAACGGTTGGCCCGGACCGAACAGGGGTTCCATCACTCTGTCGCGCAATCGGTTCACGCGTGGTACCCCCTCCCCTGCCGCCGGGCTCCATGTGGAAGATCGGACCCGTCTTGCACGGAACGGCCTGCCTGTGACCGGCAGGACAGTCGGCCGCCCTATCGACGAGCCGTTCCGTTGCGTGTTGATGTTGGCCGAAACAGCATCGGCGGCCAGCGCGAGGCCGCAAGGCTTCGCCTAGGGTGCCGACCAGTCCCTGCAATACGCCTGTGCCGCGGCCGGAAGGGGCCGCTTGATGCAGGCCAGCGTTGTCTGTTCCGGGTCGCGGTGGGAAATCGAGACGTCCGTCAGGCTGAGGTCCGCCACTCCGTGGGACGCTCGGTGATGTCCACCACGTTGCCGTCGGGATCAAGAACCTTGAAGGAGCCGATGGGCACGGTGTCGCGGTCGTAGTCGAGCCGCTGCTTCACATCTTCCTTGACAATGTGGGCTCCGATGTCCGTCAGCCGCTTGAAGATCGGTTCCAGGCTTTCCACGTACACGCCGAAGTGGATGTGTTCGTCACCCTCTTCGTGAGGGGGCGCGGGCTGGGTCTCGAACGGTAGCAGGGTCAGGTTCACGTGACCGTCGCTGAGGTCCATCGAGATGCCTTCCGGCCGATAGTCCACCCAGGCAAAGCCCAGTCCCTTTTCGTAGAAGGTGCGGGCCTTGTCCAAATCGCGGCAACGGACGGCCAAGTGCCTGAGTTCCAACATGCTAGATCTCCGTGCGTGGTTGACGGGTCGAAGCCCGTCCGGAATTCAATAGTCCTCTTCGTCCTCGCCCAGCAACACCCCGACGCGCGTGTCCGGGTCCCGCTCATCCAACAGGATGCCGCCGCCTTCCGCACCGGCCGGATCCGGGGCCACGGTCTTCTCGGAAGCATGGAACCTGTGCTGGCGCAGCAAGTCCCGTTCCGCCCAGGTCAAGCCGTAGCGGTTGCGGGGATGCAACAGGGTCTTGACCAATACGCGGCCCACCAAGCGTTCCAGTTCCCCCACGGTCCGGAAGGTGTCCCAATGCACCAGCGAACCGTGCACGAAGGAACGGCCGGCAGGCGTTAAGGCAATCTCCTTGCGCAACGGCACGATTTCGCGTTCCAGATCCAGGGCCAGGTACCACTCCTGCCCGGCCGGTGCCGTGATGTCCTGTCCCATCAGAAAGAACACGCGGTCGCAGTTGGCGATGTTCTCGAAGATGTTGTCGTAGATGTCGCCACCGGCCGGCGTACGCCTAATTTCAACCTTGTTGTGGGCAGGCAGGGATGCCAAGGTCGTCGCGATGATTCCTCGTTCGGCATCCAGGTCGTTGGTGGCGCTTACAAACAGGCGCAGGATTTCTGCCATGGGCGCAGGGACAAGTCGGGACAGGGAAGGCCAATCCGATGCACAGTGTCTGAACTGTTCTGGCAACGGCGGCGGGAGCGGATTTTAACACAGGGATCACCGGGCGGTTTCCGGTCGCCGAAACCCATCGGACACGTATGTAGAGAAGGCGAAGGGATACTCCCTGCAGTTGGCTCGCCTCAGTGACCTCGTCAGGAGCGCGGCACGCCAACTCCCTGAGACGCGCAGCCTGCCATTCAGGCGCGTTTGGAGGCCACCAGCTCCATATCCGCCTCCACCATGGTTGCGACCAACCCTGCAAAGTCAAGCGAAGGCTCCCAACCCAGCTTGCGGCCGGCCTTGGCGGCATCGCCGACCAGGAGGTCGACGTCCGCCTCGCGCATGAACCGTTCGTCCTGGACCACGTGGTTGCGCCAGTCCAAGTCCACCACATCGAAGGCGGCCTTGGCAAACTCGCGGATGAGATGGGTCTCGCCCGTGGCCACCACATAGTCCTCCGGCTCGTCCTGCTGCAGCATCAGCCACATGGCCCGCACGTAGTCGGGCGCATAGCCCCAGTCGCGCGAGGTGTCCAGATTGCCCAAGGCCAGCTCCTGCTGCAGGCCCTGCTTGATGCGCGCCACATGGTACGAAATCTTGCGGGTCACGAATTCCATGCCCCGCCGCGGACTCTCGTGGTTGAACAGGATGCCGGAACAGGCAAACAGATCGTAGGCCTCCCGGTAGTTCACCGTGATCCAGTGCCCGTAGACCTTGGCCACGCCGTAGGGGCTGCGCGGGTGGAACGGCGTCTGCTCCGTCTGGGGAACCTCCCGGACCTTCCCGAACATTTCACTGGAACTTGCCTGGTAAAACCGGATGGACGGATCCACCTCGCGCACGGCCTCCAGCATGCGCGTCACCCCCAGGGCCGTGGTCTCGCCGGTCAGGACCGGCGCCTCGAAGCTGGCGGGGATGAAGCTCTGGGCGGCCAGGTTGTAGATCTCCGACGGCCGGTGGTTGCGAATGATGGAATGCAGACTCGTCTGATCCAGAAGGTCCGCCTGCTCCAGCACCACCTGGTCCAGCAGGTGTTCGATGCGGTGATGGTGAAAGACGCTGGTGCGGCGCACCATGCCCACGACCTTGTAACCCTTCG
>DAOUIC010000344.1:0-2004 GCA_034428255.1 Anaerolineales bacterium
GGATCCGCAAACTCCCCGGACGGCTGAATGTGGGATCGACCCTCAAAGAGTCCGATATCCACGCCCTGGAAGCCCATCAACTGAATCAATTGCAGGGACGCATGGTGATCCAGCAAGGGAAAGGTGAAGTCGGCGCAGGCAAGTCGGGCACGCATTTCAGGCCTCCTGGTTGTCCATGAATCGGGTGGTGTCGGTCTCCCACTCCGCCGGTGCGATGTAGCCGCCGTCCACGACCAGGGAGGTACCGGTGATTCCGGCCGAGTCCTCGCAACTCAGGTACAACACGGCGCGGGCGATCTGTTCCGGCGTGATCACCACGCCGGTCGGCACCCGCTTGAGCCGCATGGCCAGCGTTTCTTCCGGATCCGGGGTGGTGCTCAAGTGGTAGCGAAGCATGGGGGTGTCGGTGATGCCCGGACAGACGCAGTTGCAGCGCAGGCCGTCCCGGGCGTAGTCCACGGCGATATTGTTGCTCAGGCCCAGAACCGCGTACTTCGACGCGATGTAGGCCGGGGTGTCCCCTTGGGCAATGAAACTGCCCACGGACGCAATGTTGACCATATAGCTGCGGTTGTGCTGCCGTAGGTATTGCATGCTGTGCCGCACGGACAGGTAAACCGACTTGAGGTTGACGCCCATCAACTGGTCCCAGTCCGACTCGGGATACTCGTCCAGCCTGGCCACATGGACGATGCCGGCGCAGTTCACGATGATCGAGGGCGGCCCCAGGGACGCCGCGGCCCTGTCCAGGCTGGTCTTGACCGCGTTGCTGTCGGTGACATCGCAGTCGTGGAACTCGGCCGTGCCGCCCGCCTCGGTGATTTGGGCCGCGACCTGCGCGCCCGCCTCGACCTGAATATCCACCATGGCCACCGCGGCGCCTTCCTCAACGAACAGACGCGCCACCGCGGCTCCCATGCCGGACGCCGCCCCCGTCACCCAGGCCGTTTGTCCGGCCAGTTTGCCGTTGTTTGTCATAAAGCCGCTGCTTCCTCGGCCGCAGCCATGAAGGAACTCAGTGCAGGGGGGCCATCGTTGCGATGGCGGCCTTGACCTCCGCCTGCAGGGCGCTGTCGGCAGGCGGGTTGAAGAACCCGCCTTCGCCGCCGGTCACGTCGCCGCCAATCTGGTTCAGGGCCTCGATCACGGCGGTGTAGTTGAAGGCGCGGCCATTGCGAAACCGGATGTCCTCCAGCGCCTGGATGTACGCCTCCCACTCCAAGGCGCGGTTCCAGTCGCCCGCCCGCTGGGCGTTGTTGATTTCGTCCGCCGTGCGGGTCACCACCACGGCCGTACCGGAGGTATGGCCCTTGGTTCCCTTTTGGGCGGCGGCCGTGCTGCGGTCGCCGATGCCCCAGATCACAATCGTGTCGTCCGGGGCGCGCTCCGCCATGTAGGCGGCATCCGCCACGTCCGTGCCGACCTTGACGCCCACAAAGTGCGGGGAGTCCGCCATCAGCTGCAACACGGCATCCCGATCCCGGGAGGCCCTCAGGTAGTAGAGGAACCGGGCACCCTCGCCGCTGAACTCCTCCGCGAGTTCGCCCAGGCCCTGGCAGAGACCGTCCGGGCTGAAGACCCCGGTGAGGGGCATGATCAAAATCACGTCCGGCCGGCGCGCCAGGCCCAGGTGGGCGCGGATCTGGCAGCGCGCGTCCGCCAGCGGGTTCGGCACCACGGCGCTCATGAGAATGCCATCGTCGCCCATGACCTCCCCGGTGGCTGCGAAGAGTCCATTCTGATCCTCGAGACACAGGTGGTGCAGCAGACTGGTGCCGGCCACGGAGACGACTCGTTTGCGGCCGTTGTCCAAATGGTTGTGCTCCATCAGGTAGCGGATGTTCAGCCGGTGGCCGTCGAAATCCACCGCGCCGCCCCTGAGGGGCACGATGGGAATGGCAATGACGCTGTTCAGGCCGTCCAGAAGGTGTGCCAAATCCATAGCAGGTGCATTTTCTCCCGAATTAGTGATGCCAGGTTTGCTGCAGGACGCGGA
This sequence comes from Anaerolineales bacterium, assembly GCA_034428255.1. Classification (GTDB taxonomy): domain Bacteria; phylum Chloroflexota; class Anaerolineae; order Caldilineales; family Caldilineaceae; genus Bin34. The sequence continues at coordinate 1,997 of DAOUIC010000344.1, forward strand.
CCCAGTTG
>DAOUIC010000345.1:0-13957 GCA_034428255.1 Anaerolineales bacterium
ATCGTGCCGCAGGTACAGGATGCAGCGGAGGCGCAGGCCGTCGCGGATGCTGCCAAGTATCCTCCACGGGGCCGTCGCGGCTTCGGGCCCAGGGTACCTTCCGCCTACGGGCGGAATGCCAACGCCGCACTTGCCCAACGGGCCAACGATCTGGTGTTCGCCTCGATCCAGATTGAAAGGCGCACCGCCTTGGCCGAGATCGAGGCCATTGCCGCCATCGACAATCTTGACGGCATCGCTTTGGGGCCATGGGACCTGGCCGCAGACCTCGGTCATGTTGACGATGTCCGGCACCCGGATGTGGAGGCGGCCATTCAACGCGTGATCGATGTCGCGCGCCGAGCTGGCAAGTGGGTGGGCTCGGGCATGGGCGACGATCCGGAGTTGGCCCTGGACTACGCGCGGAGGGGTGTGCGGTGGATCCAGGTCGGCAATGACGTGGACTACCTAATTCGCCGCATGGACCAAGTCCACGAGGCCATCAAGCCGGCTTGACCAGCGGAGGGGCCTGCCGTCCGGCGCGTTGTGGGATTTGAAATCCGAGGACCGGAGTGCAGTGCCGCCCGTGTCCGATCTGCTGCCGGGTACCGGGCCAAGTGGCTTGCGAGCCAGAGCCCCATGCCGAACAACGGTCCCGAGAAATGTGCATAACCATCCTGTCTGCATCCTTGCCACAGTGACTGAACGGATGGTTCATCAACCATGAAGACATTAGCCACTGCCCGCGTCCTGGCTGCCGTCTGCATTTGCATCGTGTCGGCTTTGGGAGGGCCGAATCCCGTGGCGGCACAAGTGGACGGATCCGGCACACATACCCAATCCGGGGTTTTCGGACCCAACGGTGGGGAATCATCCTTTGATCTCTACCGCACCGGGGCGCAGGTTGTGGCCACGCTCCAGCCTTTCTCACCCGCAGACGAATTTTTGGTGCCCGAAGGCTACCGCCCCATGGCCCGGGTCCAAAGGAAGGTCGAGGGTTATCTGGCGGACCCGGACGGCGGCAAACCTTGGCTGTCCGACATTGGATACACCATGGAGGTACATCCCGATGGTCGGTTCAGATACAGCGGCGGGGCGCTCGAATACTCAAGTCCTTCACTGCATCGGCAGTATGGAACAGGAGCGGAACAAATCACTTTGGAGTGGTTCACGGCCACGGAGGCCGCGGAGGGAGAGTTCGACAACCTGGCCGAACATCACCAAGGGAGATACCGGTTGACCAAGGGGGGCGTTTACGTTTCGGCGCGGCTGTCTTCGAGCCGTTCCCCCGTCCAGCACTACGCCCGCGTAGATCCGGTGTCTCTTTTCACGGTGCCCGAAGGCTTCCGACCAGCGGTGACCGTTACCCGAACGGTGGTCGGCACAGCGGTCCATGCGGACGGGTCGGACACCGAGGCGCGGACGGAGCATGTGTTTCGGGTGCGGATTTCGCCGGCCGGGGATGTCACCTATGTCGACGCTCCTGCGCTGGATGGCGTGGGTTACCTCGGCTATGAATTCGAGACTGCGTGGGAGACTCGGATTTCACCGGACCGCCGCGTGCTGGAGGATTTGCTCGACACTGCGGATCTCGACAACGTTCTGATGGATTGGGGCCGTCTCGATGTGCCGCTGGAAGACTGGCGGGGTGTGGGCACGAATGCGGCCGGCCGGGTTACGCACCTCAATCTCAGCGGCTTCGGATTGAGGGGGCGCTTGCCGTCCTCCTTCAGCGACCTGTCGGAGTTGCGCGAGGTGCATCTCGGGTGGGAGGGTTCGAACTCGGCCAACCAACTCACCGCATTGCCCGGCAATCTCGACCGGCTCGCGAATCTTCAGATCCTTGATCTGAGCAACAACCCCATCGATGCCCCCTTGCCGCCTGGGTGGTCCCGGTTGCACAACCTCAAGTCCCTGAACCTGCGGGACACCAAGTACCACGGCGAGTTGCCGCCGACATGGGCGTCTCTGTCCAACCTGGAGGCTCTGAACCTGATCCAGACCGGGGTGGCCGGGGTTCTGCCTCCGGAGTGGTTCGGCATGCCGAACCTGCAACGACTGTTGATCACCAGCGCGTCGCTGGGAGGGTCCCTGCCGGGGTCTTGGCACGCCATGCCGCGCCTGAAGGTTCTGGACATCCGCGGCACGGGCATTGAGGGCCCCTTGCCGGCCGGTTGGAGTCGCATGCCCAACCTGGAAATCCTGATCCTCAGGAACCAACTGTCCGGATCGTTGCCGCCGGAGTGGGGAACCATGCCGAACCTGCGCTACCTTGACTTGGGCCACAACCGGTTGTCCGGACCGCTGCCGCACACATGGAGTCGGTTGGAACAGCTCGAGGTTCTTTGGCTGGAAGGCAACGATCTGATCGGTTTCCTCCCTGTGAACTGGAAGGATCTTGGCCAACTCCGCGTCCTGTCCCTGGGCCGCAACCGGCTCCAGGGCTTCCTGCCATCGGAGTGGGGAACCATGCCCAACCTGCGCTACCTTGACTTGGGCAGCAATCGGTTCGCCGGATCGTTGCCGCGCACATGGAGTCGGTTGGAACAGCTCGAGGTTCTTTGGCTGGGAGGCAACGATCTGATCGGCTTCCTGCCTGTGAACTGGAATGACCTCGGTCAACTCCGCGTCCTGTCCCTGAGCCGCAATCGGTTCCACGGCCTCCTGCCGACCTCGTGGCATGCCCTCGGCCGTCTCGAATCACTCCGGCTCAGCAACAATTCCCTGATCGGCGGATTGCCTCCCCAATGGAGTCGCTTGCAACGGCTGGAGGCCCTCCGTCTCGACGGCAACGGCCTGTCCGGGACCGTGCCGCAGTCCTGGCTCGACATGGACAACCTGCGAATTCTCGACCTCAGCCGGAATGCATTCACCGAATGCCTGCCCGCCGTTTGGCAGGACTACCATCCTCGGGAATCGCAGGCGGAGGTTGGGTTCTGTGACAGCTGAACCGGCCGCGGGAACTCGAATCCGGACGACTGTACGGTGGTTTAAGGTGCTTTCCGTCTTCCAGCGGGGACCGACAACCGCCGTGCTCGCGGACAGGTCGCATCTCCGGGTGGCCGCATGGCCACGCGCCTCGAAAAGCCGGGGTTCGTAAACCGGGCTTTGCCGTATTTGCTGTCATCTACCACGGGCTACGCCTCCCCTTCGCCGCTCCTGTCCCCACGGCCCAATGCACAGGACTGTGTCCAGCTTGGGGGTGCCGATGGCCGGTTCGGACCCGAATCAACGAAACTGAAACAGTGTTCCGGCCCTCCGGTTTCGGAACGGGGATCCGCGCCTGGTGGATAATAGGCCCGTGTGCGCGCTACCGGTTGCGGAGGGGACCACCCGATGGACAAGCTGATTATCACCGTTACCACCGACGGTATGTTCTCCTACCCGGAGAACCCGAACAATACGCATTGTGACGATACCAAGGGCGTGGCCGAAGAGTACATCCGGGCCATGGCCGCGGGTGCGGCGATCATGCACACGCATGGACAGTATCGTTCGGATCCCGTGATCCAGCCGGACGGCCGCAAACTGCAAATCGCGGTTTTTGAAGGGTGGCACGACATCGTGGGCCGTATCCGGGAGCACGGCGACCCGATCATCCAGTTGGGCCTGGCGAGCATGCGGCTGGAGGAAAAGCTGCGGCTGTGGACGGAGATCCGACCCGACATGAGTTCGATCAACTTCAACTCCCACGACGAGTACTTCCAGCCCAACCCCGACTATCCGCCCACCACCATTTATGCGGTCCATCCGATCAGCGAGCTTCGAGAGTACGCGCGACTTGCAATCGAGTATGGGGTGAAGCTGGAAATCGAGTGTTTCAGCACCGGGGCCTTCTGGGCCATCCGCAAGATGCGCGAGGGCTCGTTCTGGACCGACGACGGGGTGCGCGAACTGGAACCCGGCTTGATGCCGGATCCACTGTGGGCCACGCTGTTCTTCGGTTGGGCCGGCCAGGGTTGGACCCCGCCTACGGCGCGGGGCCTCCAGTACATGGTGGATCACCTGCCGGAGAACGTGAACTGGAACGTCAGTTGCATGCAGCCGCCTGATTACTGGCAACTGATTGCCCATGCCATCGGTTTGGGCGGTCACATTCGCATCGGCATGGAGGACTGTCCCTACCTGAGCGAAGGGGTGTATGCCCGCACCAATGCCGAACTGATCGACAAGGCGGTGCGTCTGGCGCGCGAGATCGGACGCGAGATCGCGACGCCCGAAGAAGCTCGGGCCATGATCGGGCTCGAGCGCTAACGTGCTGCCGGTGCGATCCAAATCACTGACATCATGAAGGGACTCAGCTGCAACTCGGCCCTCTTTGCCCACATCGACGTGGTGGAGTGCATGGGCATCCTGGCGGATCACGGTTTCCAGGCGATCGACGTGTCGCTGGAGCTGGAGCCGCCCTTCCTGCCCATTCCCAAGCCGCACATGTACGTCGACGCGGATGCCGCGGAAAGGGCCCGCGTGGCGCAAGGGGCCAGGGGGGCGGGCCTGGACTTCGGCACGTGCAACGCCCACACAAACCTGATCGACGGGGATCCCGAGTTGCGGGCCCGCAACCTGGACTTCGTGCTGGGCGGGATGCGCCTGGCTGCGGACCTGGGCTGCAAGTACGTGATCACCGGCGGCGGCATGAAGAACATGTACGGCCGCGAAGGTACCTACTGGCAGCGGTTGCTGGATGCGCTGGCTGTGATTCTGCCCGCCGGCGAGGAACTGGGAGTGACGCTGCTGCTGGAGTGCGCGAGCCTGCCTGGGTGCCTCGTCCACGATCTGGACGGCATGCGCAGGCTGTTTGCCGAGGATGGCATGGACAGCTTGCAGGTGCTCTTTGACCCCGCCCACTACCTGGTGCGCGGCGACGATGTCACGGCGGCCTACCGGGAGCTGGCACCCCGCGTTCGCCACATTCATGCCAAGGATGCCCTCGGACGGGTGGAGGATTTCGAGTTCCCGCCTCTGGGTGAAGGGGAAATCGATTTCCGCAGCCTGATACAGGCCGTCCGCGACACGGGCTTTGCCGGTTATATCGCGTTGGAATACGAGGGGTTCGCCTGGGGCCACACTCCCGATCCCCTGCGCATTCTGCGCGAGGGCCGGGATTTCCTGCTGGCCCATCTGGAAGCCACGGCCGCGTAGAACCGACGGCGCACGGACAACGGAGGCAGGGCATGCACGCGGCGGTCCTCGAACGGTTCGGCGAGCCCTTGGTCTGGCGCGAAATGCCGGAACCGGTCCCCGAAGCGCATGAAGTCGTCCTGGCGGTACGGGCCTGCGGCATTGACGGTACCGATCTCAAGCTGATGGACGGTTTCGGTTACGAACCCGAGCTGCCCTTCGTGCCCGGCCACGAAATTTCCGGCGTGGTGGATTCGGTCGGGTCGGCCGTGACCGATCTGCGGCCCGGCATGCCGGCGATTGTCTACAACTTTGAGACCTGTGGCGTCTGTGCGTTGTGCCGGGCGGGCCGCACCCAGCTTTGCCTTGACATGGGCAGTGTCATGGGCGTGCTGCAGGCCCATGGCGGCATGGCGGAGTACGTGAAGGTTTCGGCTCGGCAAGTGGTGCCGGTGTCCGAGGCACTCTCCGCGGTCGATGCCGCCACCTGCTGCGACGCCGGCCTGACTGCTCACCACGCGATCGACCGCGCGGGATTGAAATCCGGAGAAACCGTGTTGGTCGTGGGCGCAGGCGGCGTGGGTTCCTATGTGGTGCAGCTGGCCCGTCGCGCGGGGGCCAGTCCCATCGTTGCAGAGCTGGGAACGGCCAAGCAAGCCTGGGCCCGAACCATGGGGGCAACCGCCGTGGTGGACGGTGCGGCATCGTCGTGGACGGCCGCCCTGGAGACCATCGGAGCGGGTGGTGGCGTGGATTGCGTCCTGGACATCGTCGGCACCGGGATCACGATGCAGGCTGGCCTGGAGTCCCTGCGGCCAGGGGGACGGATGGTGCTTGTCGGGTATACGCCGGACGATTTGCAGGCGGCCGGAAAGGACCTTGCGCAACGGGAGATCCAGATTCTGGGAACGCGTGCCGGGACCCGCCGGGACTTGGAGTCAGCCGCCGGTCTGCTGACCGACGGGTCGCTGCAATCCATCGTGACCCGGACCTTCCCGATGGAGGAAGTCAACACGGCTTTGGCGCTGTTGCGGTCCGGAAAGGCCAACGGCCGCATTGTCCTGCTGGCACCCGGAACCGCCGCGTAGCCGGATCCCCGGGTCCCTGTTGCCCATACCCCGTTTGGTCTGCCGACCGCGCGGGGAACACCCCAACGGAACTTCCATGTCGCTCGAATTCGAACATCCCCGCCTCTTTCCCCGCCACATCCCGCATGCGGACTGGCAGGAGTTCTCAGCCGAAGGCTATAGGCATTCGGTGACGGGGGTTGTCTACCGCGGCGAACCGCGGCCCACCTGCGGCATGCCTGTGGGCGGCCTCGACACGGGTTGCCTGGACATTGAACCCAACGGCATGCTGGGGTACGTCACCATTTTCAACGAACTTGTGGCACCGCGCGGCCTCTCCAACACGCCATTCATGGGATACCGGACGGCCGGAGCCACCCGCCTGCTGGTGACGGACCGGAGGGCCAAGGAGGATACGCCCACCCCTGCGGCATCGCCCCATCAGTTTCCGCCCACCGATTACACGCCCCGCTACCGGCAGATGGATTTGCCCGGCGTGGAGATCTGCCGCAGCGTGGACTACTGGGGTCATTATCCGGTCCTGGACATGGAGTTCGAAACCGGTGACAGCCTGGATGTTGGCATGCGGGCCTTCCATCCCTTCCTGCCCGGTGATGCCAACACGTCGCTGCTGCCAGGCGCAGTTTTCCGCGTTCGTCTGCGCAACCGGTCCGACAATGCGTGTCAGGGAGTGTTCCTGTTTTCGCTGCCCGGATTCGGGTGCGGGAAATCCGGCCTGGGGGAGCATGTTGAACGTTCCGTTTTGGATCTGGAATCCACCATTGAGGCTGTCCGGGTGAGCCGGTTGAGCGACAACCCGGGGCACCGGATGGAGTACGCCTTGGGGGTGGTCAATGCGCCAGCCGGTTGTACCTGGGGAGCGGGATTGGATGCCGAAGGCGACCGATGGGCGGCCGCGGGCGAGTCGCTGCCCGCGCCCCTACCCGAGGAGAGCGGACTGTCCGTGCGCATCCCCTTTGCCCTGGAACCGGGAGTCAGTACGGAGCTGACCATCCTCCTCGCCTGGCATGCCCCAACCTGGATGGCAGGCGGAACCCCGGCCGCGGGTGACACCTCCCCGTTCGTCCACATGTACGAACGGACGTGGCCGGATCTTGAGACGGTTCTTCAGGATTTGGCTTCCCGCCAATCTTCGTATCTGGACCGGATCATTGCGTGGCAGGAGGTTCTGTACCAGGCGTCCGAGGTTCCAGGCTGGCTCGCCGATTCGCTCATCAACAACCTGCACCTGCTGACCGAGTGCAGCGTGTGGGCACAGGAGGGATGGACCGGTTCCGAATCGGTTTCGCCTTCGCTCGGGCTGTTCGCGCTCAACGAATGCCCGCGCGGCTGTCCCCAATTGGAGTGCCTGCCCTGCAGCTTCTACGGGAACATTCCGCTGCTCTACTTCTTTCCGGATGCTGCCCTGTCCACGCTCCACGGTTATCGTGCCTACCAGTTTCCCGACGGACGGCCACCGTGGATCTTCGGTGGCATCACGGCGCGGGACAAGAACAACCGGGATCCCTATGACATGGCGGCCCCGGACCGCGGCTACCAGACCGTGCTCAACGGCGCCTGCTACATCGTCATGGCGGATCGGTACTGGCGCACATCCGGAGACGACGTGTTCCTGGCGGAGTTCTGGGAATCGCTGAAGCGTTGCAACAACTTTGCCCTGGCCCTGCGGCCTGCGTACGGGGATTCGCAGGTGGTGGCCATGCCTGAACCCGGCACGGATGCCGAAGGTTTGGGCGACACGGAGTGGTTCGAAGCTCCGGAGCCGGGCTGGAAGGGATACGTGACGCACGCCGGCGGCATTCGATTGGCGCAGGTTGCGATCATGCGTCGCATGGCACTTGCCACGGATGACTCCGAGTACGTTGCCAAGTGCGACGACTGGCTGGCAGCGGGCGGGCAGGCCTTGGAGGAAATTCTCTGGAACAAAACCTGCTACTGGAACTTCCGGGAACCCGACACGGAAACCGAATCGGACCTGGTGTTCGGCTACCAGTTGGACGGCCACTGGATCACCAACTGGCACGGTGTGGACGCCGTCTTCCCCGCCGACCGGGTCTCCGTCACATTGCAGACCATCCGCGACATAAATTGCGGCCTGTCACAGTCCGGTGCGGTGAACTACGCCAATCCGGACGGCACCGTGGCGCAGGTGGGCGGGTACGGACCCTACAGCTATTTCCCACCCGAGCTCTTCATGTTGGCCATGACCTACATGTATGAAGGCAGCCGGGACTTCGGCATGGATCTGCTCGGCCGCTGTCTGGCCAACATTGTGCACTGGGGTTATGTGTGGGACTTTCCCAACACGACTCGCGGTGATGCCGATACGGGGCAGCGCACTTTCGGTGCCGACTACTATCAGAACCTGATGCTCTGGGCCGTTCCCGCGGCCCTTGCCGGAAGCGACATGACGGCACCACAAGGCACGGACGGTTTGGTCCAACGGATGCTGGACGCGGCACACCTGGGGACGGTATCGTCGTGACGCGCAAGTTTGCTCCTGCGCGGCTTGCCGCGTTTGTACAAGGTATCCTGGAAGCTGCCGGTACGCCAGCCGACCTCGCCGCGATCGTTGCCGATACCCTCGTCGACGCAGACTTGAAGGGCGTCGAGTCTCACGGCGTATTGCGCGTGCCCCACTACCTCGAGTTGATGGCGGAGGGGTACATCAAGCCGGCCGTCCGGTCCACGGTGGCCCGCGAGGCACCGACCTGGGTGCTAGTTGACGGGCAACAGGGATTCGGCCACTGCGCCTTGCTGAACCTGTGCGAAAGGGTGGCAGCCAAGGCCGAGCATACCGGTGTTGCCTTTGGCGGATTGACCAACACAACCCATACGGGACGGATCGGCTGGTTCGCGGAGAAGGTTGCGGGGCGCGGTCTCGCAATCCAGATCACGGGAGGCGGCGCGCACCGGCTGCCGGAGCACACCTCCGTGGCCCCGTACGGCGGCCGCGAGCGTATTCTGAGCACGAATCCGATCACCTTGGGATGGCCGGGAGGTCGTTTCGGGTCCATCGTTGCCGACTTTTCCACCAGCGCAACCGCGGAGGGCAAGGTCCGCTTCCACCGTGAGCGCGGCGAATCCCTGCCGCCCGGTTGGCTTCTTGATCGGGACGGAGTCCCATCAACGGATCCCGAAGCACTCTACGCCGGAGGATCAATCCTGCCCATGGGTGCCCACAAGGGCTATGGCCTGGCACTCTTCAACGAGTATCTGGGCGGCATCATGCTTGGTCCCACCTACGAGGCCAACTGGACCGTAACCGTCCTGGATCCGACTGCATTCGGGGATCCCCAAGCCCAGCTGCAGGACGCGGAGGCCCTTTTGCAACGGATCAAGGACTCGTCTTCGGCTCAGGGCTACCGGGAAGTGCTGCTTCCGGGAGAACTGGAAGAGATGGTTTCCCGCGAGCGGACGCATACCGGCATTCCGGTAGCGGATGCGATTTGGGGCCGAATCACGGAGGCGGCGGCCAGGTTGGGCATACTCCCATTGGAGGAGGAGTAAGCCGAAGTTCCGTCTGTTCCAGCCGCGTTGTCAGGCGGTTTCCACTGCTGTGTGCCAACGTCACTAACCGGCTCTCCGCCGGTGACGTGGATTCACCCGACGAAATCGGGACAGCTCCGAACGATGGCAATCATCGTCGCGGCATCCTCGGCACCGTGTTCCAGGGGCGTACGCGGCTGGGTGCCGGTTGTTACGGACCGGTGGAAGTGAATCAACTCGTTGCGGAAGGCTTCCCGGTAGTCGGTCGTGATCTCCCGTTCGACATAACGGCCATCCTCCATGCCGCGACGAACCACCATGGTGGGGGCGTGTTTCAGGAACGGTGAAGGAAATCGGATCGCGGTGGAACTGCGGTCGCCGCAGGCAGTGAAGGTCTCGTCGAACAGCCGGATATCGGGCATGAAGACGGCGGTGAAGACGCACCGGACACCGCGCTCGAACTTGAGCGTGGCCGCAATCGAGCGACCACCGTTCCAGATCTCCGTTGACAGCACGTCTTCCACGCGTCCGAGGCAGCCGCGCATGATCGAAAGTTGATGGCATCCGCTGCCGAGCAAACCCCCGTAGGCGCGTGCAACGTGCTCCGGTTGTTCACCGATGGCTTGTTGCTGCGCCTTACGCATTGCCCGACCTGTTGCGGCCACGTGGTCGGGATCGGCATCGTCGCAACGCAGGATCTCGTAGTGCTCCAGGAATGGTTCGTTGGGACCGTGGGCGACGTACATCGTCGCCATGCGCACCGTAGACATCGCTCGCACCATCTCCGCGCCCGTTTCGTATCCGGGATCGTAGGGTTTGTGGTAACCGAGTTGGCCGATCAGACCGTTGTGGCGGGCTGCATCGACCATGTCGGCCGCTTCGGCGAGATTCAAGCACATCGGTTTCTCCACGAAGACGTGCACCCCTGCGGACAGTGCTGCCATCACTTGAGGATAGTGGTACGGAGTCAGGATCAGGGCGGCGTCCAACTCGACGGTGTCGAGCATGTCCCCAATGTCCGTGAATGCATGGGGGACCCCATACCTGCGGGCCAAGGTTTGCGCCGTCTGTGCAGACAGGTCGCAGAGCGCAACAATTTCATACAGATCGGGAAGGGATTGCAGATGGGGCAGGTGCATTACCTGTGCCACCAGGCCGGTACCAACGATGCCTACGCGCAGCCGTGTTCCGTTCATGTCACCGCCTGGTTTGGAAAAGCCATTGAGTCTCCGGTTGCAACGTCCACGAGCACCTGGCTCGGTTCGACGAACGGTCCCGCACGCAATTTGGAAATGCGCCTCCCCGTAAGACTGTGTACCATCGACAATTCCAACCCGAGTGTCGTTGCATCCAGTGTTGCTGGAGTCGAATATGCCTTCGGCATGGAACATCCAAAGTCTGTGGGAATTGACGGGGCCATGATACATGCCACGGATCGACCTCCGATGGATATCGGATAATGTAGCGGTGTTCACGAGCGACTGCTATTTCGCGTTTAGGCAAGATAGGTGCCCAAAAATGGTGATATTTGCCGGTTGCTATACTCCAGTATCATCCGTGGAATTGATCGACCGCACCGCCGGTGCTTCACCGTCAGGGCACGTCTCGGTCAAGGAGACCTTATGAATGGCAACGTTATTGGCCGACGAGAGTTTTTGCGGTCCAGTGCAATCCTGTTGGGAGGTTTGACGGTTGCCGCCTGCGCTGATCCGGCTGCCATGACCGGTGCCGAACCAAGCATGGAACCGATCGAGCTCCGGTACCACCACCGCTTGGGCCTTGAGTGCGACAACCACGGACAGTGGGTGGAGAAATTCAACGAGGACAGGGCACCGGACGTCTCCGTCACGATGGAGTGTTTCCCCGGTGCGGACTACTTCAAGAAGTTGAACACGCTGATTGCCGGCGGCACGATCGGTGACGCTTTCTGGATTTCGTCCATCGAGGGTTACTATCGGTTGGCTGCTGCCGGCGCGTCCAGGGCGCTCGATGATCTGGTGGAGTCGTCCGGCTTTGACCTGAGTGAGTTTTACGCGCTCAACATTGAGGCTGCACGCCTGAATGGCGAACTCTACGGCCTGCCCCAGCTGGCTCATCCCGGGCGTGTGGGCCTGTTTTACAACGTCGGGTTGTTTGAAGACGCCGGTATGGATCCGCCGAACGACACTTGGACGTACGACGATCTGCTGACGGCAGCCGCGGCCTTGACCGATCCGGACGAAGGGGTGTACGGGTTCCTGCCGTGTCTGGGCTACTTCTGCCTACTCGTCTACCAGCGGTCCTGGGGCGGCGACATGCTGAACGGAGACGGCACCGTGGCCACGCTCGATTCCGCCGAATCGATCGCGGCGCTGCGCTTCGTCAGCGACCTGTTTCATGAACACGGGGCGGCGCCGCTGCCCGGCACGATGGAACAGGGCACGTACCAGACGTTCGCGGCCAACAAGCTGGCGATGTACCAGTCGGGCTTCTGGGGCGAATACGTGAAGAACTTCGTTGAGGAGGACGCGTGGGCCGTGGCCCCGATGCCGATCGGAGCCGACACTGGTGTGCGCGGCAACATGTTCGAGTCGGACCCCGTTTGCGTCTCGCGAGCGTCGGAGAACCCGGCCGAGATGTTCGACTGCCTGACGTACTTCACGACGTTCGATGCTCAGATTGGCAACTACAATGCTATGGGCGCGCCGTCGGTACGCCCGGATGTAATGGCGTCCGAGACATTACAGTCTTCGGCATTGATGCGGGTGTTTGGCGGAATCATGGCCGAGGCATTGCCGCTTGTCCTGCCGGCGAACTTCCGCGAGACTGAATACTTCAAGACCATCAATGATATGCTCCAAGTCGTTTGGCTCGGCGAGAGCGATTTGGACGAGGTGATCGGTAACGTCCAGGAGGCGGCCGCCGAAATCCTGGCCAAGCCGTCGCTCGAAGCGTAGACGAATGGACTCCGGCGGGCGGGTGCCCAACCCGCTCGCCGGTTTTGACAAGGGCCATCCGCGGATCAGCGTGGAAAGCAGGGGGGATGCGCGCCATGCGAACGGTCAAAGCCGCAGTTTGCTACGAGTACGGAAGGCCCTTGGTTGTGGAAGAGGTGCATCTGGACCCGCCTGGCCGTGACGAGGTCGAAGTCCGCATGGAGGCGTGTGCCATTTGCCACAGCGATATTCACATCATCGACGGGGAATGGCATTACGAAGCCCCCTTGATTCCCGGGCATGAAGCCGCCGGCACCATTTCCCGCATCGGGGCGGATGTGGAAGGCATTGCCGTGGGCGATCGCGTCGTCGTGTCCCTGCTTTGGTCGTGTCACCGCTGTCGCCACTGTCTGGAAGGCGAACCCTATCTTTGCATCGGAGACCACCCTCTGGAGTTGCGTTCGAAGTTCACCAACCGCGAAGGTCGGGAACTCAACCGCGCGTTGAAGGTGGCCGGATTCGCGGAGTACACCGTGGTGCATGAGACCCAGATCGTGAAGGTTCCTGCCTCGGTCCCGATCGTCTCCGCGGCACTGTTGGCCTGCGGGGTGATCACCGGGCTGGGGGCCGTGGTGAACACGGCGCACTTCCGGTTCGGACGGTCGGTGGCGGTTGTTGGATGCGGAGGAGTGGGCCTCAACACTGTCCAGGGCGCGATCCTGGCGGGAGCTGTGCAGGTCATCGGGATCGACATCGAACGCGGCAAATTGGACATGGCCCAGGCCTTTGGGGCCACCCATGTGGTGCATGCCGGGGAGACCGACCCCGTGCAGGCCGTGATGGATCTTTCCTCGGGCGGGGTCGACTACGTGTTCGTGGTGGCCGGCGTCACCCGTCTGCTGGAAGAAGCGGCTGACATGCTCTGCAAAGGAGGGCGTGTCATTCAGGTCGGCATGCCACCTCTGGATGACACATTTACTTACACCGGCCAGCGCTTTATGGGCCAGCGTTCCTTAAAGGGCAGTTCGATGGGCGGAACGAACTTCCAGCGCGATGTGCCTCGCCTGATGGATCTGTATCGACAGGGCCGTTTGAAGCTGGACGAACTGGTTACCCGTACCTACCCGCTGGAGAAGATCAACGAGGCAATCGCGGCAGTTGCGGAACCCGCCACCCTCCGCAACGTGATCACATTCTGACGCGTCTGACGCGGGTCGTAGCCCGCAATGGCGGGATGCCGGCGGTAGGTTAGATGTCGGTGCCCGGCGGGTTCCCCTTGATTCGGGAATCACCCCTTGATGCCCGACATGACAATGCCCTGAATCCAATACCGCTGCAGTAGCACGAACACCAGCAGGCAAGGCA
>DAOUIC010000346.1:0-3875 GCA_034428255.1 Anaerolineales bacterium
CCAGATGTCGGATATCGCCGACGTGCCGTCGCGGGATGACCAATGTATGCCCGGAGTGGAATTGTCGAATGTCGATGAATGCCATGGTCAATTCGTCCGCGTATACAACGCTCGCGGACCGCGTCCCATTTGCAATATCGCAGAAAGTGCAATTGCCATTCATGGAAGTCTCCTAGGTTCGACTTGGTGCGAAGCCAGGGTGGGTATGTGGATGTCATCAAGCGCGGACGGTGGGGGGATTCGGCTTCCGTCTTCAGCCCCGGGTCAAGTGTATCCGCGGCTTCTTTCGCCCGGACCAGCCCTCGGCCGGTTGGTTCCGATGGGGTCCGCGGTGCCTCGGGTATGCCGCCAGGGCGAACCCGGAAGGTGACGGAGCCGGCCACCCTTTCACCGCTGCCTCGGACCGGGCCGGGTTCGGGCCCAATGCAATGAAGCTGCAAAAGCGCCTCGCTTTGAACGGACTTGACAGGACTCACGCGCCTGCGTACAGTGCACCCCATGCCAACCGTCATGCGCATCGAGCTTGTGCGGCCCCTGCCGGATGGAATGCTCCGATACCGGTCGCACGGAAATTCAATCAGGCTGCTCTTCATCCGAAATGGCCGTGGTGGTTGCACGGCTTTGACCGGGCCCATCCCAAGCCGTAGCGTTGTCTCCGTAAGCTGTTTCGCGGCTCCGGTCCGCGCTTAACCCTGCCGGCTCATTCATTGTCCCTTGGTCAACCGTGCATATTGAAGGAGATGTGACATGAAAAGATTCCTATGGTTGCTGACGGTACTGGGCATGACTGCCGCCTTGCTGCTGGCAGCCTGCGTCCCGGTAGTGGAGGAAGGACCCGAGAAGGTCGAGATTCTGTTCTGGGATCAGTTCCCGGACGTATCGGACCAGATGGATGCCCTGGTGGCCCGTTTCAACGACAGCCAGGACCGTATTGAAGTGGTGCGGGAAAGCTACACCACGGAGGCCATGCGGGATGTGATCCGCACTGCGCTCAGTTCCGGAACCGGCCCCGACCTCTTCTACTACGATCTGGGACCGGGCTTCGCCGGCGTTTTGGCCCAGGCCGGCCTGCTCATGCCCTTGGACGAGGCCTACACCGAGCAGGGCTGGGACCAGCGCATCTATCCCTGGACCCTGGCTCGCAGCACCTTTGACGGCCACGTCTACGGTGTCGCCAACGAACTGGAGTTCATCGGCGTCTTCTACAACATGCGCCTGTTTGAGGAGCATGGCTGGAGCATCCCCAACAGCTGGGAGGAACTGGTCGCCATGTGCGCCCCGATCCAGGAAGCCGGCCTGATTCCCCTGGCCTTCACCAACGGGTCCAGCTGGCCCAGCTACCACATGTTCAGCATCGTGATGAACAACAAGGTGGGCCGCGACCGGCTGACACGCATGATTTCCGGGATTGATTCCTGGGATCACCCGGACACGGTGGATGCCATCCAGAAATTCTTCGTGGACCTGCCGGCCGCAGGCTGCTTCATGGACGACTTCAACGCCGTCAGCTACGATGACGGCCTGGCCCTGTTCCAGACTGGCAAGGCGGCCATGCTGCCGAGCGGTACCTGGCTGGTGGAGGCCCTGTCCAATCCGGACAACACCACGGAACCCATCGGCTTCTTCTTCCTGCCCTCCATCGACGGCAATCCCGTCGTGGTTCCCGGCGGCATAGGCTCCGGCTGGGTCGTGAGTTCCGCGACCGAACACCCGGACGCAGTGTTGGAATTCCTGGATTACCTGATTGGCGACGAAATGGGCACATCCTGGGTCACCGAGATCAACGCGGTGCCCGCCTATCCCGTCGATACGGCGGACCTGGACCTGCCGGCACTGCTGGTGCTGGCCCTGGACATCATCGGCTCGCAGGCCGAAAGCATGGGCTACAACATTGATGTGGTCGTGCCTGCCGGTTTCAACCAGGTGCAGTGGGACGGCTTCTCAGCCATTTTCGAGGGCGTCAAGACCCCTGAAGACGTGGCGGCCGAACTCCAGGTCGCCATGGACGAGGCCATCGCGGCCGGCGAGGTTGTCAATCTCACCGAGTAGACAAATCCGTTGTCTCCGAACCTGACTTGGACATCCGGGGGATGGGCCCATCCCCCGGATGCGTCGGCCTTCCCCCGGGGGGGCCATCCCCGACGGGCCTGAGTGGATTGTGACCGTTCGACCACGCAGCCTGCGGCGCAGCTGGCGCCGCCAGGCCCTGCCCCTGCTGTTCGTTCTCCCCGCCTTGCTGGTGTACGCGTTGTTTGTCCTGTGGCCGTTCGTCAACACCATCTACTACAGCCTCACGGATTGGGACGGGGCCCAGCCGGTCAAGAACTTCATCGGATTGGCCAACTACCGGGACATGTTCGCGGATCCCCTGATGTGGCTGTCCCTGCGCCACAACCTGATCTGGATTGCCCTGGGGACTCTGACACCGGTGGTGATTGGCCTGGTGCTGGCCAATCTCGTCTGGAGCGGCGTGAAGGGACGCACCCTGTTCCGCACGATTTTCTTCATGCCGGTCGTGTTGGCATCGGTCGTGGTCGGCATCATTTGGCACTGGATCTACCACCCGCTGTTCGGCCCCGTTAACGTGGTGTTGCGGAATGTGGGCTTGGAGCAGGTGGCCCGCGGCTGGCTGGGCGATTACGACTGGGCTCTGTACGCCCTCCTGCTGGCAGGCCTCTGGGCCTATTTCGGTTTCTGCTTTGTCATACTGCTGGCCGCGCTCCAAGGCATCGACATGGAGCTCCACGATGCCGCCATGATCGACGGCGCCGGGTCGTTCAAGCGTTTCTGGCATGTAACCGTGCCCCAGCTGGCTCCGGTTCTGACCATGCTCACGGCATTCACCCTGATTGGCGGTTTCAACGTCTTCGACATCATTTTCGTCACGACCAGGGGAGGCCCCGCGAACGCCACCGACGTGCTGGCGACGTACACCTACCGCCAGGCCTTCACACTCAATGAGGCGGGCTACGGGGCCACGCTGACCATGATGATCACGGTGCTCTCGCTCGTCGCGTCCTATACCTTCATCACGTTGCGCGAACGAGGGCAGTAGCGGCCATGCGCAGTGCCACCCTCCCCCGCGCTTCCGGACGCCGCGGAGCCTTCCTGCTGACACTGATCAAGTACGCCATTCTCGTGATGGTGGCCATCCTGTGCCTGATGCCTTTTGTCTGGGTGTGGTCCTCCGCCTTCAAGCCGTCGCTGGAAATCGCGGACACCCCCCTCTCCCTGCCCCGGGAACCCACGCTGCAGAACTTTGCCAACGCCTGGGTCCAGGGACGTTTCGCGAAGTACTTCACGAACAGCGTGATTGTCACGGTGCCCATCGTCGGATTCACGCTGCTGTTGTCCGCGCTGGCGGGCTATGCGTTCGCCCGGCACTATTTCCGGGGCCGGCAGACCCTTTTCTATGCGTTTCTTTTGGGTCTGACCCTGCCCTTCACGTCCATCATGATCCCTCTTTACTACACCTTGCGGGATACGGGGCTTCTGGGCACGTACTGGGCCATGATCATTCCCCAGACCGCCCTTGGCTTGCCCTTTGGCATATTCATCATGCGTGCCTTCTTCCAAAGCCTGCCGCGCGAACTGGAGGATTCGGGCCGGGTGGATGGCTGCAACGAGTTTGGGGTCTTCTGGCGGATCATGCTGCCCCTGACCACTCCAGGGATGGTCACGCTCGGCATCTTCAGTTTCCTTGGGGCGTGGAATTCGTTTCTGCTGCCCCTGATCTTCATGCAGCGGGAGAGCCTGCGTCCCCTGGTCGTGGGGCTGATGTTTTTCCAGTCAAGGTATACGCGCGACTTTGCCCTGATCATGGCTGGCGCCACCATCATCAGCGTACCGGTCATCGTCGTCTACATCATTTTCCA
>DAOUIC010000347.1:0-2494 GCA_034428255.1 Anaerolineales bacterium
CCATGAGCGTGTTTACGCAAGCCGAACTCGATGCCTGGGAAAGGGACGGCTACATCGTGCTCAAGGAGGCCGTGTCGAAGACCCAGTGCGACGCCGTCGTGGATGCCATATGGGAGTTTCTGGAAATGGATCCCGACGATCCCTCCACGTGGTACAGCCTGCCGCCGTGGCATGCCCGAACCGGCATGGTCGAGATGTACCATCACCAATCCATGTGGGACAACCGGCAGGAACCCCGCATTCACGCAGCCTTCAGCCAGCTGTTCAGCACAGAGAAGCTGCTTCTGAGGGTGGTGGACAGGGTAAACATGAACCCCCCGGTGCAGGAAGAGCATGCCTACGAGGGATTCATTCACTGGGACTTCGAGCCCCATACCTGGCCCATTCCGCTCATGGTGCAAGGGGTGCTCCTGCTCCGCGATACGAGTGCCGAGCAAGGGGGATTCCAATGCGTGCCGGGTTCCCATCTGCAGGTGGACAAGATTCTGGCGGCGCAGAAGGAAGGGGCCAACCCCAGGAACCCCGACATTGGAGACTTGGAAGTGCGGTCCATCCCGGGCGAGACCGGGGATCTGGTAATTTGGCACACGGCCCTGCTGCACGGCAACGGCCCCAACCGGACGGACAAGCCCCGCCTGGCCCAGTACATTGCAATGCGCAGCGCGGAACCGGACGATCCGAAACACCGAAAGAAATTGGTCCAGAATTGGCGCAGGCGGGCACCCATGGATTTTCAGGTCCCGCGGGCCTTTCCGGCTGATCCGCGCCATCTGGACGAACATCAGCCCGAACCGGCATACTTAACTCCCCTGGGTCGGCGTCTGGTCGGCCTCGACGACTGGGACTGACGCGTTCCCGATGCGTGAATCAAGATACAAGGCCGCCATCATCGGCACCGGCGGCATCTCAAGGGCCCATGCCCGCGCCCTGGCGGCCCATGCCGATCGGGTGGAACTGGTCGCCGCGGTCGACATCGATGGGGACCGGGCCCGGGACTTTGCCGACCAGCACGGCGCCCCCCAGACTTTCACCGACCCCGAGGCGATGCTGGCACGCGTCCAGCCGGACATTGTGCATGTCTGTACCCCGCCCGGCCTCCACGCCGACCAGAGCGTGGCCGCCATGGAAGCCGGTGCCTGGGTCCTGTGTGAAAAGCCGCTCTGTGCCTCGCTGGCCGAAATGGACCGCATCGAGGCCGGAGAAGCAGCCACGGGCAACTACACGAGCAGCGTCTTCCAGTGGCGCTTCGGTTCCGGCGGCCGCCATCTCAAGGAATTGATCCGGAAGGAGGCCATGGGCCGGCTGCTGGTGGCCAACGTGCTGACCACCTGGTACCGCGGCGATCCGTACTTTGCCGTGCGCTGGCGGTCCACCTGGAAGGCGGCCGTGGGCGGCTGCACGGTCGTGCACGGCATCCACATCATGGACTTCGCCCTGTGGCTGATCGGCGAGTGGCGCGAAATCCGGGCCATGATGGCCACGTTGGCCCACGACATCGAGGTGGAGAACGTCTCCATGGCGAGCGTGCGGTTTGAGGGCGGCGCCATGGCCAGCTTCTCCAACAGCATCCTCTCCCCGCGCCAGGAAAGCGTGCTGCGCCTGGACTTCGCCGCCGCCACAGTCGAGATGACACGCAATGTCTACACCTACGGCAACCAGGATTGGTGCTACTCCACCTGGGATGAATCGCCCCATGCGGACGCGGTCAAGGAGTGGGGCAGCCTGCCGCCGGACGTGCCGGCATCCCATGTCACGCAGGTCGGGTCCTTCCTGGACAGCCGGGACCGCAACGAGCGGCCCGAGGTCAGCGGTGCCGACATCAGGGGAACCATCGAATTCCTGACCGCGTTCTACAAGTCCGCGGTCGAGGGACGGCCGGTGCTCCGAGGCGAGATCCAACCCGGTGACCCCTGGTATCGGCTCATGAATGGACAGTTCCACCTTCTGGACGAAGCTGCGGCCTAATCGTTCCAACCGGCTCCGTGCGGTTTGCATGGGCCTCCTCGTTCCGGGTACTTGGGAATGCATGCCATGACGGACCTCCATGCGACTGCACGCGGCGACTATCTGGTCGATGTCTGGCATGGCCGGCACCGACTCTGCCGCTACAACACGCGGCCCCTGATGGAGGAGATCCAAGGGCGCCGCCCCTACCTGCATCCCGTCTCGACGCTTGGCGGCACGGTCGTGACCGAGGAAAAGCACTACGACCACGAGTGGCACAACGGCATCTCGATGACCTGCCCCTGGCTCTCCGGTTTCAACTTCTGGGGTGGTCCCACCTACGTCCGGGGCGAGGGCTACCAACGACTGGACAACCTTGGGCAGCAACGGCAGACGGCCATTGCCAAGGTCGCGGCCGGCGATGGGCGGCTGGCCTGGCGGCAGTCCCTGGACTGGCTCACCCCTGATCGGGAGGAGCCCTTGTTGACAGAAGAACGGATCCTGACCATCGGCGACGCCGATCCCGACACGGAGAGTTGGGCCCTGGACT
>DAOUIC010000348.1:0-2635 GCA_034428255.1 Anaerolineales bacterium
GTGCTGATCATGCCGGCCACGATCGCGCGCATGCTGACGGTCAGCTTTGGTCGCATGATGGTGCTCTCAATCCTGCTGGGATCAGTGTCGGCGGGGCTGGGCATCTACGTCAGCTTCTACTTGGACATCGCCTCCGGGGCATCCATCATCCTTCTCCAGACGGCGGTCTTTCTGACCGTGTTGGCTTGGGTGAGTCTGCGACAGAGAGGACTGCGAATCGGAGCCTGAGGTCCATTACAAATTCAGCCAGAAACCACCTCCGGCAGACCTACAGGCTAAACAGCGCTCCAGCATAGAGACCGACAATGAGTGTGAGACAAGGGGACATTCGGATTCTTGAGGACACTGATGGCTGGCCGCCACTTCATTGACAATCAAACCAGTACCATAGCCGAGTTTCGGAGACGGATCCTGACAGTCGTCAGCTTCTTCGAAACAGTTCAGTAATGGTGTTGGAAGTCAGACTTCAGGCAGACGCGCGCTGCGTCAAGGTCACTGCTTCATAGCTTAATAGCACCTGCGTTGACCGTCATCGTTGCGCGTTATACCAGACTCGTGCCCTGCCATGTTCGCCCCTACGCTCGACAATCGCATCTTCTGTCCGACAATTGATCTTGCACAGGTAAGCCATCCGACCCGTCCATGAGGCCCTTCGCCAAATCAGGGATCGGGGTTACGGACGTGAACACCAGGACACGGGCCGGGAAGTGATCGCGGTGGAACTTGCCTTCCATCGCATGCCGGGAAGCCCTCCCCACCTGGAATGCCGGACCGACAACTTGGCAACCTTGAACGCTGGGGAAAGGAACCCGGAAACCGCACCGCCACAGGAATAGTGCCGCGCGTCCGTTACCGTACCGGGTAATGGCAACGGGTCTTCAAGTGGCTTCCCGCAGGCGACGTGTTCCGCGGCAATACGGCCCCGGGAGGCACATCATCTGCGGTGCCTCAAAGTATGAAGTCCTCCATCCGCAGCGCATACCCGCGTATCTGCCCCTTCGGCGCATCGTCAAGGACGTAGTTGGCAATATAAATCTCGCCGTCGTCAAACTGCACCCAACCCGAGTATCCGGTATCGCTCTCGGCAGAGCGATCAAAGTCGATGGGAAGGATGCGGGTCTGGGCATCGTCGCGGGTGGGTG
This sequence comes from Anaerolineales bacterium, assembly GCA_034428255.1. Classification (GTDB taxonomy): domain Bacteria; phylum Chloroflexota; class Anaerolineae; order Caldilineales; family Caldilineaceae; genus Bin34. The sequence continues at coordinate 1,143 of DAOUIC010000348.1, forward strand.
CCAACACCGACTCCACATCGGTCAAGGCAGCGAAGAAGTTCTGATGCCCGCCGAAGAAGCCGCGCCTGCCGCCCTGGATGAAGCGGTGGGTGATCATGATCTGCCCATTCTGCAGCCAGCCGGCAACGGGACGATGGCAGGCCGGCAGGGGGAACTTGATCAGCTCGCCCCAGGTTTCGCCGTTGTCGCGGGAGATGGCCTTGAAGCAGTCCCAGCCCTGGAAGGAGTTCTCGCGCATGAAGGCAACCAACACCTGATCGTCACAAGGCAGAATTGACACCTCGCACAGGTTCAGTCCCTCCTGTCGTCCAACCACCACCGACTCGGACCAGGTTGCCCCCTGATCGTCCGAGTACCACAACCGCTGCACCAAGTACCCGAAACCGGCCTCCCTGTCGTGGCAGGACAGAATCCAGCGGCCCGAATCAAGTTCAAGCAGTTTGTCCGGCACGATGCCGCGGACAGGGGTTTCGACGGGTTCACTCCAGGTTTGGCCTTCATCCTCACTGAAGTACAGCAGTACGCGACCCCCGCTTTCGCCGCGGTCGTACACCTTGTCAACGATGATCACGTAGCGGCCGTCGCTCAAACGCATGATGCGACCGCAGTTGTAGTAGGGCAGCCCTTGCGTACCGTCGGTCAGAGGGCGTTTGGGGGTCCAGGTTCGACCTCGATCATCGGACTCGGTCAGCATGATGCGCGTGTAGGACCGATCATGATGATGCGTACACTCCGCGAAGACGCATAACAGTCTGCCCGAAGGGGTCAGGACCACATCGGGCCAGGCTTCATAGATGGCATCGTCCCGACTGATGGTGAACTGCTGGATCATGGTTGGACTCCGTAAGCCGATGTGTCCTTGGGTGTTCACGGTAGCTCGACTGGCTTGACGCAGTACCGATGCTCCGTCGCCCAAGCTTCGACCATCAAGGTTGGATTTTCAACACCATTGCTGAACTGTTACAAGGCAGGCTGCGGCTCGTAGCGGTCAACCTCGATTTCCTGCTCCCGTGCTTGGGCCTGAGCGATATCGTAGGCTGCCTGTAGACGTATCCAAGACTCTGTGGTCGAGCCGAAAGCCTTGGCCAGACGAATCGCCATATCGCCGGAAATCCGCGCACGGCCGTTGACCAAGTTCGAGAGGGCTTGACGGCTCACGCCCAAGACCCGCGCGCCTTCGGTGACACTGAGATTGAGTGGTTCCAGACAGGATACCCGCACCACCTTTCCGGGATGCGGCGGGTTTTTCATCGGCATTATGGTCCTCCTTTTCGTCAGTGGTAGTCGATTAGCTCCACGTCGTAGACATCCCCACCCTCGAAACGGAAAATGATGCGCCAGTTGGCCTTCACCGTAATAGACCAATACCCTTTCAAATTCCCCTTGAGGGCATGCAGCCGATATCGAGGCAAACGCATGTCGTGAGGAGAACTGGCCACATCGAGCTGGGAAAGCATCACTTCCACACGGTCGCGCAGATCGGATCGGATAAG
>DAOUIC010000349.1:0-2855 GCA_034428255.1 Anaerolineales bacterium
GGGAGGGGATGTTCCTGATTGGTTCGGACATTGCGCAACAGACGCAGGGAATATCCGCCCACTATGAAGAATCCGACAAGGCCGACCAGCAAGAAGGACAGAATCCCACTGACCAGTACATACAAGATGCCTGTCATGATCTTATTGCGGATTCTGGGATCGGTGGAACTGAAGACTACCTGAAAAGGCAGACCGTATTGCATGATCGTCCCTCCTTGAGTGCGCCCTGCATTGGCTGCCAGTATAACCTCGCACCCAGGATGAATTTGTTTCACGTCCACCAAGGACACCCTGTATGCCATCCCGCTGGGTTGGTCCGGGAATACAGTCAAGATCAGTCCGTCACATTGGAACGTTTGGATCCGACCTGTACCACCGACATCTCGCTGCTGGACGGCTTCGATGGGTTGAACTGGGAGACGAACACAGATGGGCTCACCGCTCGATTGCCAGGCGCACCAACAGGAGGACATGCCCACTGCCTGACACTTCTCGCTCCAACCAAACCAACTCCCTGCTTCTCCCGCCATCGGAATGGATGTCGTTGTGGCAACCCTGGCTGTTGGCGGCACGCGACCAAGCACCCAGATTGGACCGCGCGAATCCTGCTGTGCTGCCTGTTCGCACTGTCCCTAACGGGTTGTCAATCAGTCTCTGCATCGGACCGCTCCTTCGCCTCCTCCGGGCCGGTGCTCCGGCAACTGCCGCATCGGCTGCCCTGGATCGCCGAGGACCACATCCATGATCCCTCCAGGCTCGTGGTCATGGACGGACAACCCACCCTGTATGCCTCCGGAACCCGCGGCCACGGTCTGGACCGCCACACGCTGAATCCGGAGACCGGTCGCTTTGAGAGGGACGAGCCGGCCTTTGGACGGGAAAAGCCGTCTTGGGTCTCCGGCGTAAAGGTTTGGAATACAACCGGCGAGTTCGATGCTCCAGATCTGGCCTCGCCGACCCGCATCTACTTCACGGTCTTCGACGAAACTCCCGGACGAATTCAGGATGCCATTGGTACCGCCGTGCTATTGGAGACCGAGCAGGGCACGGGATGGGTCGATGAAGGCATCGTCCTGCAATCCGTCGGTGAAGAGAACCATCCCCGTGCCATGGATGCCAGTGTCTTTACGGACTTCGACGGGCAAACCTGGATGGTGTTCGGGTCCCATGCCGGCGGCATCTACGTCGTAGAACTGGATCCGGCCACCGGACGCCTGCGGCAAAGCCCGGATCAATACTGGACCAGCCCCGGACGGGCAGTGGAACCGGAGCGCTTTACCCACCTGGCTTCACATTGGGGAACCGAAGGCGAGAATTCAATCGAAGCCCCTTACATTTATCCCCATAACGGCTGGTACTACCTGTTTGTGAACTGGGACGGCTGTTGCAACTCGGTGGCCAGCACCTACAACATCCGGATCGGCCGCAGTCGGAACCCGACCGGTCCGTACCTGGACCGGGAAGACTGGCCGCTGACGGAAGGCGGTGGAACCTTGTTCCTTGGCCGTGAGGGCCGATTCATCGGGCCGGGCCACGCAGGGATCCTGCGCTGGCTGGAGTGGGGCGTGCGGCCCCGCTACCTCTTTACCTTTCACTACTACGACGGTGAGGACCTGGGCAATGCCAAGCTGGGCGGACGCGAACTTACCTGGAACAGCGAGGGTTGGCCGGAACTGGGCCAACTGCTGATTGGCCCCGAAAACTGACCACTCACCTTGGATTTGGAGCAGGAAGTCCAATTCCGATCAAAGTGGGTTCAGCCGCAACACCGATCACGATCCCACAAGGCTGTCGTCTCGTGCAATTGGACGGCTTGCATGTCCAACATGATCACTCTCAACGCCGGGTGTGCAAGCAGACGCCGGCCGACGGTCCAGCCAAGTTGTGGGGCGCCTGCCTAATCCCACTCCAAGGATGGGATCTGTTCCGGTTCCGAGACGGCGGCGAGACCGCCTCTCCGATAAGCAGCCAAGTGCTCGTAGGCTCCAAGTGCGGCGGCGCGTTGCTCCTCAACTTCGTTGGACTCCAGCAGCCGAGCACTGTACCGACGGTTCGCTTCGCCCCCCTTGCCACTGGAGCGCGAAGCGTCTTCATCCTCTTCGGTTCTCAATACGCCCACTTGCAACTTGCCACCTACTCCACTCGCCGCAATCTCGATGGCGGTCTCCATGACAAAGGCAATGGCAAAGATGGCATCTACTATCGAGGGTTGCAAACCGGACCAAAAGACCTTGCGGACAAACGCCAAGAGCGGCATCGCAGCATCACGGCCTGAACCCAATGCCATAAACGGAATGTCTTGCATGACCTCTACCGTTGCCGGACCGGGCTCCGAACTGAAATGGAATCTAATCATCCCCCATTCCTTAACGCCATGGTCCAGGCCCAAAGCAACAACAGAGCTGCATTCGCCCCCGATCCATCCTGTCGATTGGAAAATCCGAAACGCCTTCGCAGCCAGTTCGTTCCCCTCCTCAATCAGAGTGCCATTGGTGCCAAGGACTTGATCAGCCCTGTAGCGCTCTGAAACCACATTCAGGAACCGCTGACCCGGCCCTACATTACCTGCACAAGAAACCAATGCACAGTCGGCTACTGAATGGACTTTGGACATTCCCGGCAGCACGATCGACCCCGCGGTAACTGCACTATCCGTTCCAATCACAACACCATCGCTGCACGGGATGCCAACAATCAGCGTCAACGGGCATCCTCCTCAAACGCGTTGAACATGCTCCTTACTCGCATCTCTGGGAACCGTTCGTAGATCGCGTTGACGAGGGAGGCAAACGATTGTCGGTGGATCCATGCCGACAGGGTCTTGACGTAGTCACCAAGCCGAGGATCCAACTCGC